>CAZKHF010000059.1:0-12226 GCA_964552445.1 uncultured Bradyrhizobium sp. | reverse complement strand
AATCACGCCCCGCGCAACCCGTTAACCCCCGTTAACCCGAGTTCGGAGCCCTGGCGAATTGAGGCCGCTGGCTCCGAGCCGGCCGCCCTCACGCCGCTCCCTGCGCTCCCGCCAGCAGCGCGACGCCGAAGGCGAGCACCAGCAGCGCGGCGAGGAGCTCGACGGCGCGCGCCGCCAGCGCGACGCGCGACTCTTCGCCGGCGGCGAAGCGCATGGCGAGCGCCTTGGCGAACACCGCGCCCCAGGCGAGCGCGCCGGTGGTGATGGCGGTTCCCATCGACATGGCGAAGGTCGCGGCGACGCCGGCGGCGAACAGCCCTTGGGAGAGGGCGAACACCAGCATCAGGATCGCCCCCGAACAGGGCCGCGCGCCCGCCGCGAGCACGGTCGCCGTCGCGCCGCGCCAGGAGAACGACGCCCCGAGCAGCGCCGGATCGGGCGCGTGGGCGCAGCCGCAATCATCCGCTGCGGCCGCTGTTTCGCTCGGCGCGCGGGCGCGAAACGCCGCCGCGCCGAGCGCGGCCGGCGCCGGGCGCCACGGCGCTCCTGGGTAGAGGGTCCCGCCGGCGAGCGTCTCGCGCCGGCGCATGAGCGCGACCAGCGCCGTGGCGAACGCGCGGCCCTTGGTCCAGATCAGCCACAGGCCGATGGCGATGATCCCGCAGTAGCTCGCCATCGCCAGCAGGTCGGCGGCGCGGTTCATCTCGGCCGCGGTGGCGTTGAAGGCGAGCGCGGCGACGCCGACCAGCGCCACCGCCACCGCGCCCTGCATCGCCGCGGCGAGAAACGCGAGCGCCACCCCGCGCTTCAGCGCGCGGTCGTTGGCCATCATGTAGGAGGCGATCACCGCCTTGCCGTGCCCCGGCCCCGCCGCGTGGAAGACGCCATAGGCGAAGCCGAGGCCGATCAGGCCCCACATCGCCGTCGGGTCCGCGTGCAACGCCTTGACCGAGGCGACCATGACGTGGGTGAGCCGCGACTGCTCTTCCATGAGCCAGCCGGTCACGCCGCCCGAGGCGCCGCCGCCGCCCTCGCCGCCGCCGACCGCGAACGGTCGCCGCGCGAATTGCGCCAAGGCGGGCGACGTGGCCAGCGCGCAGAAGGCGAAGGCGAGGCCGAAGCGGAGGCGGTCGAGCAGCGAGTATCGGGTCACGGGCAAGCGACGATCACGCGGCTGGCCATCTTGAAGCCGAAGTTGGCGCCGGGGGCCAGGTTGGTGAAAAACGATTCGGTGAGCGCTTTCTTTTCGTCGTCGACCAGCGGCTTCGGCTTGGCGATCGAGGTCGAGCAGCCCGCCGGCGCGGAATCGAGCGCGATGGGGTCCTTGTCGTCGAACTCGAAGTCGATGAAGTACTCGGGATCGGCGACCAGCAGCGACAGATAGCGGCCGGGCGAGACGGGCGCCTTCAACGGCAGCACGACATGGAAGGCGACCAGGTGGTCGGGCCGCTCTTCCATCCAATAGTCGGTGACGGCGCCGAAATCGACCGCCTTGGCGCCGACCTTAAGGGTGGTGAAATAGCCGAGGTCGGCGAGGCCGCCAGCGTTCTCCTTGGCGAGCGGGGCGAACATCGCGCGCGTCGCCAGCTCGCCGGGCTTGGCGAGCCCCTGGGTGGCGAAGGACGAGTACATCTCGTCGAACACCCAGTCGTGCGTCACCGCGGCGACCTTGCCGTCCGCGGTGAAGCCGATGCGGCTGCGCACCGTCACCCAGACGTGGGGATGGGCGAAAGCGGAGGCGGGCGCCGCGAGCGCAATTAGCGCCGCGATCAGCGCCGCCACGCCGCGTCTCCTCCGCCTGAAACTCAATCGCCAACCCTCTCGATTCGAGCGCCTTTCGTCGCAGGCCGTTCCGTTTGGCGGCAAAGTGCGGCGCGACGATGGCCGGCGGCGGGGCCATTTCGCCGCAAGCGCCGGCCGCGCCGTGGTTTAGGCTTTCTTTAGGCGGAGCGCGCATGTTTAGCCGATGGCGCGTAGCGTATGGCCTGCCGGGTTCGGCGTTATCGCTTTGTTCTCGCTCGCCGGCTGCGGCTGGCTTGAGCGCGCCGAGCGTCCGGCGTGGCGGACGCAGGCGGAGAACCTCTGCCTGTCGCGCGGGCTGGTCCAGCCTTCCGCCTATGTCGAGCCGCGGCCGGAGATCGACGGCCCGGGCATCTGCGGCATGACCCATCCGTTCCGCGTCTCGGCGATCGCCGACGGGACGATTTCGATCGACAAGCCGGTGACCGTCGACTGCTCGATGATCCCGGCGCTGGAGGAATGGCTCGCCGACGTCGTGCGGCCCGAGGCCGAGGCGCATTTCGGCGTTCCGGTGGTCGGCCTCGAAGTGTTCGGCGCCTATTCCTGCCGCTCGGTCGACGACATCCCCGGCGCGCAATTGTCCGAGCACGCGTTCGGAAACGCCATCGACGTCTCCGGCTTCAAGCTCGCCGACGGGCGCGAGATCTCGATCGTGCGCGACTGGAAGAAGACCGACACCGAGGAGTCGGCTTTCCTGCATGAGGTCCATGCCGGCGCCTGCGGGCATTTCACCACCGTGCTCGGCCCCGGCGCCGACGTGTACCATTACAACCACTTCCATTTCGATCTGGCGATGCGCGGCTCGACCAACACCGGCCCACGCCGTTACTGCCGGCCTCAGCCGCCGCCCGAGCTGATGAAGCCGCCCGCCCGGCCCGACGGGCTGCCGCCCGCCCCCGACATCGAAGAGCCGGTCGACATCTCGCGCGCGACGCTGCGCCCCGGCGTGGGGCCGGGGCCGCTGGCGCTTCGGCCCTCCGGCGCGCTGCCGCCGCCCGTGCAGGACTACGACGCGCGTCCGCCCTCGGCGCCGGTGTTGCCCGCCGACGACGGCGCGGCGATCGACTCGACGCCGACGTCGAAGATCGCGCCGCGCGACGATTAGAGCGTGCTGCAATCAGGTTGAAACGACGGGTCGTCGCCTCTTCTCTTCGCGCGAAACGGGGAGAGGGCGAGCATGAGAAAGCGCCGATGACGCGGTCGGCGACGCGCGCGCTGTGCATCCGCAGCGACCTTCCCGCCGCGTCGCCCTTGGCCGGCTTGCGGCGGCCAAGGGCGGTTTAGCTCACGATGCGCGGTCGCGCCGCGTTCGAATCAGCGCTTGCACTTGTTGTCGTAAGTATCGAAGGCGAAGCCGACGACGGGCAGGAACGCCGAGGCGAACGCCTCCTGGCTGGTCAGCTCGCGGCACTGCGTGTTCCAGACGATGGCGGCGTCGAGCATCACGCTCGCCGCGGCGCCGATGATGTAGAAGGCGGGCCAGGCGTTGAGATGCCCGCTGCCCGGGATGAAGTGGTGGTGATGGTGAGGGTGATGCGCCAGCGACCACCAGCCGTACCCGCCCGCGTTCGCCGCGGGGGGCAGGGCGACTGACGCGGCCAGGGAGGCCGCCAGGGCTACGCCGACTAGTTTGCGCTTCATATCAGGCGTCCTTTTCGCTCTCTGTGCAGCCAGCCCTCGCCGACGCCGGCGGGCGCCGATCGCGCTGGGCGAAGGCGGGCGAGAAAACGCTAGACGGCGTTGGATTGTGTGGCAACTAAATCAAATAGTATTGATCGGCAAATGTTTCGTTAACCTAAAGCAGTATCCTTGACGTGCCGACAATACCGCTAATTGGAAAGGTTACCGTCGGGCGCGTTAAAGCTGAATTTCGGCCGTGCTCGTCGCAACGAAGCTTCGCACGGCGAATAGGGGCCCGCGCCGAAGGGCGCGGCTGTAGACGCGCTCGTTGAGCGCGTCCGCGCGGCGCGGCAGGCGCCGGCCCCTTAGATCATCGCCTCGATCAGCCGCGGACCGCGCCCGTTCATCGCCGACCGGAACTGCGCGGCGAATTCCTCGGCGGTGGTCGCGCGGCTCGCTTCGACGCCCATGCCTGCGGCGAGCCGCGTCCAGTTCAGCTCGGGGTCGTGCAGGTCGAGCAGCGCGCGGCCCTTGGCGCTGAGGCTCGCGCCGACCCGCTTCGCCTCGATGTTGAGGATGGCGTAGGAGCGGTTGGCGAACACCACCACGGTCGCGTCGAGCTTTTCGCGCGCCATTGTCCACAGCGCCTGCATCGTATAGGCGCCGCTGCCGTCGGCCTGGGCGCAGACCACCTTGCGGCCGGGGGCGGCGACCGCCGCGCCGACGGCCATCGGCAGCCCGTCGCCGATCGCGCCGCCAGTGAGCGGCAGGTGGTCGTGCGGCCGCGCGCGCGCCATCGCCGCCTGCAGCGCCTGGCTGGAAGTGAGCCCCTCGTCGACCAGGATCGCGTGGTCGGGCGAATAATGCGCGATGGTCCGCACGACGGCGGAGAGGTCGAGCGCGCCGGTCGGCAGGCCGGGGAGCTCGAACGCGGCGCGCGTCGGCTGGCCGGAGGCGCCGAGCGCGTCGGCGAGATCGAGGAGCGCGCGCGCGCCGTCCTCGTCGGCGTGGGCGAGATAGACGATCTCGCAGCCCTCCGGGGCGCAATAGCCCGGCTTGCCGGGATAGGCGAAGAACGACACCGGCGCCTCGCCGCCGACCAGCACGAGCTGCTCGACGCCGGCGAGGAAGGCGACGATCTGCTCGGCGAAATAGGGCAGGCGCTCGACCACGACGCGGCCGGAGCCGAGCTCCGTGCGCGGCGCGAAGGTATCGCACAACAGCCGCGCGCCGGTCTTGGCGCGGATGCGGCCCGCTGCCTCGAGGGCCTCGCCGACCAGCGCCGACCCGCGCATCAGCATCGCCGTTTTCTTGCCGTCGGCGAGCCGGCGCGCGACGCGCTCGATCGCCTCGGCCGGGACGACCGCCGGCGCGACGTCGGGGAGCCGCTCCGCCGCGCGCTCGGCCGGACTCCAGGCGCAATCGGCGGGCACGATCAGCGTCGCCACGCCGCCCGGCGCGGCGCGGGCGGCCTGCACGGCGCGCGCCGCGTCGCCGGCGAGCGAATCCGCGTTGCGCGACCGCCGCACCCAGGCTGAGACCGGGCGCGCGAGGCCGATGACGTCGGCGGTGAGCGGCGCGTCGTGGCGGACGTGGTCGATCGCATGGTCGCCGACGACATTGACGATCGGCGTCGCCGCGCGGCGGGCGTTGTGCAGGTTGGCGAGGCCGTTGGCGAGGCCGGGGCCGAGATGCAGCAGCGTCGCGGCGGGCTTGCCGGCGATGCGGCCGTAGCCGTCGGCGGCGCCGGCGGCGACGCCCTCGAACAGGCACAGAACGCCGCGCAAGCGCGGGTTGGAGTCGAGCGCGGCGACCAGATGCATCTCGGAGGTGCCGGGATTGGCGAAACAAACCTCGACGCCGCAGTTGACCAACGTCTGGGCGAGCGTCTGCGCGCCGTTCATGTCCGTGCTCCGAGCCTTGTTTCGGCGCGAGCGGTGTAGTCCTCGGGCGGGGCGAACGCAAAACGTCGGCGGCCTGCAGATGCGCTCGCTGAGCGCGTCTGAGCCGGCTGCGCCTGCAAGCCGCCGCGCGCTGTTCGCGCCGGCGTCGATGTGTAAAGATCGCGCGGCGAAGCGCGAGAAGGAAAGCGACATGGGCAACGAAGCGAGGCCTGCGTTCACGGCGGCGGTCGTCCAGGCGGCGCCGGTCTCCTTCGACGTCGCGCGCACGCTCGAAAAGGCGGCCGACCTCGCCGCCGACGCCGGGCGGCGCGGCGCGCGGCTGGCGCTGTTTCCCGAGGCGTTCGTCTCCGCCTATCCGCGCGGGCTCGACTTCGGCTCGGTGGTCGGCTCGCGCAGCCCCGAGGGGCGCGAGCAGTTCCGGCGCTATTTCGACAGCGCGATCGACGTCCCCGGCCCGGCGTCGGAGCGGCTCGGCCGCATCGCGCGCGACAACCGCCTCCATCTCGTCGTCGGGGTCATCGAGCGCGACGGCGGCACGCTCTATTGCTCGGCCCTCTTGTTCGCGCCCGACGGGCGGCTCCTCGGCAAGCATCGCAAGCTGATGCCGACCGCCAGCGAACGGCTGATCTGGGGCTTCGGCGACGGCTCGACCCTGCCGGTGGTCGCCACCGAGGTCGGCCGGCTCGGCGCGGTCATCTGCTGGGAGAACTACATGCCGCTGTTGCGCGCGGCGCTCTACGCCAAAGGCGTCGAGATCTATTGCGCGCCGACCGCGGACGGGCGCGAGACCTGGCTGCCGAGCATGCGCCACATTGCGATGGAAGGGCGCTGCTTCGTCCTCACCGCCAATCAGTTCGCGCGGCGCGGCGATTACCCCGCCGATTACCCGACCGCCTTCGGCGACGATCCGGCGACGGTGGTCAGCCGCGGCGGCAGCGCCATCGTCGGGCCGCTGGGGCAAACTCTCGCCGGCCCCGACTTCGACGGCGAGACGATCCTGACCGCCGAGATCGACCTCGCCGAGATCGCCCGCGCCCGGCTCGACTTCGACGTCGTCGGCCACTATGCGCGGCCCGACGTGTTCCATCTCGAAGTCGACGAAACGCCGCGGTCGCCGGTGACCTTCCGCAACGCCACGGCGGACGGGGCGCCGGCGCGGGAGGGCGAAGCGGGCGGCGAGCGATAGGCGGGCGCTTGGAGGCGCGGCTCGCGCGGCGGCGCAACGGCGCGTCTCGCCCGGTCTCCGGCAGTTTTGAGCTTGCTCGCCTTTAAGGGATCTGGTTTGATGATAATCGCTAATCGGTTGTCCGCGGCGGGGCTGGACAACGGCTTGGGGCGCGCTTCGACGACATTGTGGTTCCGACGCGGCTGACGTTCGGGTCGGCGGCGGTCGAGATTCCTGGTTCCTGCATTTCGGGTGGGACGTCATGGATTTGTCGATCGCGTATGAAGTGGCCGACCCCGACGTCGTCGCTGAGGATTTCGGCGACGAAATCATCGTGTTGAACCTCGCCGACGGCCGCTATTTCAGCCTGCCGGGCGTCGCGGCGGTCACGTGGCGCGACCTTGTCGCGGGGCACGCGCCGGAGACGCTGATGGAGGCGGCTGCGACGGCCCGTCCCGACCTTTCGCCGGCGTTGGCCGGACTGCTGTTCGCGATTATTTCGGCTGGCCTTTTGCGGGCGGCGCCCGATGCGAGAGCGAGCGCGGCGGCGCCTCGGCTGGCGAGCGCGATCGCCGACGCGACGGAGGTTCCCGCTTTCGCCGCCTATGACGAGATGGCCGAGCTCATTCTCGCCGACCCCATCCACGACGTCGAAGAAGACGTCGGCTGGCCGGCCCTGCGAAAGCCCCCCAGTCGCGTCTGAGGCGGCGGATGCGCGCTCCCCGAGTCGATTCCACGAATCTGGTCAGCTTCGCGCGCGATTGTCTTGCGCGCGCCGAACGTCTCTCCCCCGCCGCCCTCGCGACCCGTCGGCTCGCGGTCGGAAGGATCGCGCTGGATGTCCAGTTCAGCGACTTGGATTACGCCGCGCTATGTTCCGATCGGGTCGGTTCGGCGTCGCCCGGCGCGGGGCTGACGGACGCGACCGTCTACGCCGTCGTGGCGGCGGAGATCGGGCTCGCCGCCCTTCCCGCGCTGGGCGGGGAGACGTTCGATCGCAAGCGTTTCAACGCGATCCTCGCCGAGGACGGGCTTCGAGGAACCTATATGCGCGAACCGCGCGTCTGGCAGTTCTTCAGCGACAGGACGCGGATCGGCGTCCAGCTTGTCCGCGACGGCGCGGGTCGCCCGGCCTGGGACGACGGGGCGCCGCTGCGCAACTTCATCCACTGGGCTTTGCCGAAAGGCGGACCGCGCCTCTGCCATGCGGCGAGCCTCGGCCGCGACGGGCGCGGGGTGCTGGTGGTCGGGAGCGGCGGATCGGGCAAGTCGGGGACCGTTCTCGTCGGAATCGCGCGCGGGTTCATGACGGCGGGAGACGACTACTGCCTGGTCGAAGCGGAAGAGACTGTCCGGGGGCTGTTGGCCTATCGCCTCATCAAGCAGGATTCCGCGGGCGTCGCGCGCGCCTTCGGCTTGGGCCGCTCGCTCGCCGCCGGCGCCGTCAACTGGCAAGGCAAGCACGAGATCCCCGCCTCGGCGCTGCGCGGCGGCGTCTTCGCCCCGGAGCTCGAAATCCATGCGATCGTGGTCCCGCGCGTCGCGAGGCGCGAGCGATCGGCGATCCAGCCGATCCGAGCGGCGGAGGCGATGCGCTCGTTCGCGCCCTCCAGCGTCTTCCAGTTGCCGGACGACGAGCGCGCGGGCTCCGTATTCGCAGCCGACCTGTGCCGGCGCCTGCCCGCTTTCGGACTGGAGCTGTCGACCGACGCCGACGACATCGCCCGCGCGCTCGGCGAGCTGATCGATCGGAATCCCGCATGACCGGCAGTCCCGTCAGCGTCATCATGCCGGCATGGAACGCCGAGGCCTACGTCGAAGCGGCGATCCGCTCGCTGCTTGACGAGCCGGGCCTTGCGCTCGACGTCATCGTGATCGACGACGCGTCGACCGACACGACGCGGGACATCGTGATCCGCCTTGCGGCGCGGCATTCAAACGTCCGGCTGATCGCGGCGCCGAAGGGCGGCGTGTCCCGCGCCCGCAACGTCGGCCTCGCCGCTCTGCCCGGCGACTGCCGCTTCGTCGGCTTTCTCGACGCCGACGATCTCAACTTTCCCGGCCGCATCGCCCGCCAGATGGCCCATCTCCAACGGAACGACGCGCTTCGCTGGGTCATCGGCCTCATCGAATTCTTCGAGCGCGTCAAAGAGGGCGCTTATCGGCCCGCGGCGGGCTCGCGGACGGCGACCATCCGCGGCGTCCAGCTTGGGGCGGCGCTGTTCGACCGACGCGTGTTCGATGCGATCGGCGTCTTCGCCGAGGACATGGCGCATGCGGAGGACACCGACTTCTTCCTACGGCTGCTCGAATCCGGCCTTCCCTACGCGAGCGAGGACGAAGTCGCGGTGCTCTACCGTCGGCACAACGCGAACGTCACCAACACTACGCTCGACGTCCGGCGCGGGTTCGCGGACGCCTTGAGGCGCTCGCTGGCGCGCCGCCGCCGGGGCGGGGGGATCGGGGACGTCGGCGAGTTCTTCAGGCAGCGAGGCGCGGTCGAGGAGCGATTTGGGAATGGATAGGACCTACTCCGTCGTCATTCCGGCTTATGACGCCGCGGAAACGATCGGCGAGGCGATCGCATCCCTGCTCGACCAATCGGAGCCGCCGGCCGCGATCATCGTCGTCGACGACGGCTCGAACGACCGAACCGCCGAGGCCGCGTCCGCCGCAAGCCCGCTCGTCCGAGTCATTCGCCAGCAGAACGCCGGCTGCGGCCGCGCGACGAACGCCGGCGTCGACGCGGTCTCGACCCTGATCGTCGCCTTTCTCGACGCCGACGATCTCTGGCTTCCGCAAAAGGCGCGCCTTCAGCTCGACCGGCTCGAGGCCGATCCCGGCCTGAGCGGCTTGTTCGCGAAGGGCCGCACGTTCAAGGGATCCGCTTCAGCGCCGAACTTCGGGCCTCTCGTCGACCTTTGGGTGAGGACGACGCTTCTGATGCGCGCGGAGCTGGCGCGGCGGATCGGCCCTCTCGCCGACGACCTTCCCGGCAACATGGGCGAACTGGTCGACTGGATCGCGCGCGGGCGAGAGATGGGCATGCGGTTCGAACTGATGGACGCCGATCTGGCGATGCGCCGGATCCGACCGGGAAGCTTGAGCTATACGCTCGACGCGGAGAAGCGGCGCGGCTATCTGATGGCGGCCAAGCGCGCGCTCGACCGCCGCCGCGCCGCCGCGGACGACAGATCAGGATCCTGACGTCGTGCTCTTCGCGCTCGCTCAATCCCTGCTTCTGCCAAGGAGCGAAGACCTCCGCCTCCTGAAAGCGGCGTTCGCGGTCGACGACGGCGAAGCGCGCGCAGCGTTCGCGGCTTGGCGCGGCGCGATTTCGCTCGACGACGTCAATTGGGAAGAGCAGAAGGTTCTCGCGCGCCTCGCCGACGCGCTTGACCGCGTTTCGCCGGGCGATCCGGACGCCAATCGGATTCGCGGCGTCGCCAAGGCGCAGTGGGTGCAAACCCAGGTGATGCTTCGGGAGTCCGTCGGCGCGATCGACGCGCTGGTCGCGGCGGGCGTTCCGGTGATGGTTCTCAAGGGCGCCGCGCTGTCGGCGACGGGCGAACCGGGCGGCGGCCCGCGCCTCTGCAGCGATCTCGACGTGATGGTCCCGCGCGCGCGGTTCGCGGAGGCGATTGAGCGCGCGCTGGCGATCGGCTGGCGATCGGCCCGCTCGAGCCATTTCGCCCGGATCGCGGAGCGGTTCGGCGCCGGCCTCAATCTCAAGAAGGCCGGGCGCGGCGACATCGACATCCATCACCAGCCGGTAGGGCAGGTCCGTCTGCCGGACGAGGCGATCGACAGGCTGTGGCGCCGCTCGGTCGCCGGATCGTTTTTGGGACGGGCGGTGGCGCGTCCCTCGACCGCCGACATGATCGCGATCACCGCGTCCCACGCGATCCAGCGGTTGCCCCACGCCGACGTCTCGTTGGCCTGGATGTTCGACATGGCGTTTCTGCTCGTACGCCGCGACTATGACGGTGCCGCGCTCGTCGAAGCCTGCGACGATCTTTGCGCGCGCGCCGCCACTCGCATCGCGTTGACGATCGCGCGGGACCTTCTGCCGTGCTCGCGCGACCTCGACGCCATGATCGCGCGCCTGCCCGCGCGCGACATCCCTCTCGCCGAGACGCTCCGGTTGGTCGCAGGGTCCAGCGCCATCCGCCATTTCAAGAGCCTCGCGCGCGGGATTGCTTCCGTCGCTTCGAGCGCCTCGGAACGGTTCGAAGAAGAGGCCGCCGTCGTCCGGCGCGTGCGCAACCGACTCCTGCCCGGCGCCGGGCCGATCAAGGTCGAGCGCGCCGAGCGGCCGGACGTTTCCCGGTCGCACCGGCTGCGCCTGCAACGCCCGGCCGGGACTTCCCGTCTCGAGCTGACCCTTGAGATTCCGCCGGGGGACCGCCGCCGCCAATATCTCTTCGACCTGTCGATTGACCGAACCGCAATCGCGCGCCTAAGCGGACGACCGATCTTCCGCCGATCCGACAAGGCGGCGTTGCTGAAGTTCTCCGTTCCGCTTTTGCATCCGACGCAGGAGGCGATCGACCTGGAGATCGAGGCGCTCGATTCGATCGTCCGGGGCGGCGAAAAAGATCCGACGATCCTGCCCGCCAAACCGACGATCACGTTCCGACCGACGAAGATCGCGTTTCGTTAGAGCGCGTTGCTTCGAGGTTGAAGCAAGCCCTCACCCCAGCCCTCTCGCAAGCCGGAAAGGGGCGGAGGCGGCGCTGCTAATCCCGTCTCCCGCTTGCCGAAGAAGGTGGCGCGAAGCGCCAGATGAGGGCGCGTTGCCCGATTCCGGCAAACTACAGAAAGCTCTGGCCGCGGACGCTCTCGGGGGTCGTCCGTTCGGCGCCGGCCAAGGCCTCCGAGGTCGCTAAGCGGCGGCGATCTTTCGGCGGGACGGCAAGGACCCCGTCCGCGAGACCGTCGCGCGGGCGCGGTCCTACTACGCCGCCTCGCGTCGACCCCAGCGGCGGGCGCGGCGGCGCTCGCGCTGCTCGCGCTGCTCGGGCGATTCTTCCGGCGGCGCGTCGGGGTCGAGCTGCGGCAGCGCGTTCATCACCCGTTCGGGCGGGAAGACGACGACGACCTCAGTGCCCTCGCGCACCTTCGACTTCAGGATGAATTCTCCGCCATGCAGCTCGACCAGGCCCTTGACGATCGGCAGGCCGAGGCCGCTGCCCTCGTCGGCGTTCTTCTGCGCCAGCGAGCCGCGGCCGAAGGAGGAGAGCACGATCGGGATCTCGTCCTCGGGGATGCCGGGCCCGGTGTCGCGGATTGACAGATATTGCCCGCCGGCCCGCGTCCAGCCGACCTTGATGGTGATCGCGCCGCCCTGCGGCGTGAACTTGATGGCGTTCGACAGCACGTTGAGCGTCACCTGGCGCACCGCGCGCTCGTCGGCCCAGATGCGCGGCAGGTCCTTGTCGAGCAGCTCCTCGATTGCGATCGAGCGGCTCTTGGCGCGCATCGCCAGGAGGTGGCGGCACTCCTCGACCACGCCGGGCAGCGACACCGCCTCCTCCTTAAGCTCGTAGCGCCCCGCTTCGACCCGCGACAGGTCGAGGATCTCGTTGATCAACGTCAGCAGGTGCTGGCCGCTGGAGTGGATGTCGTTGGAATAGTCCTTGTAGGCGGGAACGGCGTGGGCGCCGAACAGCTCCGACTTCATCACTTCGGAGAAGCCGAGGATGGCGTTGAGCGGCGTGCGCAGCTCGTGGCTCAT
>CAZKHF010000058.1:7628-12268 GCA_964552445.1 uncultured Bradyrhizobium sp. | reverse complement strand
CGATCCCTTCAAGGCGATCGTCGCGCCGCGGCCGATCGGCTGGATCTCGACCCGCAGCGCCGACGGCCGGGTCAATCTCGCCCCCTATAGCTTCTTCAACGCCTTCTGCGACGCGCCGCCGATTGTCGGCTTCTCCAGCGCCGGGATGAAGGATACCGCCTCCTTCGCCCGCGAGAGCGGCGAGTTCGTCGCCAATCTCGCCACCGCCGACCTGATGCGGGCGATGAACGCGACTTCGGCGCCGCTGCCGCGCGGCGAGAGCGAATTCGCGTTCGCCAAGCTGACGCCGGCGCCCTGCCGGCTGGTGAAGGCGCCGCGCGTCGCCGAGTGCCGGGCCGCGCTGGAATGCAAGGTGGTGGAAATCCTGACGCTACGCGACCTTCGCGGCGAGCGGCTCGACTGCCATCTCGTGCTCGGCGAGGTGGTGGGCTTCCACATCGACGACGCGCTGATCCGTGACGGCCGCTTCGACGCCGCCGCCGCCCGGCTTTTGGCGCGCTGCGGCTACCAGGACTATGCGGTGGTCGAGGCGCTGATCGCGCTGAAGCGCCCGCGGGGCGGCTAAGGCGCGCCGCGCCGGCCGCGGCCGCCGTGGTCGCGATCGGGCGCAATTGTTCCCACGATCGTGGCGATCTTCGCCCTGCCGCCCGGCGCCGACGGCGGGCGATCGAGCGGGCGCGCTGGCCGGCGAATACGTCGGCGCGGACGCCTCCGTCACGGTCGGCGCGAGGCTTGGCGCCAACGCGCTGGTCGGCGGCCTCAAGCGCTCGATCGCGCTGCAGCCGCTATCGGTCGAGGCGCAGTCGGGCGTCGCGCTCGCCGCCGGCATCGCCTCGCTGAAGCTGCGCGCCGGCCGCTGAGCGCCCTCGGCGTTATCGGACGACGTCGCCGCCCCGCGCCCGCCAGCCGTTCATGCCGGCGGGGTAGTGGCGGACGTCGGTCCGGCCCGCAGCGTGCGCTTGGCGCAGCGCCGCCTCCGAGCGTTTGCCGCCGAGGCAGATCAGCGCCGCCGGCTTGCCCTGCGGCAGCTCATCGGGCCGGAAGCGCGACAGCGGCAGGTTGACCGCGCCGGGGATGTGGCCGGCGGCGAACTCGTGCGGCTCGCGCACGTCGACGATGGCGCAGGCTCCCTCGCGCGACGCGCGCGCGAGCTCGTCGTGGCCGATCTCGCGCGACGACGCGCTCGCGTCGCGTTCGCCGAACAAGCGGGAGAGGATCATCGCGCCTTACTCCCCGCTCGCCGGAGCGGCCTTGGCCGCCTCGAATTGGCTGAAGGCGCCGAGGGCGTGGCTCGCGTACATCGCTGACGGTCCGGCGCCCATGTAGATCGCCATCCCCAGCGCCTCGAGCGCCTCTTCGCGCGTCGCGCCCTGATCGACGGCCGCCTTGGCGTGGAAGGCGATGCAATCGTCGCAGCGCACCGCGACCGCGACCGCCAGCGCGATCAGCTCCTTGGTCTTGGCGTCGAGCGCCTTGGGGGCGAGGGCCGCCTGGGCGATGGCCGAGAAGCCCTTCATCACCTCGCTCGCGCCGCCGCGCAGGTTTCTCAGCTCGGCGTTGAGCTCCTTCGTCGTCGCCGGCCAATCGGTCTTGCCCATCTTCTCTCTCTCCTAACGTTGTCGCGTCTCGGCGGGCGAGGCGCAGGGGCGTCCCTCGAACGAGGCTTGACCTATATATTAGCATAATCTAATTTAGCAATGGAGAATTTAATTGCGACGGAGCTTCCTGCCGCTCGCCCGTCATCGGCGGCGGCGGAACGGCCTAAGCTGTTGAGGGCGATGCGAGTGACGATCGGTCGCGAGGCGAGGGCGACGGTTCTCGTCAGTTTGGGGCTGTCGCGCCGGCTCAGTCTTTATGGGCTGTCGTCGGCCGGCTTTGTCGGGCCCGGCGCCATCGTGGCTTCGCCGCCCGGGTTCCGTCCGCCAGCGTGGACGCTCGAGGGGACTCAGGGCGGGCGAGGCGGGGCGTCGTCGCAAGGCCTCGACGCGGAGCGGCGCGCGCCGGCGCGCGATTGCTCGCCGCGCCGGTCGCGCTTAGCTTCGGCGATCTTCGCAGCGGCGAGCCTTCTCTTGATGCGCGACAGTTTCTCGACGATTGCGCCCGCGGCGCGCCTGGAGCGCCGGCCTTGACGACAGTCCCGCCCGAGATCGAGCCGAGCAAGCTTGAAGGCCACGCCGCGGAGGCCTCGGCATTGCTGCGCTCGATGGCCAACAAGTGGCGGCTGCTCGTCCTGTGTCACCTCGTGCAGGGCGAAAGGTCGGTCGGCGAGCTCCAGCGCGCGCTCGGCCTCAGCCAATCGGCGCTGTCGCAGCATCTGGCGGGGTTGCGCCGCATGAAGCTGGTCGAGACGCGCCGCTCGGCCCAGACCATCTACTATCGGCTCTGCGGGCGCGAGGCCATGACGGTGCTCGCCACGCTGCACGACCTCTACTGCGCCCCCGCCGGCGCGCCGCGCGAGCTCGACGCGGAGCGCGTCTGAAGTCGCGCGCCCGGGCGGGAAAGGGGCGCGCGATCAGCCGTCCTCTCCCTCGGCGCGCGGCCGATCGGCGGGGTTGGCGAGCATGAAGGTCGCCGCCGCGGCGGCGGCGCTCGCTTCCTGCGCCGCCGCGCGCCATTCGAGCTCGTCGCGCAGCTTGACCACCGAGCCGACGATGATGATCGCCGGGCCGCGCAGCTCGGCGGCGCGCGCCTCAGCCGCGATCGTCGCCACCGTTCCGACCACGACCCGCTGGTTCGCCCGCGCGCCGTTGTCGACCACCGCCGCGGGGAGCCGGGGATCGACGCCGCGCGCGACGAAGTCGCGCGTCAGGTCTTCGATGCGGGCGAGACCCATGTAGATCGCCACGGTCTGGTTCGGGCGCATCAGCGCGCCCCAGTCGAGGTCGGTCGGTCCGTCCTTGCCGTGGCCGGCGACCAGGACGCAGGCCTGCGCGTGGTCGCGATGGGTGAGGGGAATGCCCGAAAACGCGGAGCAAGCCGCCGCGGCGGTGATTCCGGGGCAGACCTGGAACGGAATCCCACGCTCCGCGAGCGTCGCGATCTCCTCGCCGCCGCGGCCGAAAATGAACGGGTCGCCGCCCTTGAGCCGCAGCACCCGCTTGCCCTGCCGCGCCAGCCGCACCATCAATTCGCTGATCTCGTCCTGCGGCGCGGGGTGGCGGTCGGGGCGCTTGCCGACGTCGATGCGCTCCGCCTCGCGGCGGACGAGGTCGAGAACGCCTTCGCCGATCAGACGGTCGTAGAGGACGACGTCGGCCTTCTGCATCAGACGCACGGCGCGGAAGGTGAGGAGGTCCGGGTCGCCGGGGCCGGCGCCGACGAGATAGACCTCGCCCGCCGGCTCGCCCTCTTCGCCGCGCGCGGCGCGGTCGATCTCGCGCCCGAGCGCCGCCTCGGCGCCGGCCTCGTCGCCGGCGAGCGCTAATTCGGCGATCGGACCTTCGAGCGCGCGCTCCCAGAAGCGCCGGCGCGCGCGGGTCGTCGCCAGGGCCTCGGCGACGCGCTCCCGCGCGCGGCCCATCAAGGCGGCGAGCCGGCCATAGGCGGCGGGAATGGCGCTCTCCAGCCGCGCTTTCAGCATGCGGCCGAGCATCGGCGCGGCGCCGCCGGTCGAGATGGCGACGATCAGCGGCGGTCGACGCACGACCGAGGAGGCGATGAAGTCGCTGAGGTCGGGCCGGTCGGCGACGTTGACGAGCGGGCCCGCGCCTTGCAGCCCGCGGGTGGCGCGCTCGTCCTCGTCCGCCTCGCCGGTGGCGACGTAGCAAAGGACGCAGCCGGCGAGATCGTCCTTGGTGGGCTCGCGGGCGACGCGCTCGTACGACGTCGCCTCGCCGAGCGCGTCGAATTCGTGGTCGAGCCGCGCCGCGAACACGCGGACGCGAGCCCCCGCGCGCGCCAGCGCCTCGACCCGCCGCGCCGCCGCGCCGCCGCCGCCGACGACCGCTACGCGCTTGCCCGCGAGGTTGAGAAAGATCGGCAAAGTCTCCATCGCTGCTCCGCTTTCGGACGCGCCGGCCCGCCGCGCAGGACGAGAACGCGGACCATCGCGCAAACGGCCGAGGCTCGCCAGCGAATTGTCGCCTCCGCCGCGCGCCGGCGGCCCCGCCGTCGATTGATCTGGGACAACCCGTCGCGTGGAGGAACGGGCTTTGTTTGGCCGCGACCGCGGGACCGCCGTTCAACCGGACCCGCGCGGGCGACCGCATCGACGCCGCGAAGGCGTAAAAGGGCGCGTATGGTCCAGATCGGCGGTCTCGTCATTGATCGGCTGCGGACGATGTCGTTCGCCGCGCTCGCGCGCCGGCGACGCGCCGTCGACGACGCGGAGAGGCTCGCGCGATGAGCGAGGCGGGAAAGCGCAGGCTGGAGACGATCGCGGCGCCCTTCGGCCGCGTCGTCTTGCTCGAGCAAGTGGATCTCGTCAGCGGCATAAGGCTGCTGCAGGTGACGATCCGCGACGGCCAGCGGTCGCTCGCGCTCGATCTCGACGCCGCCGCGGCGGCGCAATGGGGCGCGGCGATGCGGGCGTGGGCGGACGCCGAGGCGGCCCGCCTCGACTCGCCTGTCGGCGCGGCGGACTGGCGCGCGCCGGGCGACGCCTGGACGGAAAAGTAGATTCGCCGTCGCCAAGGGCGCGC
>CAZKHF010000058.1:0-7528 GCA_964552445.1 uncultured Bradyrhizobium sp. | reverse complement strand
GCGCGCCGGGCGACGCCTGGACGGAAAAGTAGATTCGCCGTCGCCAAGGGCGCGCGTCGCCGTGCGCGAAACGGGGAATGGAAAGTGGCCGACAAATCCCTCGACGTGAGAGGCCTGTGCTGCCCGCTGCCGGTTCTGATGGCGAAAAAGGCGCTCGCGGACGTTCGCGTCGGAGGGACCCTCGATGTTCTCGCCGCCGATCCCTTGGCGGCGGCGGATTTCGCCGACTTCTGCCGCGCCACCGGAAACCGCCTGGTCGAATCCTCCGTCGAGGCGGGAGTCTATCGCTTCGTCATCGAGCGGGTCGGCTAAGGGGAGAGGCGGCGCCCCGAATCGTTTGGTACGGATTGATTCCGTATACTAGGAAGGGCGACGATCAGGAGGTTCCCATGCCCCGCGCCCTCACTGAAAGCGGCCGCGTCGAGTTGCGGCTTCGACCGGAAGACAAGGCCACCTTGACGCGCGCCGCCGCGCTCAAGCGGCTCGATCTGACCGGCTATATCCTCCGCGCCGCGCTGCCAAAGGCGGAGGCCGATATCGCCGAGGCCGAGCGCATGGCGCTGTCCGAACGCGACTCGCTGCGGGTGCTCGCCTTGCTGGAGAATCCGCCGCCGGCGCCGGAGCGCTTGCGCCGCGCCGCACGCGTGGGCGACATTCTGTCGCTGCGACGATGAAATGGGAGGAAGCGCCGCTCGATCGGAGCCACGATCGCGCGGCGTTCGACTGCGGCGATTCCGACCTCGACCTCTATCTGCGTCGTTACGCGCGGCAGAATCATGAAAGCGGCGGCGCCAAGTGCTTCGTCGCCGTCCCGTCCGATCTGCCGTCGCGCGTGCTCGGCTTCCACACGCTGAGTCCGGCGTCGGTGGAATATGCGCGGACGCGCGCGTTCGCCAAGAAAGGCCTCGCCCGCTACGACGTTCCTGTCTTTCGTCTCGGCCGCCTCGCCGTTGATCGGGCGATGCAAGGCCGCGGCCTCGGCGGCGCCCTGCTGCTGCGCGCCGCCGCTCGCTGCCTGCGCGTCGCTGAGGAAGTCGGCGGCGTCGCTCTGCTGATTGACGCCAAGAACGAACGCGCCGCGCGTTGGTATGAAAGCTATGGGGCGCTCGCGCTGCTCGACGCGCCGCTGTCGCTCGTCCTGCCCCTCGCCGTCGCCGCCGACGCGCTCAAAGGCGGCCGCTGAGCCGATGATGGCGCGGCGCCTTTTCCGTCGCCTCGCCTTACCCCTCTCGCTTCGGCAGCGGCGGGTCGAAGCGGCCGTCGGCGGCGGTCCAGCCGCCGTCGACCAGCAGGTACGAGCCGGTGACGTAGGAGCTCGCATCGGAACACAGGAACACCACCGCGCCGACCATCTCCGACGGATCGGCCCAGCGCTTGAGCATCGGCTTCTCGCCGTAGGCGCGATGCCAGGCTTCGTTCTGCTTGATCTGCTGGGTCAGCGGAGTCTCGACCACGCCCGGGGCGACGACGTTGGCGCGCACGCCCTTGGGCCCGAGCTCGGCGGCGAGCGCGCGGATCATCTGCAGCGCGCCCGCCTTGGTCGCCGCGTAGACGCCCTGGCCAGGTTCGACGGTCGCCGCGCGCACGCTGGAGAAAGCGACGATCGAGCCCTTGCCGCGCGCGGCCATGCCCGGCGCGAAGGCGCTGAGCGCGCGGAACAAGCCTTTGAGATTGAGGTCGACGACCCGGTCGAACTCCTGCTCGGAGATGTCGAGCAGCGGTTTGCGCACGTTGATCGAGGGCGTGACCACCAGCGCGTCGGGGACGCCGACGCGGCGCGCCGCCGCCTCGACGCTTTCTCGGTCGCGCAGATCGACGCCGAGCGCCTCGGCCGACCGCCCCTCCGCCGCGATCTCCTGCGCCGTCTCCTCGGCCAATTGGAGATTGACGTCGGCGCAGACGACATGCGCGCCGAAACTCGCCAAGCCGAAGCAGCTCGCGCGGCCGATGCCGCTCGCGCCGCCGATCACCATCGCGCGTCGGCCGGAAAGGTCGAACAGCTTGGAATAGTCGGTCATTGCGCTTCCTCCCAGTTCTTCTATGGCGGCTCGGGCCACGGGCGCGCCTCGGCGGAGCGCATTTGTTCGAACGCCATCGCCGCGGCGAGCACGCCGAGATCGTCGAAGCGGCGGCCGACGATCTGCAGGCCGATCGGCAGGCCGTCGTCGTCGTAGCCGCAGTTGACCGACGCCGCCGGCTGCTCCGACATGTTGAACGCGACGGTGAAGCCGATATGGGCCATGGCGTTGTCGGGATCGTTGCTCGGCATCGCCCATTCGGCGGGGAAGGCGACGTCGGGCGCGGTCGGCGAGATCACGTAATCGAAGGGCAGGGTCGCGGCGACCGCCGCCTTGCGCATCGCCAGCATCGCGCTGAAGCCGAGGAACGTCGCTTCTCCGCTCATGCCCTCCGCTGCTTCCGCCCAGGCGCGAATGAACGGCAGGACCTTGGCGCGCCGCTCGGCCGGCAAGGCCTTGAGATCGAGGAGCGAGCGCATGCGCCAGAAGCGGTCGAGGGCGTCGAGCGTCTCCTGGGAGAGGAACGGCGCCAGCGGCTCGACGATCGCGCCCGCCGCGGCGACGTCGCGCGCCGCGCGCTCGATCTCGCGCTTCACCGGCGGCGTCGACTTGTCGCCGCAGCCCGCCTCGAGCAATAGCCCGACCTTGAGGCCGCGCCAGTCGATCGGCTTGACGCGCCAGTCGAGCGCCTCGGGCGGCAGGCTCGAATAGTCGCGCGCGTCGGGGTCGGGCCGCGCAAGCGTCGCCATCATCAGCGCCGCGTCGGCGACCGAGCGCGTCAGCGGCCCGGCGACGCGGCCGATATAGGGCGGATCGATCGGGACGCGGCCGCCGCTCGGCTTCAGCCCGACAACGCCGCACCAGCCGGCGGGCAGGCGCACCGAGCCGCCGATGTCGGTGCCGAGGTGCAGCGGCCCATAGCCCGCGGCGGCGGCCGCCGCTGCGCCCGCCGAGGAGCCGCCGGGATTGCGCGCGAGATTCCAGGGATTGCGCGCGAGCGGGTGGAAGCTCGACAGCCCCGACGACAGCATGCCGTAGTCGGGCATGGTGGTCTTGGCGAAGAGGATCGCGCCCGCTTCGCGCAGACGCGCCGTCGGCGGCGCGTCGAAGGCGGCGGGCGTGAGTTCGCTCGCCGCCGTGCCGATTGGGACCGGCTCGCCCTGGGTGGCGATGTTCTCCTTCACCGTCGCCGGGACGCCGTCGAGCGGACCGAGCGGCGCGCCCAGCCGCCAGCGCGCTTCCGAGGCTCTCGCTTCGGCGAGCGCGCGTTCGGGGGCGAGGAGATAGGTCGCGCGAACGCGCGGCTCGAAGGCGGCGACCCGCTCAAGCACGTCGCGCATCGCTTCGACGGGGGAAAGGAGCTTGCGGCGGTAGGCGTCGATCAGGTCGACGGCGCCGAGGCGAAAGGGCTGCATGAACGGGTTTCACGCCCGCGCGCGCGTCGGCGAAGCGGCCGCGCGCGGGCCTATCTCCTCACTTCCATGACATCGCCGAGAGATCGTTGGCGAAGATCGGCGCGTTGCGCCACAGGCCGGCGAGCTTCGCGTCGGCGACGGCGACGTTGGGATACTGGAACAGGAAGACGTTGACGCAATCCTTGACGATCTGGCGCTGTGCGTCGCCGATCGCCTGCTTGAACGCGTCGAGGTCCGGCGCCGCCTCGACTCTGGCGAAAATGTCGCGGAACGTCTGGCTGTCGTACTGGAAATAATAGTCGGGGTTGGCGTAGACGCCGATGTCGAGCGGCTCGACATGGCTGATGATCGTCAGATCGAAGTTGTGCGCCTTGTAGACGCCCGACAGCCACTGCGCCCATTCGACGTCCTCGATCTTCGCCTCGATTCCGACCTCGGCGAGCTCGGCGGCGACGATCTCGCCGCCTTTGCGCGCGTAATCGGGCGGCGGCAGCGTCAATGTCAGCCGCAGCGGCGGCGTCACGCCCGCTTGCCTGAGCAGCGCCTTGGCCTTCTCGGGGTCGTAGGGATAGACGCCGGTCAGGTCGACGTAGCCCGGATCGTTGGGGGTGAGGTGGCTGCCGATCGGCTGGGCAAGGCCGTTCTCGACGCCGTCGATGATCGCCTTGCGGTCGATCGCGTAGGCGAGCGCCTGGCGCACGCGCAAATCGTCGAGCGGCTTGCGCTGGTTGTTGATCGCCACGATGGTTTTGCCCTCGGAGCCGCCGATCATCACCCGGAAGCGCGGATCGCTCTGGAACTGGGCGAGGTTCTGCACCGCCTGGAAGCGCGGGAAGGCGTCGACGTCGCCGGCGAGCAACGCCGCCGCCTGGGCCGAGGGGTCGCTGATGAAGCGGAACGTCGCGTGGGCGATGGCGATCTTGCCCGCGTCGCGGAAGCCGTCCCACTGGTCGAGCGTCGCCGACGCGCCCCGGCTCCACGACGAGAGCCGGTAGGGGCCGGTGCCGACCGGATGGGTCGCTTCGCTCGCCGCGCTCTTCTCGTCGAGGATCACCGCGGTGTTGAGGCCGAGATGGAACAGCGCCTGATAGCTCGGCGCCTTGAAGTTCAGGGTGACGACGTCGGGATCGCTCGCGTCGATCGAGGCGATCGAAGCGAAGAAGGCCTTGTCCTTGTTGGTCGAGTCTTTTGCGGCGGCGCGCTCGAAGGAGAACTTCACGTCCTTCGACGTGAACGGCTCGCCGTCCTGGAACTTGACTCCCTTGCGCAGCGTGAAGGTGAGCGTCTTGAGGTCGGGCGAGAAGGTCCACTTCTCCGCCAGCAGCGGCGTGACGGAGAAATCCTGCTCGATCTTCGTCAGCCCCTCGAAGATGTTGTAGTGGACGATCTCGCCGATCGCCGCCGCCGCGGCGGCGGTGGGGTCGAGGCCGGGCGGCTCGAGCGTCATGCCGATCGAGACGCTGTCCTTGGCCGCCGCCCGGGCGGCGCGGAGCGTGAACCCGGCGCCGCCCGCGATCACGACGAGCAAGGCGGCGATCCCTGCGCCGAGGACGACAATGAGGCGGGACGAAGGACGCATGCGGCGCTCGGCAGCTGGACGCGAGGGCGCCGGACACTAGCATCCGGCGACGCGCCGGCGTCAAGCGGCGCGGGAAGAGTCGCGCCGTCGCCGCTCGCGCGCCGTCTTAGAACGCCTTCGGCAATCCAGCCTGCCGCAGGATGGCGTTGGCGGTGTGGCGGCTTGGGACGCCGATCGGCACGGCGAAATTGCGCTGCGTGACGGGGCTATGCCAGATTTCATGGCTACCCCTGCCTTGCCGCACGATGGCGCAGCCAGCGGCGCGCAGCAATTCGCGCAACGGGCGATCGAACGGCGGCGCCATTCAGGCGGCCGTCGGCTCGGCTTCGCGCAAAGCGGTGATTTGCAGGAACAGCGACGCGGGATCGGCGTCGGGATGATTGTCCGGCAGCAGGTCGAGCGCCATTGCGGAAATTTTCGCTAGCAATTCATCGAGCGTCGGGGCGTCGGCGGCAGCCGGAATGTCGTCGCAGTGCCCGCTCCACACCGCCGCCTCCGGGTCCCAGGCGGCGGAAATCGTGAAGATGACGGGCTTCGACATGGCGCGCTGGGACATGGAGGCTCCCTCATTGGCGACGCAGCTTCGCGACCAAGCACCACACGGCTCTTAGCACATTTGCCGCGCCCGAGGGAGGCGATAGGAACGGGGCGGAGACGATCGCCCGATCGAGTCGGCGCCGTCGTGGCTCGCTCCTCAACCAAGGAGCGGAAAATGGCAGGCGATCCGCCGGCCGTCGCCGCGGGCGGTCAACCTCGGCGCTTCCTCGAGGCAGCGCGCCTGCGCGTACAGGCAGCGCGGCGCGTAGGCGCAGCCGCTTCGCACGTCCGGTCGAGGCGGCGCTTCCGGTGCGGCGGCCGGCGCCTGCTCGAGCTTCGGCTCGGCGTCGACCAGCTCGCGCGTGTAAGGGTGGGCCGGCTTGGCGAGCAGCGCCGCGCTCGGGCCGGTCTCGACGAAGCGGCCGCGAAACATCACCGCCACCTCGTCGCAAAGGCGCCCGACCACCGCCAGGTCGTGGCTGATGACGATGAAAGTGACGCCGGAATCGCGCTGCATGTCGGTCATCACGTTGAGCACCTGCGCCTGGATCGAGACGTCGAGCGCCGAGACCGGCTCGTCGGCCACCACCAGCTTCGGCCGGGTAATGAGCGCGCGCGCGATGGCGATGCGCTGGCGCTGGCCGCCGGAGAACTCATGGGGATATTTCGCCGCGTCGGCGCCGCTCAGGCCGACCGCGGCGAGCGCCGCTTCGACCCGCGCCGCGCGTTCGCGGCGCGAGACGCGCGCGAGGCTGATGAGCGGCTCGGCGACGATGCGCGCCACCCTCTGGCGCGGGTCGAGCGAGCCGTAAGGGTCCTGGAAGATCATCTGGATATGCGCGCGCAAGGCGCGCAGCTCGCCACGCGGCAAGTCGTGCAGCGAACGGCCCTCGATCCGCACCGAGCCCGAGGTCGGCCGCTCGAGCGCCATCACCGCGCGCGCCAGCGTCGACTTGCCCGAGCCGGATTCGCCGACGACGCCGAACGAACGCCCCGCCTCGACGACGAAGCTCACTCCGTCGACCGCGAGCCGCTTGGGACGCGGGGCGAACCAGCCTGGACGCGCCAAGGAATAGACCTTGACGAGATCGGCGACTTGCAGCAGCGGCGCGCTCATGTCAGCCGCCCCGAAGCGTCGACGCGCAGGCAACGCACGCGATGATCGGCTTCGAATTCGAGGGTCGGCAAGGGCGTCGCGCGGCAGGCGTCGAGCGTCAGCGGGCAGCGGCCGGCGAAGGGGCAGCCCCTCGGCGCTTCGCCGGCCGGCGAGGCGGCGCCGGCGATGGCGCGCAGCCGCTCGCCGCGCGGCGCGCCGGGGCGCGGCCGCGCCTCCAACAGAGCGCGCGTATAAGGGTGGCGCGCGCGCCGAAGCACCGCCTCGACGGGGCCGCTCTCCATCGCCGCGCCGCCGTACATCACCAGAACGCGCCGGCAATGGCGGGCGATCACCGCGAGGTCGTGGCTCACCAACAGCGTCGCCATCTCGGTCTGCGCGCTCAAAGTCGCGAGCAGATCGAGAATCTTCGCCTGCACGGTGACGTCGAGCGCGGTGGTCGGCTCGTCGGCGATGATCAGCTTCGGCCCGCAGCTCAACGCCATGGCGATCATCGCGCGTTGCCGCTCGCCGCCCGAGAGCGCGAACGGATAGGCGCGCGCGGCGCGCTCGGGGTCGCGCAGGCGAACGCGGTCGAGCAGCCGCACCGCTTCCGCCCAGGCCGCCCTCTTGGTCATGCCGCGATGCAGGACGAGCGGCTCGGCGACCTGCGCGCCGATGCGGTGCAGCGGGTTCAACGCCGTCATCGGCTCCTGGAAGATCATGGCGATGCGGTCGCCGCGGAGCTTTTGCAGCTCCGCTTCGTCGAGGCGCGCGAGGTCGCGCCCTTCGAACCAGATCGCGCCGGAGACGCGCGCGCCGTCGGGCAGAAGGCCCATCAGCGCCAGCGCGGTCATCGTCTTGCCGGAGCCGGATTCGCCGACGA
>CAZKHF010000057.1:0-12390 GCA_964552445.1 uncultured Bradyrhizobium sp. | reverse complement strand
GCGAAGTCGTCTTGCCCGATCCGGAAGGCCCGAGCAGAGTCAGAAACTCGCCGCGCCTGATGTCGATGTTGAGATCGCGTACGACCAAATTCTCGCCGTCGTAGGTCTTCGAGACGTGGCAAAAGCTCACCAGCGCCGGGTCATCCGCAAACGAAACCATGCGCGTCACTCTTGCTCTTCCCCTCGGGCCTCCGCTTCTCATGCGGCGCTCGAAACTGGCTCGGCGACGCCGAGCGCGACGCGAGCCCGCGTCGAAGGCCAACGAGATCCGGCGGCGCTATCCGGGCGACCAACGATCCCATTCGGATCGTCGTCATTGCATGCTCCAGCCTCAATCTTTCCGGCGCGCCAAGCGACATCGAGATTGCAGGATACGTACCAACTTGCAATCGTGACACTTTCTAGGCCGTCTTCGTGCGTTGATTTGCAAACACGCCAGACGACAATTCGCGAAAATCGAGGAAAGACAACGCTCGCGGAGCGAAGCGAAGGAAAACTGCGTGGCGACCGGCGCCAAATGCGGAGCGCGGCGGCGTCGGCGCGGGACGTGAACTCTCTTGGCCGAATCGATGGCAATGCCGCCTGAATTTGCGGCGTCCGCCTGCTAACAGGGCGGCTTGGCTGCCGCCGCCGCGCAAAGGGCAAGCCTCGACGCGGCGCGTGGGCGCACGGCGCTGGCGCGCCGTCCCCTCACCCCCAACCCCTCTCCCGCGAGGGGAGAGGAAAGATTCGCCCCCTCACCACATATCCAGCGCCGCCTTCGCCTCGTCGGACATGCGGCTCTGATCCCACGGCGGGTCGAACACCATGTTGACCTTGACGCCGGAGACGCCCGGCACCGCGCCGACGGCGTTCTCGACCCAGGTCGGCATTTCGCCGGCGACCGGACAGGCCGGCGCGGTCAGCGTCATCTCGATCGTCACCATGCGCGCGTCGTCGATGTCGACGTTGTAGATCAGCCCGAGCTCGTAGATGTCGGCCGGGATCTCCGGATCGTAGACGCTCTTCAGCGCCTGCACGATCAGGCCGGTCAGGGCGTCGAGCTCGTCCTGCGACATGGTCGAAGGCGGCTTGGTCTGCAACAGACTGCGAGGCTCGGGCGTCGCGTCGGTCCGGACGTCGGACATTGTCTCGTCTCCTCAACCGAAGAGTTTGTGCGCGCGCGTCAGCGCGTCGGCGAGCGCGTCGACTTCGGCGCGCGTGTTGTAGAGCGCGAACGACGCGCGGCAGGTCGACGTCACGCCGAAACGCTGCAGCAGCGGCATCGCGCAATGGGTGCCGGCGCGCACCGCGACGCCGGCGCGATCGATCACCGTCGCGACGTCGTGGGCGTGGGCGTTGTCCATGGTGAAGGAGACGATCGGCCCCTTCCCCGGCGCGGCGCCGATGATGCGCAGCGAATTCATCGCGCCGAGCCGCTCCTGAGCGTAAGCGCGCAAGCTCTCCTCGTGGGCGCGGATTCGCGCCCGGCCGATCGCCTCGACATAGTCGATCGCGGCGGCGAGGCCGATCGCCTGGACGATCGGCGGCGTGCCGGCCTCGAAGCGGTGCGGCGGCTCGCCGTAGGTGACGATGTCGCGCGTCACCTCGCCGATCATCTCGCCGCCGCCGTTGAAGGGCGGCAGCGACGCGAGCAGCTCGCGCTTGCCGTAGAGCACGCCGATCCCGGTCGGTCCGTAGAGCTTGTGCCCGGTGAAGACGTAGAAGTCGGCGTCGAGGTCGCGCACGTCGACGTCGAGGTGGACGACGCCCTGCGAGCCGTCGACCAGCACCGGAACGCCGTGGGCGTGGGCGATGCGGACGATGTCCTTGATCGGCGGCGCCGTGCCCAGCACGTTCGACATCTGGGTCATGGCGACGATCTTCGTCCGCCTGCTCAGCGCGCGCTCGAACGCCTCGAGCGAGAACGATCCGTCGTCGGCGACGTCGACCCACTTGAGGACGGCGCCCCGGCGCTCGCGCAGGAAATGCCAGGGCACGATGTTGGAGTGGTGCTCCATCACCGAGAGCACGATCTCGTCGCCTTCGCCGATATGGGCGAGGCCGAAGCTCGCCGCGACCAGGTTCATCGACTCGGTCGCTGAGCGGGTGAAGACGATCTCGTCGGTCGAGGCGGCGTTGAGGAAGCGCCGCACCGTCTCGCGCGCCGCCTCGTAGGCCTCGGTGGCGGCGTTGGCGAGATAATGCAGGCCGCGATGCACGTTGGCGTATTCGTGCTCGTAGATGCCGCGCATGCGCTCGAGCACCGGCCGCGGCTTCTGCGCCGAGGCGGCGTTGTCGAGATAGACCAGCGGCTTGCCGTAGGGCCGCTCGGCCAGAATGGGAAAGTCGGCGCGGATCGCCTCGACGTCGTAAGCGGCGCCGGCCGCGAGCGGATGGCGGATGTTCATCTCGGTTCTGCTCCTGCGCGCCGGGCGAGCCAGGCGCGCGTCAACGCGATCAAGGTCTCTTGCAGCTCGGGCGGGTTCGCGCGGCCGATCGCCTCGGCGGCGAACGCCTCCAACAGCATCGCTTCCGCCTCGCGCTTCGGCAGGCCCCTCGCCTGCAAGTAGAACGCCTGCTCGGGGTCGAGCGCGGCGACGGTCGCGCCGTGGCCGCAGGCGACGTCGTCGGCGAGGATCTCGAGCTCCGGCTTGTTGTTCATCGCCGCGCGCGGCGACAACAGGATCGCCTGCGACTTCATCGCGCCGTCGGTCTTCTGCGCGTGCGGCGCGACGATCACCTTGCCCTGATAGACGCCGACCGCTTCGTCGGCGACGATGTGGCGGTAGAACTCGCGGCTCTTCCCGCGCGGCGCGCCGTGGCGGACGATGAGCGTGGTGTCGGCGTGGCGCTCGCCGTCGAGCAGCGACAGCCCGGAAAGCGCGATCTCAGCGCCCGGTTCGACATGGCCGGCGAAGATCTGCCGGCGCGCGAGGCGGCCGCCGGCGATGAGCGCGAAGGCGTCGAACGCCGCCTCGGCGCCGAGCGCGACGATCTGGCTCTCGACATGCAGCTCGGCCTCGTCGTCGACGACGCCGACGAGCTCGCAGCGCGCGCCGGCGCCGACGCTGATCGACGCGACGGCGTTGCGCTGTCGGCCGTCGCGCGCGCCGAAGAAGGTCTCGACGAGCGACAGCCGCGCGCCCGCCCCCGCCGCGATCGTCAGCCGCGAATACTCGGCCGTCGGCGCGTCGCCGCCGGCGAAATGGGCGATCTCGATCGGGGCGGACACTTGCGCGCCTTGGTCGACGCGTAGGGAGAGCCCGCGGCGCGGCGCGAGCGCGTCGTTGAGCGAGACCAGCGGATCGGGACGAAAAGTTCCGTTCGAAAGGGCTTCGAGCAGACGCGACGCCGGCGCCCATTCGGCGAGCGCGCAGCGCAGCGCGCCGGCCGGCGCGGGATCGGACAGCGCCTCGACGAAATAGCCGTCGACCAGCACGAACCGCGCGCCGCCGAAGCGCGCGCGCTGGTCGAGCGCGGCGCGGGCCTCGGCGAGGCGGGCGGCGTCGGGCGGCGGCGCCGGCGGCGGCGCGCTCGCCATCGCCGCGCGCAAGTCGGTGAAATGCCAGGCTTCGTCGCGACGCGTCGGCAGCCCCGCCTTGGCGAAGGCGTCGAAGGCGGCGACGCGGTCGGCGTCGGGTTCGGCGAGCGCGGCGAACTGGCGCTCGAGCGTCGTCTCCGCCGTCGTCTTGGTCGCGACCCGGGGCGGGCTCACGCCATCGCCTCCGCGTAGTCGCGGTAGCCGTCGCGCTCGAGCTCCAGCGCCAGCTCCGGCCCGCCGGTTTTGACGATGCGGCCGCGCGCCATCACGTGCACCACGTCGGGCCGGATGTGCTCGAGCAGCCGCTGGTAGTGGGTGATGACCAGGAACGAGCGCGTCGCGTCGCGCAACGCGTTGACCCCGTCGGCGACGATGCGCAGCGCGTCGATGTCGAGGCCGGAATCGGTCTCGTCGAGCACGCCGAGGCGCGGCGCCAGCAGCGTCATCTGCAACACTTCGAGCCGCTTCTTCTCGCCGCCGGAGAAGCCGACGTTGAGCGGGCGCTTCAGCATTTCCGGGTCGATCTTCAGCGAGGCGGCGGCCGAGCGCACGCCGCGCATGAAATCGGGCGTCGTCAGCTCCGTTTCGCCGTGGGAGCGGCGGATCGCGTTCAGCGACGCCTTGAGGAAGGTCATCGTCGCCACGCCGGGAATCTCGATCGGATACTGGAAGGCGAGGAACACCCCCTTGGCGGCGCGCGCGTCGGGCGCAAGCCCGAGCAGGTTCTCGCCGTCGAGCAGGACCTCGCCCGAGGTCACCTCGTAGTCGGGCTTGCCGGCGATGACGTTGGCGAGCGTCGACTTGCCCGAGCCGTTAGGGCCCATGATCGCCGCCAGCTCGCCCGTCCGGACGACGAGGTCGAGGCCTTCGAGGATCGGCTTGCCCTTCACGGCGACGCTCAGGTTCTTGACTTCCAGCATCAGCGTTGTTCCGCTTTCATTCTTCGCCGTCGAAATAGCCGAGCGATTCCGCGTCGCGCCGGCCGATATAGACGAACTTCGCCCCCAGCAGGCCCTTGTCCGGCGGCGCCATCGAGGCGACGACGAACTTATTGGAGTCGGGATACTCCAGCACGTCGGGATCGAGCCGGGTCGAGAAGCCGAGGTACTTGAGCTCGTCCGCCCCGTTGTTGACGATCTGGTGCGCCGTCGAGGCGTCGCCGGCGGGAGCGCTGACGACGTCGCCGGCGCGAAGGGGATAGGTCGCTTCGCCGAGCCGGTAGGTTCCTTCGCCGGAGACGACGAAGAACATTTCCTCGTTGGCGTGGTGGGCGTGGCGGGGATAGGCCTTCTTGCCCGGCGGCACGATATGGAGCTGGCAGCCAAGCTTCCGCGCGCCGACCAGCGCGCCGACTCGGCCGAGCTTGGCGACGAAGCCGGAGCCGTCGCCGCCCTCGCGCAGGGGGACGTCGGCGATATTGACCACCGGCTTCGTCATCCGACGCTGCCCTCGAGGCTGATGGCGATCAGCTTCTGCGCCTCGACCGCGAACTCCATCGGCAGTTGCTGCAGCACGTCGCGCACGAAGCCGTTGACGATCAGCGCGGTCGCCTCCTCGGCCGACAGGCCGCGCTGCAGGCAATAGAAGAGCTGGTCGTCGGAAATCTTCGAGGTCGTCGCCTCGTGCTCGAACACCGCCGACGAATTCTTCGCTTCGAGGTAGGGCACAGTGTGGGCGCCGCACGCGTTTCCGATCAGCAGCGAGTCGCAATTGGTGAAATTGCGCGCGCCGGTCGCCCGTCGATGCGCCGAGACCTGGCCGCGATAGGTGTTCTGCGATCTTCCGGCCGAAATGCCCTTGGAGATGATCCGGCTGGTCGTGTTCTTGCCGAGGTGGATCATCTTGGTGCCGCTGTCGACCTGCTGGCGGCCGTTGGAGATGGCGATCGAATAGAACTCGCCGCGCGAAGAATCGCCGCGCAGGATGCACGACGGGTACTTCCAGGTGATCGCCGAGCCGGTCTCGACCTGGGTCCACGAGATCTTCGAGCGCGGGCCGCGGCAGTCGCCGCGCTTGGTGACGAAATTGTAGATGCCGCCCTTGCCCTCGGAATCGCCGGGGTACCAGTTCTGCACCGTCGAATACTTGATCTCGGAATCGTCGAGCGCGATAAGCTCGACCACCGCGGCGTGAAGCTGGTTCTCGTCGCGCTTGGGCGCCGTGCAGCCTTCGAGATAGCTGACGTAGGCGCCCTTGTCGGCGATGATCAGCGTGCGCTCGAACTGGCCGGTGTTCTTCTCGTTGATGCGGAAATAGGTCGAGAGCTCCATCGGGCAGCGCACCCCCGGCGGCACGTAGACGAACGAGCCGTCGGAGAACACCGCCGAATTGAGGGTGGCGTAAAAATTGTCGGTCGACGGCACCACCGAGCCGAGATAGGCCTTCACCAGCTCGGGATGATTGCGCACCGCCTCCGAGAACGAGCAGAAGATCACGCCCGCCTTGGCGAGCTCGGCCTTGAAGGTGGTGGCGACGGAGACCGAATCGAACACCGCGTCGACGGCGACGTTCGGCCTCTCGACGCCGGCGAGCGCCTCCTGCTCGACCAGCGGGATGCCGAGCTTGGCGTAGGCGCGCAACAGCTCCGGGTCGACCTCGGCGAGCGACTTCGGCCCGGCGGCCGACTTCGGCGCCGAGAAGTAATAGATCGCCTGGAAATCGATCTCGGGATATTCGACCCGCGCCCAGCGCGGCGTCTCCATGGTCAGCCAGCGCCGGTAGGCTTCCAGCCGCCAATCGAGCAGCCACTGCGGCTCGCCTTTCTTGGCGGAGATGAACCGCACGGTGTCTTCGTTGAGGCCCTTCGGCGCCTTGTCCGACTCGATGTCCGTAACGAAGCCGTATTTGTAGGCGTCGACATCAATCGAACGAACGCGGTCGACGGTCTCCTGGACTGCCGCCATGGGACTTCTCCTCGCCTTGACGGTTTCAAGGACCGTCGGTGGGGGGTCAAGAATGCTCAGCCAACGACCGGCTCGGCGCGTCACGGCGCCGGGCTGTGGCAGACCGCCTCTATATTGTGTCCGTCGGGGTCGATTGCAAACGCCCCGTAATAGTTCGGATGGTAGTGGGGGCGCAAGCCCGGCGCCCCGTTGTCCTGAGCGCCCGCGGCGAGCGCGGCGGCGTGAAAAGCGTCGACTTCTCCGCGGGTTCTGGCGGCGAAGGCAATATGGAGGGGCGAAGCGGGCGCTTCGCCCTGGCTCAGCCACAATTCCGGCTTGCCGTCGCGCCCGAGGCCGACCGCGCCCTCGTGCTCCATCGCCACGCCGAACCCCAGCGGCGCCAGCGCCGCCAGATAGAACCTGCGGCTCGCCGCCACGTCCCGCACGCGAAACCCGATATGGTCGAACATCGCTGTTTCCCCGCCGACCGTCGCCCCCCCCCATTATCGGCCGGGCGGCCGAGCGGCAAGCGCCAATCCTCGAGGCCGCGCGACGCTCACAGCACGAGCAGCAGCGCCGACATGGTCAGGAACGACAGCGCCGTCGCCAGCAGCACCGCCGCGGCGCAAACGCGCTCCTGGCCGTATTGCCGGCCGAGCAGCGGGAAAATGCTGAGCGTCGGCGAGCTGGCGAAAATGAACATCGCCTTGCGCAGGTCGCCGTCGAGCGCCGGCGCCAGCGCGAGCTGGGCGGCGAGCACGACCAGCGGAAACAGGAACTGCTTGCCGGCGACGATGCGGGCGGCGTCGCGCGTCACGCCGCCGACCTTCAGCCCGACCAGCGTTCCGCCGACCACGAACAACGCCGCCGCGCCGGAGCCCATGGCGAGCATGTCGACCGCGCGGGCGAGCGGCTTCGGCAGCGCGACGCCCGTGAACGAGGTCGCGGCGCCGAGCGCGATGGCGATGATCATCGGGTTGCGCGCCAGGCGAACGACCAGGTGGCGCGCCACCGCGGAAAAACTCTTGCCGACGTGGCGGCCGCTCTCCGCCAGCGCCAGCGACAAGGGGATGGCGAGGAAGTTCTCGACGATCATCGTCAGCGCCACCGCGACGCTCGCCGCCGGCGCAGCGCACAACAGCGCGATCGGATAGCCGACGAAGCCGCTGTTCGCGCATGACGAGCCGAGCGCCTGGATGGCGTCGCCGGAAGGGTCGCCCGGCCTGAGGTATCGGGCGAGCGCGTACATCGCCGCGAACACCAGGCCCGTGGCGAGCACGTAGACGACGAGGTACTGCGCGTTGAGAATTTGCGCGAACGGACGCTCCGCCAGCGACTTGTAAAGCAGCGCGGGCAGCGCGAAGCGGATAACGAAGCTGCCTAGGGAGCGGATGTCGGCCGGGGACGCCGCTCCGAACCGCGTCGCGACGAAGCCGACCGCGATCATGATGTAGATCGGCAAGGTGATGGAAAGGACGTCGATCATGCGCGTTTGGGCCTGAGGTTCGACGCAGGCCCCGTCCTCCCGCGCGCCCCCGGCGCTCCGCATAGTCGCCTTCGGCGGCGAAGGCGAGTCGCGCCTCGGGCCGCGCCGACCTTGCGCGACGGAGAAGACGCCGCCGCCCCGCCCCGCTCAGCGCTGCTCGTAAGCGTCGCCGACGTATTCGCCGCGCAGGCGGCAGACGATCTTGCGCAAGTCGAGGTGCGCGGTGCGCGGCTCCCCCTCGCTCTCCGCCGCCGGCGGCGCCGAGCGGGCGGCCTCGCGGCGATAGTCGCCGAACTTCATCCGCATCGGCGTGGCGATCGCCTCGCCGAAAGCGATCGCCTCGCGGTCGGCGATCGAAGACAGGAAGGCGATCGTGCTCGCCGACGACGCTCCGACCGCCGAGCGGACGATCGCCTTGTCGAATTCGTTGGCGAGACGCATGGCGAACATGGTCGAGCATTGCGAGAGCACGGTGGCGTCGAGCTCGGCCGGCCGCTGGGTGACGACGCCGAGCGAGGCGCCGTACTTGCGGCCTTCCTTGGCGATGCGGCCGATCGCCTGGCGGGTGGGACCGAACGCCTGCGAGCGGTCGGTGGGGATGTAGCGGTGGGCCTCCTCGCACACCACCGCGATCTGGTAGGAGCCTTCGCTCCACAACGCGATCTCGAACGCCATGCGCGCGAGCACCGAAACCAGCGAGTCGACCACCTCGTTGGGCAGCCCGGCGAGCTGGATGATCGAGACCGGCGCGCCCGCCTTGGGCAGCCGGAAGATGCGCGAAAGCACCCTCTCCATGTTGTCCTCGACCATCACGCGGCCAAACATGAAACGGAAGCGCGGGTCGCGGCTCAAAGTCTCCAGGCGGTATTTGAGCGCCCGCAAGTCGGAGCGCGGGTAGCGCTGGTCGAGCTTGCCCAGCCATTCGTCGATGATCGCCACCATGTCGGCGACGCGGTACGGCACCGGCGTGTCGGCGCTGATCCAGCCGTTGTCGGTCGGGGCGCTGCGGCGCACCGAACTGCTTGAGATCATCGAGGCGGAGCTGGCGACGAACTGCGCCTTGGCGGTCTTGATCACGTCGAACAGCGCGTCCATCTCGTCGGAATTCGGCTTGCGGCCGCTGTAGACGACGTCGGCGATCTCCTCGAACTTGAACATCCAATACGGCAGCTCGAGGTTGTCGCAATGGAAAACGACCGAATCGGTGGGGAAATGCCGCGCGTATTCGTTGTGCGGGTCGATGATCAGCGCCCTTAGCTTCGGCCGCGAGGCGAGGCATTTCTTCAGCAGCATCGCCACCGCGGTGGTCTTGCCGACGCCGGTCGAGCCGATCACCGCGAAGTGCCGGCTGATCAGCTCGTCGACGCTGACGACCGCGGGGATCGCCTCGTTCTGCGACAGGCGGCCGATCTCCACGCCTTCGACGCCATGAAAGCTGTAGACCGCCTTGAGGTCGCCGGCGTCGATGCGATGCGCGAGCGCGCCGAGCGCGGGATAGGAGCGAACGCCGCGAAAGAAGCTCGGCGCGCCGTGGTCGTCGTCGACCACCTCGCCGGCGAGCTCGACCTTGACATAGGCGACGTTGGCGCCGCGCTCGTTCCATAAGCGATCGGCGGCGGTCAATTCGCAGACGATTCCGACCACGCGCGAACATCCGTGGTCGATCGCGATGAGATGGCCGATCGACCAGAATTCGCCGCCGCCGGGCGCCATCTCGCAGGCGACGAGCGCTTCGGTGCCGTTGATCGAGACCAGCCGTCCGAGGGCGCGCTCGCCGCCCGGCTCGCGCCTCTCCTCGGGAAAAACGATGGTTCGACTGGACGACAGTTCGACCTTCATCGGCGGTTTCGATCCTGTTTCGGCTGCGGCGTCCGCGACGCCGTGCGGCGACGCGCCGCGCGGCGCGTCGCCGCACGGCGTCGCTAGCGGCCGTTCACGCATTTAAGGGGCGAATGTCTAAACAAAGCCCTTCATCGAGGCCGCGCTGTTGAACGGACCTGCGCTTCCTGACCGCCCGCGCCGCCAAACCGCCGGCGGGCGCCCCGGCGCCGGCTGGACCGGCGATCGAGCGGACGCCGCGCGCTTCAAGCGACCGCGCGAATCTCGGGATCGCCGCCGATCAGGCGGGCGAACTGCCGCAGGCGCGACTGCAGCCGGTCGTTGTTGAGCGCGGCGAGGTTGCTCGGCAGCGTCAAGGCGACGCGGCCCCCTTCCACCGTCATCGGCGCGCGCGGCAGCACGCCCGGCATGGCGGCCGAGGCGACGAAGGCGACGCGCATCGCCGCGCCGAGCAGGCGGGCGCGGTCGAGCTGCCGCGCCGAGACCAGCGAGCGCGCCTGCGGATACGACCCCTGATCGCTGGAGATATGGCGGAACGAGGTCGCCAGCGCCAGGAAGGCGCGCGAAGGGTGGTCGAGGCCGACGAACGAGGCGTTGGCGACGAGATCGTAGGCCTGTTCGCCGCGATAGTCGGGATGACCGCGCCAGGTGAGGTCCGACAACAGGCAGGCGACGTGGCGCAGGCGGGTCTCTTCCGCGGCCTCGTCGAGATGCGAGCTGGCGATGAAGCGGCTCGTCCAGGCGAACAGCTCCTCGGCGTGGGCGGGGGCGCGCGCGCGCAGCAGGTTGAACTGCCGCGCCGCGACGATGAGCGGGTCCTCGGCGCGCTCGGCGGCGGAAAGACTGTCGAACAGCAGCCCTTCCCGCACCCCGAGCGCCGAGATCACCACTTCCTTGGGATCGGCGCGGCGGATGATCTCCTCCAGCACCGCGGCGCCGTAGGCGAGCAGCGGCCGGCGGGCCGACGAGACGGTCTCGATCTCCGACAGCGCCTCGGCGTCGAGGCGCTCGAGCAGCTTGGCGAAGTCGAGCGCGTCGCGGACGGGGATCACGTAATTGTGCATGATCCGCATCGGGTACTGGCGCTGGCTCATGTGCAGGCGGGCGAGCGAGCGCCAAGTGCCGCCGACGGCGTAAAACGCGCGCCCGGAGAGATTGTCGAGCGCCTTGACCTTGGCGAGCGTGTCGCGCGCGATTTTCGCCGCCTTCTTCGGCGATTGATCGGAAAGCTCCATCAGCGACAGGCCGCCGAGCGGCATTGTGACGGCGTCGGAGATTTCGCCGTTCCTGAGGTCGGACAGCTCAAGCGAGCCGCCGCCGAGATCGCCCACCACGCCGTCGGGCTGGTGGATCGAGGAGACGACGCCGAGCGCCGAGAGCTCGGCTTCGCGCACGCCGGTCAGAAGCGAAATCTCGCAGCCGAGCGCCTCCTGCGCCTGCTCCAGAAACGGAATGGAGTTGGCGGCGTCGCGCACCGCCGCGGTGGCCAGCGCGCGGACGTCGGCGATCTTCATCGTCCGACAGAGGACCTTGAACCGCCTGAGCGCGATCAGCGCCTTGGCCATGGCGTCGTCGGCGAGAAGGCCGGTGGTGGCGACGCCGCGCCCGAGGCCGCACAGGACCTTCTCGTTGAAGATCGGGCACAGCGCGCGCGACAGCGCCTCGTAGGCGACGAGGCGCACGGAATTCGAGCCGATGTCGACGATCGCGACGGGTTGCCCCGGCAACCGCCCCCTTGCTTCCATCGCCGCCATCGCTTCCTTTCCGCGACTGTGATCTCGCCGGATCGAGCGCCCGCCGATCGCGAGCGCCCCCTTCGCCGCGCGACGAAGCGCCGTCATCACCGCCCGCATGCGGTCACGCTCGCGCCTTGCGCTGCGGCAACGACCCGGAGCCCGACGCCCCGAGCGTCAGGCCGCGGCCGGAGAGGCTGGGATTGGTCAGGAAATACTCGTGCGCGCTGAACGGCTCCTCGCCCTCCGCCGGCGCCTCCCTGACGCTCGAGCCGTCCGGCAATACGCGAAAGCTCTGCTGATTGTCCATCAGGTTGGCCTGCATGATCTGATAAAGCACGCGCTCGTGAACCGAAGGGTTGCGCAGCGGCACTAACGCCTCGACCCGGCGATCGAGATTGCGCTGCATCAAGTCGGCCGACGAGATGTAGACATGCGCCTTGCGGTCGGGCAGCCCGTAGCCGCCGCCGAAGGCGTAGATGCGTCCGTGCTCGAGAAAGCGGCCGACGATCGATTTGACGCGGATGTTGTCGGAGAGGCCGGGCACGCCGGGCCTCAGGCAGCAGATGCCGCGCACGACCAGATCGATCTGGACGCCGGCGCGGCTCGCGGCGTAAAGCGCGTCGATGATCTCCGGATCGACCAGCGCGTTGCATTTCGCCCAGATCGCCGCCGGCTTGCCGGTCTCGGCGAAGGCGATCTCCTCGGCGATGCGCCGCAGGAGCGTCTTCTTCAGGGTGAAAGGCGAGATCGCCATCAGCTCCAGGCCGTCGGGCTCGGCGTAGCCGGTGATGAAGTTGAACACGCGCGCCACGTCGCGCCCGATCGCCGGGTCGGCGGTGAACAGCGAGATGTCGGTGTAGATCCGCGCGGTGACCGGATGATAGTTGCCGGTGCCGAGATGGCAGTAGGTGACCAGCGAGCCGC
>CAZKHF010000056.1:0-12443 GCA_964552445.1 uncultured Bradyrhizobium sp. | reverse complement strand
CCGACGGCGGCCTGATCTTCGTCAACCTGGTCGACTTCGACAGCGAATACGGCCATCGCCGCGATGTCGCCGGCTTCGCCGCCTGCCTAGAGGCGTTCGACGCGCGCCTGCCCGAGATCGAGGCGGCGATGCGCGCCGACGACTTCTGCGTCCTTACCGCCGATCACGGCAATGACCCGACCTGGCGCGGAACCGACCACACCCGCGAGCATGCGCCGATCCTCGCCTTCGGCGGCGGCGTTCCGCCGGGGCCGATCGGCGCGCGGGCGACGCTCGCCGACATCGGCGCAACCGTCGCGCGCCGGCTCGGCCTGCCGCCGACGCCGCGCGGAGAGAGCTGGCTAAAATGAGCTTCGTCCTCGACCCGCGCCTCGCCGCCGACACCCTCCTGGTCGGCGATCTGCCGCTGTCGCGCCTCTTGTTGATGGACGACAGCCGCTACCCCTGGCTGATCCTCGCGCCGCGGCGCGAGGGCCTGCGCGACATCGTCGACCTCGACGCGGCGGCGCGCGCGGCGCTGATCGAGGAGATCGCCGCCGTGTCGCGCTTCGTCGGCGCCCTGCCCGGCGTCGCCAAGCTCAACGTCGGCGCGCTCGGCAACATCGTCAGCCAATTGCACGTCCACGTGATCGGCCGCGCCGAGTCCGACCCCGCCTGGCCCGGCCCGGCGTGGGGCTTCGGCGCCGCGCGTCGCTACGCGCCGGAGAAGGCGGCGGCGCTGATCGCGCAAGCGCGCGCCGCGCTAGCGACGGAGTGAGGCGCGACGCGTCGAAACGGAAACACCGCCGTCATTGCGACCCCGAGCGCAGCAAGGGGGAAGCAATCCAGGAGGTCAAAGAGCGCCGCCCGTCAACCTCCTGGATTGCTTCGTCGCTTCGCTCCTCGCAATGACGACGAATGCGGATCTGCGGCGCTTTGGCCAACCCGGCTTCGCGCGACGCGTCCAAGGCGGCGCGACGGCGGCGGCGGCCGGCTTCGCGCTTGGCGGCCGCTCCCGCCGACCCACCGCGCGGCCGCTTGGCTTCGGGCCGCGCTTGCGGTCGAGCCCCGCCGCGCCCATCGACCGATGCGTGTCGCGCCACTGATAAAGCAGCTTACGCCGCACGCCGTTCTCCGCGGCCACGGTCGCGATCTTCTCGCCGGCCTCCAGCCGCAAGACGATCCCTTCCTTGAACGCGCTCGAAAACCGCCGCGGACTCTTGCCCGGTTCCGACATGGTTCCTCCTCGGATGCCACGTCACCCTCTCACCCGTGTCTCACCTTCGGGGTCCACTCCACCACAGCCTTTGTGATTACGTGATTGCGGTGATTACGGTCGCCCATCTCTCGGCTTTGCAGTTTCTGTTTCCAGAGGTTCTCTCGTTCGACGATCAGCGCCGCAGCGCCGCCTGGACCGCGGAAGCCGCCTTGGCCGGCGCCCGGCTGTCGGCGGCGCGCAGATCCTCCTCGACGTAGCGGATCGCCGCCTCCAGCAGCACCGCCCGCGGATAATCGTTGTGCGTCATCAGCGTTGCGGCGAACAGCGACTTGCTGGCGTCGAACGGCATGGCCACCGCCACATGGTCGGCATTGGCGTAGCCGAGCAGGGTCGACCTCGGCACGATCGCGTCCGAGGCGATCACCAGTCCGTCGTTCAACGGGTCGGCGCGCGCCAGGTCGTTGTAGAAAGGAACCAGCTCCGCCGACATGTTCTCGGGAAGCGCGATTGCCGGCAGCGAATAGGTGTGGACGCTTCGCGGCCAGGAGTGCGTCCTGAACCACGCCAGGCGCACCGATCGGCGCAGGCTGGCTGCGGTCTCCTCGCCCTTCCCCTGCTCGCAGGCGAGAACGCGTGTGCTCGCCATGATATCGGCGAGCCAGCCGGGCGTGTGGTCGGACAATGGCGAGCCGTTGACCGCGCCGGCCACGCTGACCAGGGCGACCACCTTGTCGGCGAGATCGGGATAGGCGGACAGCGCCACCAGAGAATCGACGGTTCCTTTCGAGTGCGTGACCAGGACCACGCGTGTGTGAGGCGGCATCGCCCGGATGGCGTCGCGGATGATCGTGGCGTTGACTTCGCTGGGTTGGCGCCCGAGCGTCTGGATGTAATCGGTGTGGTAGCCCCACGCCTCGAGATTGGCCCGGGCGTCGCCGAACTCGGTGGACTCGTCGCGGAAACACTCGGCGAGCAGGCCGGGAACCATCACCACGGTCAGCCCCATGGTCGACCGCCCGAGCGCGACGCTGCGTCCGGTCGGCGGCGGCTCGCCGGGCGTGCGCCAGAGGGCGGCGTCGCCGTCGCAGGGGCGGTCAAAGGGAAGCTGCCGACCATGGTCGTTGCGCACGGCGCAATAGATCTCGCGGAAGCGTCCGCGCCCATCGGCGACGCCCGCCTTGGCGGCGGGGACGAGCATGTCCGGCGGCATTGACGCCACACGAGTTTCCGGCGCCTGCACGGCGCAGGCGGCGACCAGAAAAGCCGCGACGAACGCAACCAACCAAGGCGCGCGACGCCAGCAACCGATAGGCACGACGCATCCTCCCTTATAAGGCCGCACATGCATAAGCCCGCACATGTATAACGCGGCATACGATCAAGAATAAAAAAAAACGCAACAAAATCCGTGAACTGCGGCGCCCTCCGACGCTCGTCCCAACGGCAGCGAGAATCATGCGGTTAGATTGACCGAACTCAGACTGGGGAGAATGGCGGAGGTGGAGCGCTTCTTTGCCGCGGAGGCTCTCGCCCATTGCCGCGAACTGCGCGGCGTAGACCCATTGGCCGCGTGGCGACGGCCGAGGGTTTTGCCGCGGCTTCGACGCAAGCTTGCCGAGCCTGGCGCATCGGCTTGCCGTCCTGCCTCAAATCGCGCTACGGCGCCGGCGAGATCCGCATCATGGTTGATCGCGCGGCGTCGCGCCGGATTGCGACTCGCCGGCGGAGTTTGTGGCGCTCTCCGCCGTGGCCCGACCGTCAAGGCGCAAAGCGAGCAGCATATGTTTCTCCATTTGGTTCACCAGCTTCCCGACGTTGTCGTTTTGGCCGTCGCCTTCGTCGTTCTGGCCACAGCGGCGGCGGCGGCGCCGTTGGTCGGCGCCTGCCTCCTGCGCGCTCACAAACACGACTATTGGGACGAAGCGGCCTATGACGGCTTCAAGGCGGTGATGGCGACGACGAGCTTCGTCCTCGCCTTCTCGCTCGTTCAGGCCAACGCCAATCTCCAGGCGGTCGAGGCGAAGGTCGCCAGGGAAGGCGCGGCGCTGCTGACGACCGACCGCGCGCTGCAGCGCATGGGGCGAGCCGACGCTGCGTCCCTGCGCGTCGATCTCGACGATTTCGCCCGCAAGCAGGCGACGCTCGAATGGCCTCTGCTCGCCGAGGGCCAGCGCAGCGCGGAAGTCGACGACGCCTTCACCAAGTTGTCGCGCGGCGCTCGCGCGATCGACCCCGACGACAAGCGCCAGGAGGCGATCTTCGCTCAGCTGCTCAAGAGCGTCGACGACCTCTCGGACGCGCGCGAGTCCATACTAGCGGAGGAGACGCTGGAGCTGCCGCTGCTGTTCTGGATCACCACGCTGAGCCTGCTGGCCATTGCGCTGGCGCTGGCGGGCATGACCAAGGCCAGCCAGCCGCGGATCGTCAGCCTCGCCGCGACGTCAGGCGCGGTCGCCCTGCTTCTCGCCTTCGTCGCCGTCGTCGATCAGCCGTTCTCCGGCCAGACCAGCGTCAGCCCGCAAGGCATCCTGACCGCAGCGGACTTGAACAAGCATCGGATCTGACCAGGCGCGCAGCGGCGTAGCGGAGCCGCCGCCGACGCGCATAAAGGACGGATCGAGGATTTGCGAAAGAGCGGGCGGTTGAGGTTTCCGCGGCGAACAACTCGCAAGAAACTGACGTTGCAGAGCCTCTCACGGTTGAAACTACCGAATTACGGGAATCACGGGGACATGATACGAATTGCGTCATTTCGTTTGCTCAACCTTTCAATAGGCCGGCGTCCGCTGGCGGGCGAAGGCCTCGCTGTGCGCCGGCGCGGCGGCAAATCGTTACGCAAGTCCTTGAAAACAAATCGTCACGCCCGAAAATTGCGCCGCCCTCGGTCGAACCGGCCGGCGCGACCCCTCGTCGCTGCCCTTCGCCACAAGCGGGGGGAATTTCCGCCTCACTTCGGATACGGCACGCGCAGCCCCGCTTCCCGCATCCGCCGGAATACGTCGAAGCTGATTGCGCTGCGCACGCGGTCCGCCGTCACGATGTCGTCGACGAAGCAGATCAACTGGAACTTCAGCGCCCAGTCGCCGAATTCATTGAACAGCACCAGCGGCGCCGGGATCGACAGCACTTGGTCCTGCGCCTTGGCGGCGGCGATCAGCAGCTCGCGCACGACTTCCGGGTCGCTTTCGTAGGCGACGTTGACCTGCACGATGACGCGCGCGGTGCGATCGACGCGCATCCAGTTCTTCACCGCGCCGCCGACCAGCGTCGCGTTGGGCACGATCAGCGTCGCGCGATCGATCGTCTCGATCTCGGTCGCGCGCGCGTTGATCTTGCGAACGAAGCCCTGCTCGGCGCCGATCTCCACCCAGTCGCCGACGCGGATGCCGCGCTCCCACAACAGGATTAGGCCGGAGACGAAATTGTTGACGATCGACTGTAGGCCGAAGCCGATGCCGAGGGACAGCGCGCCGGCGACGATCGCCAGCTGTTGATAGTTGAGGCCGAGCTGCGCCCCGCTCATCAGCAGGGCGACGAACACGCCGATATAGCCGACGATGGTGCGAATCGAGTTGCTGACGCCGGCGTCGAGGCGGGTGCGCGGCAGATAGCGCGAGCCGAGCCAGTTCTGCGCCGCGCGCGTCGCCAGCATGCCGACGACGAAAATCGCCGCGGCGAGGATCAGCGACGATAGCGACAGCGTGATCCCGCCGACCTTGAGGCCGAAGTAGGCGGCGCGCAGCGTCGAGGCGAGGTCCTGCGAGACGCTCCAGGGGCTGAGGACGAGCAGGACGCCGGCGACGAGGATCGCCAGCCGCGCGAAGCCCTGGACGAGCACTACGATCTGCTCCAGCGCGTCGCGCCTGAGGCCGATCATCAACATCATCGCCCGGCCGACCGCCGCTTCGGGGCGCAGCAGCTCCGCGGCACCCTCCTGGACGATGACGTCGACGAGATAGAGCGCGGCGGCGAGGGCGGCGACGAAGATCGTTTGGTTGACCAGGAAGGTGGCGAAGGCGATGTAGCCGGCAAGCGCCGCGCCAAGGATCAGAGCGACCAGCGCCCATACGAGCGCGCGGGCGGCCGCCCAGGTCTCGCCCGGCTGCGCGCCGAGCGCGGCGTGGGCCAGCGACGAGATGAGCCTCAGCGTGCGCGCCGTCAGAATCGCCACCAGCGCCGCGCCGACCGCGCGCCCCGCCACCGCGATGTTGAGCGAGGCGAGCGCGTCGGCGGCGGGCTCGAGCAGCCGCTCCGCCGCCAGGATCGCCGCCACCACCAGCCAGAGATGAAACAGCAGCGCGGCGACGCGGTCGCCGAAATCGAACAGCCGCCAATTCGGCAGGCCGGGCGCCAGCACGCCGCGGCCGAGCGCGTTGGCGAGAAAGACGAGGCGGACGCCGTCAAGCAGCGCGTCGAGCCCGCCCTGCAGCCGCGGATCGGAGATGTCGAAGAAGTCGAGCGAATAGACCACGGCCTGGAGCGCCAGCAGCGGCAGCATGGCGAGCACGACGATCGTCCACGCGGCGGCGAGCGCGCGGCTGAGCCGGCTCGGCGCGGCGGCCGCCGCGTCGCGCGCGATCACCCGCCGCGCGATCCATTGCAGCGGCGCCCACAGCGCCGCGATCGCCAGCATGACGGCGAGGAGACCGAACCCCTGCGCCGCCGTCGTCCGCTGCGCCAGGCTGCCCAGCCAATCGCCGAACGACGCCCCAAGCGACGCGACGTCGCCCGGCGCTTCGCGCGCCAGCCCCACCCACAGCAGCGGGCTCAGCAAGCTCGACGAACGCGCGAAGGTCTGCCGCGCGAACAGGTCGCGGCGCGCCACGCTGATGCGCGCTTCGTCGTCGTCGATCTGCAGCAGCATCGCCCGCGCCGAGCGCATGTCGGCGTCGAGCGCGTCGCGCTTTTGCTTCTCCGTCGCCAGCTCCGCGCTGGTCGCGTCGCTGGTCGCCGCTTCCTTCGACTTCGGCGTCAGCTCGGCGAGGCGTTTAGCCGACGCTTCGAGACGCGGCGAGAGCTCGGCGATCGTCGCCTGCAGTTCGACGACCAGCGGGTCGATCTCGGCGCGCAGCCGCAAAAGCTCGGAATCGCCGAGCCCGTCGGCCTTCAGTTGCGCCTCGACCTCGGAAAGCGTCTGGCGCGCCCCGTCGAGCGCCTGACGGGGCGCGTCGTCGCTCGCCGCCGCAGGGGCGGCGAACAAGACCAAGAGAACGAGCAGAAGCGAGCGAATGGCGCTGGCGACGGGCAACCGACCCTCAAAGGCTGATTCGGCGGGGACCGGGTTCTCCTCGCATCCGAGCATGGCCGCGCTGTGGCCGCAACGGCGAATCCGTCCGGCTCGGCCTCATTCACCTTGGCGCGGGAAAAGGGCTGCGCCAACGCCGCGGCTTTGTTAAAGGAAGCGGCGAAAACGAGGAAAACTGCGTGAACCCGACCCCGCCAGCCGAGCCGGCCACCGCGCCCCAATCCGACGCGGCGGCGGCCAGCGCCCGCCGTCTCGCCGCGGGCGAACGCGCGCTTGCGCATTTTCTCGCCGCCGGCTTCGCCCGCCTCGAGCCGGCGCTGTTGCAACCCGCTTCGGTCTTCCTCGACATGTCGGGAGAAGACATCCGCGGCCGCCTCTACCTCACCAGCGACGCCTCGGGCGCCGAGCTGTGCCTGCGGCCGGACTACACCGTTCCCGTCTGCCTCGCCTACATCGCTTCGCCCGCGGCGGGGCGGCCGGCGCAATACGCCTATCTCGGCCCGGTCTTCCGCGCCCGCGCCGGCCAGAGCGGCGAGATGCTGCAGACCGGGCTGGAGAGCTACGGCCGCGACGACATCGAAGCCGCCGACGCCGAGATTCTCGCGCTTTCGCTCGAAGCGGCGGCGCTCGCCGGCGCCGGGCCGCTGACGGTGCGCGTCGGCGACGCGCGGCTGTTCGACAGCGCGCTCGCCGCGCTCGCCCTTCCCGACGTCTGGCTGAGAAGGATGCGCCGCGGCCTCGCGCGCGGCCGATCGCTGGAGTCGATCCTCGACGGCGCCGGCCATGGCGCGCCCGCGCAATCGGGCGTGTTGGCGGCGCTCGAGCGCGCCGACCACGCCGGGGCCAGGGCGCTGGTCGAGGACCTGCTCGCCATCGCCGGCATCTCGACGGTCGGCGGGCGTAGCGTCGGCGAGATCGCCGACCGCTATCTCGACCAGGCGGCGGCGCGCTCGCAGTCGCAGGTCAGCGCCGAGCAGCAGCAGGCGCTGCGCCGCTTCCTCGCCATTTCCGGCGATCCCGACTCCGCCTCGCGCCAGCTCCGGCAATTGGCGGCCGACGCGCGGCTCGACTTCGGCGGCGCGCTCGATTCGTTCGACCAGCGCAACGGCTTTCTCGCCGCGCGCGGCCTCAACATCGCCGAATTCTCCTATTCCGCGGCCTTCGTGCGCGACCTCGACTATTACACCGGCTTCGTCTTCGAGGCGGTCGACGCGACACGGCCGGAGGCGCGGCCGGCGGTCGGAGGCGGCCGCTACGACGGCCTCGCGCGCCGCCTCGGCGCGGAAAGCGACGTGCCCGCCGTCGGCGCCGCGGTGTGGATCGACCGCCTGCCTGGCGCGGAGAAACGCGCATGACCGCCGAAGCCGAAAACGCCGAGGATTCGCCGCTGCTGCTCGCCGTTCCCTCCAAGGGACGCTTGCAGGAGAACGCGGCGGCGTTCTTCGCCCGCGCCGGGCTCGAGTTCGTCCAGGGCCGTGGCGCGCGCGACTACCGCGCCGCCATCGCCGACCTGCCGGGCGCGGAGGTAGTCTTCCTTTCCGCCGCCGAAATCGTCGGCCAGCTCGCCGCCGGCGCCGTGCATTTCGGCGTCACCGGCGAGGACCTAGTGCGCGAGCAGGTCGCCGACGCCGACCGCAGGCTGCTGCTGCTCGCTCCGCTCGGCTTCGGCTTCGCCAACGTCGTCGTCGCCGTCCCGCAAGCCTGGATCGACGTGCGCGCCATGGCCGACCTCGAGGACGTCGCGGCGAGCTACCGCGCCCGACGCGGCGAGCGCATGCGGGTCGCCACCAAATACGTCAACCTCACGCGCCGCTTCTTCGCCGAGCACGGCGTCGCCGACTATCGCATCGTCGAGAGCCTCGGCGCGACCGAAGGCGCGCCCGCCGCCGGCGCGGCCGAGCTGATCGTCGACATCGCCACCACCGGCGCCACGCTCGCCGCCAACGCGCTGAAGACGCTCGACGACGGCGTCATCCTGCGCTCGCAGGCGACGCTGGTCGCCGCGCCGGCCGCGCGCTGGACGGAAAAGACGCGCGCCGTCGCTCGCGCAATGTTGATGCGCGTCGCGGCGACCGAGGAGGCGCGCAAGGCGCGGGAGATCCGCGCCCGGCTGCCCACTCCCGTCCATCTGGTGGTGGAGCAGGCGTGCGCCCAGTTCGACGCTGTCCCCGCCTTCGGCGAGGAGGCGGATCCGCACGGCTTCGTCGCCCTGCATTGCGCGCGCTCGCGGTCGGCGGAGCTCGCCGATTGGCTGCTCTCCCAGGGCGCCGAGCGGGTCAGCGTCATCGCCCTCGACCAGGTGTTCGACGCCCGCAATCCGCTGTTCGAGGCGCTCGAGGCGCGGATCGCCGGCCAGGCGGCCTGAGCCGCCGCCCCGGCCCCGCCCGGTCTTGGTTTGGCCGCAATTTCCCGGGAAGAGCCGGAGCTTCGTTTCACCTTTGGCGCGAGATGCGCTAGACGGACGTAAGCTCGAGCCGAGGGACCTAGGGAACGTGCTTTACATCTCGACCCGCGGCGAGGCGCCCCGGCTCGGCTTCACCGAGACGATGCTCGCGGGCCTCGCCCGCGACGGCGGTCTCTACGCGCCGTTGACCCAGCCGCGTCTCGCGCCGGCGGAAATCCGCGCCCTCGCCGGCCTCCCCTACGCCGAGGCGGCGACGCGGGTCGTGCGCCCCTATGTCGGCGACGACCTCGCCGAGGACGAGCTCGCCGAGCTGACCCGCAAGGCTTACGCCGGCTTCGGCCACGCCGCGGCGGCGCCGCTGGTCCAGATCGACGCCAACCTGTTCCTGCTTGAGCTGTTCCACGGGCCGTCCTTGGCGTTCAAGGACTTCGCCATGCAATGGCTGGGGCGGCTGATGAGTCGGGCGTTGGCGCGGCGCGGCGCGCGCGCGACCATCCTCGGCGCGACCTCGGGCGACACCGGCGCGGCGGCGATCGAGGCTTTCGCCGGACAGCCGAACGTCGAGGTGTTCATCCTCTTCCCCTACGGGCGGGTGTCGGAAGCGCAGCGTCGACAGATGACCACTGTCGACTCCGCCAACGTCCACGCCATCGCCATCGAGGGGACTTTCGACGACTGCCAGGCGATCGTCAAAGCGCTGTTCGGCGATCTCGCCTTCCGCGACCGGATGGCGCTGTCGGGCGTCAACTCGATCAACTGGGCGCGCATCCTCGCCCAGATCGTCTACTATTTCACCGGCGCGACGGCGCTCGGCGCGCCCGACCGGCGCGTCGCCTTCGTCGTCCCCACCGGCAATTTCGGCGACGTCCTCGCCGGCTACTACGCCAAGCGCATGGGGCTATCGATCGAGCGGCTCACCATCGCCACCAACGAGAACGACATTCTCGCCCGCGCGCTGGCGACCGGCGTCTACAAGCCGCTCGGCGTCAAGGCCACCCAATCGCCGTCGATGGACATCCAGGTCTCCTCCAATTTCGAACGGCTGCTGTTCGAAGCCTACGATCGCGACGCCGCCGCGGTGAGGGCGCTGATGGGCTCGCTCAAGCAGGCGGGCGAGTTCGTCATCGCGCCGGGCCCGCTGGAAGCGATCCGCCGCGACTTCGACGCCCGCCGGGTGGACGAGACCGCCTGCGCCGAGGAGATCGCCCGCACCTATCGCGCCGCCGGCGTCATCCTCGATCCCCACAGCGCGGTGGGGGTCGCCGCGGCGCGAAGCGCGCTCGATCGCGATCCGGCGACGCCGACCATCGCGCTCGCCACCGCGAGCCCGGCGAAGTTCGCCGACGCGGTCCAGCGCGCGATCGGCCGGCGGCCGGAGATTCCGCCGCGCCTCAGCCGCCTCGCGGCGCTGCCGGAACGCGTGACGGTGCTGCCCAATGACGCCGCGACGGCGGCGCGCTTCATCGCCGAACGGACGCAGGAGGCGGCGTGAGCGCTCGACTGACCACGCTGCCCTCGGGCCTCCGGGTCGTCACCGACGCGGTCGAGCATCTGCGCACCGCCTCGCTCGGCGTGTTCGTCGGCGTCGGGTCGCGCCACGAGTCGGACGACGAGCACGGCCTGTCGCACCTGCTCGAGCACATGGCCTTCAAGGGCACGCGGCGGCGCAGCGCCAAGGAGATCGCCGAGACGATCGAGAACGTCGGCGGCGACCTCAACGCCGAGACCGGCGTGGAGCAGACCGCCTATTTCGCTCGGGTGATGGGCGAGGACGTCGATCTCGCGCTCGACCTCATCGCCGACATCCTCACCGAGAGCCGCTTCGACCCCGAGGAGCTCGGCCGCGAGAAGAACGTCGTCATCCAGGAGATCGGCGCGGTCGAAGACACGCCGGACGACTTCGTCTTCGACCTGTTCACCGCGGCGGCCTGGCCCGGGCAGCCGATCGGGCGGCCGATCCTGGGAACGCGCGAGGGCGTCGGCGGCTTCGACCGCAAGGCGATCGACGCCTATCTGCGCCGCCATTACCGCGCCGGCGCGATCGTCGTCGCCGCCGCCGGCGCGGTCGACCACAACCGCGTCGTCGAGCGCGCCGAGAGGTTGCTCGGCCCGATTGGGGCCGACCGCTCCGAGCCGGCGCTCCCCGCCTTCTATCGCGGCGGCGACGCGCGGGTGTCGCGGCGCCTGGAGCAGACCCATCTCGTCGTCGGCTTCGAGGGCCGCGCCATCGGCGCGCCCGATCACGACGCCGCCCACGTCTTCGCCGCCGCGGCGGGCGGGGGCATGTCGTCGCGGCTGTTCCAGGAGGTGCGGGAGAAGCGCGGCCTCGCTTATTCGATCTACGCCTTCCACTGGGCCTATTCGGATTCCGGCCTGTTCGGCTTCTACGCCGGCGCCGCGGCGAAGGACGCCGGCGCGGTGGTGGACGCGGCGCTCGATTGCCTCGGCGAGGCGGCCGAGCGGCTCGACGAGAGCGAAGTCCAGCGCGCCAAGGCGCAGCTCAAGGTGTCGACGCTGACGGCGATCGAGTCGCCGAGCGCCCGGGCGCAGCAGCTCGCGCGACAAACCTTCGTCCACGGCCGCCCGCTCACGCTCGACGAGATGCTGGCGCGCATCGACGCCGTCACCGTCGAGGGCGTGCGCGCGACCGGCGCGGCGATGCTGCGTTCGTCGCCGACCGCGTCGGCGCTCGGCGCCCTCGGCAAGACTCTCGACTCGGCCGGCGTCGCGCGCCGGCTGAGAGGCGTGTGAGAGGCCGCCATGGCGCTGTTCCGCCTCGGCAGGCCTGTCACCCCAGAACTGCTGCTGCGCGGCGAGAGCGTCTTCCTGCGCCCCGCGTCGATGGACGACTGCCCCGCCTGGACGCGGCTGCGCGAGGCGAGCCGCGCCTTCCTCACGCCCTGGGAGCCGACCTGGCCGGACGACGATCTCACCCGCGCCGCCTTCCAGCGCCGGGTTCGCCGCCAGGCCGAGGAAATGGCGCGCGACGAATCCTATTCTTTCCTCATCTTCGAGGCGACGCGCGACGAGCTGCTCGGCGGGCTGACCCTCGGCGGCGTCCGGCGCGGCGTCGCCCAGGCGGCGACGCTCGGCTATTGGATGGGCGCGCCGCACGCCGGCAAGGGATACATGACGCGCGCGGTCGCCGCCGCCGTCCGCTTCGGCTTCGCGACGCTGCGTCTGCACCGCATCGAAGCGGCCTGCATTCCCGACAACGCGCCGTCGATCGCCCTGCTCGAACGCAACGGCTTCGAGCGCGAAGGATTCGCGCGCGCCTATCTCAAGATCAACGACGCCTGGCGGGACCACATCCTGCTCGCGCTGCTCGAGGGCGAGGCCAAGCGTCTTGATTGAGGTCCTGCCGCGCTCTCGGACCGCCCGCTCGCGGCCCACGACGGGTCGCCGGCCGCGCCGCGCGCTGGCGCTGATGGCGGCGCTCGCCTGGCTCGGTCTCGGAATCGGGGCGGCGCAGGCGGTGCAGTCGGTGCGCGTGCCGGTCGAGGCCGACGCGATCGACCTGACCAACGCGGTCGAGCATTACGGCGCCCAGGGCGACCGCATCCAGGTGTCGACCGCGCCCGGCGCCGACGGCATCG
>CAZKHF010000055.1:0-12591 GCA_964552445.1 uncultured Bradyrhizobium sp. | reverse complement strand
TGGCGATCGCCAATTCGCCGCTGGTCAAGACCGCGGTCGCCGGCGAGGACGCCAACTGGGGCCGCGTGGTGATGGCGGTCGGCAAGGCGGGCGAGAAGGCCGAGCGCGACAAGCTCGACATCTTCTTCGGCGACATCCGCGTCGCCCACGCCGGCCAGCGCGACCCCGACTACGACGAAGCCGCGGCTTCCGCCTACATGCGGCGCGGCAAGATCGTCATCGCCGTCGACGTCGGCGTCGGCACGGCGACCGCTAAGGTGTGGACCTGCGACCTCACCAAAGACTATGTCGCCATCAACGGCGACTACCGCTCTTGAAGCTGCTGCTGGTGGTCGCGGCGGCGCTGATCGACGCCGACGATCGGGTGCTGATCGCCCAGCGCCCGAAAGGCAAGGCGCTCGCCGACCTGTGGGAGTTCCCCGGCGGCAAGATCGACGCCGGCGAAGCGCCGGAGGCGGCGCTGATCCGCGAGCTCGGCGAGGAGCTGGGAATCGCGGTCAAGCCCGCCTGCCTCGCGCCGCTGACCTTCGCCAGCCACGCCTACGAGGCGTTCCATCTCCTGATGCCGCTCTACGTCTGCCGGCGCTGGGAAGGCTTCGTCCAGCCGCTTGAGGGACAGGCGCTCAAGTGGGTCCGTCCGAAGGACCTGCGCGACTACCCGATGCCGCCGGCCGACGCGCCGCTGGTCCCGCGCCTGATCGAGCTGCTGGGGTGAAATGGGGGCGCGGACCCCGTAGGCGCCGCCATCACCGCCGACTCGCCGACCCTGATCCGTCCTCCGAATCATCCCGTAGGACGGAATCGGAAGCCGCCGCCGTTGGAAAAGCCAGTTCAAAGCTGCTCAGGCGCCGCCGCAGGAATGCTCGGCGTCGGGCAGCCGCCAGCTTGCGTGGGTGCGCAGGTTGGTGGTCTCGTAAATGCGGCCGCGCTTGTCGCCGGGCGGGCAATGCTGGGGAATCGAGACCAGGCAGACGCGGACCGGGTCGCCGGGGCGCGAACCTTCCACCGCCGGCACGGTGTCGTAGGAGACCTGGTAGCCGCCGTCGACCAGCTCGATCGCGCTGCCCGAGCCGGGCGTCGGCTTGCCGGTGACGCCGTCGATCAGCCGCGTCTCGACCCGCAGCACCTTGGTGTCGGCGCATTGGCCGACATGCTTGGGCAGCGGTTCGGCGAGCGCCGGCGCCGCCAGCGCGAGCGCCGCGAGCGAGACGGCGAGACGACGGATCATGGGCGCGCTCCTGAAAGCGGGCGACGCGCCCGCAGGCGCCATTTTCCATGCGCGGGCCAGCCGTGTCCAGCCGACGCAACGCGCTTGCCAAGCCGCGGCGGCCTCCCTATAAACCGCCGTCCGCAGCGCCGAACGGCGCTCCGGCGCCCAGGTAGCTCAGTTGGTAGAGCATGCGACTGAAAATCGCAGTGTCGGTGGTTCAATTCCGCCCCTGGGCACCATCCCCCGATTGAGCGACGAACGACGAGCGCCCGGCGACGAGCAGGCGCTCGGCGGATCGCGCGATTCGGCGTCCTGTCGCCGTGACCCCGTGGCGGCGAGCAGGCGCTCCGCGGGTTGCGCGATTCGGCATCCTGTCGCCCGCCCCCGTGATGCGTAATGCCGTAATGCCCATAATGCGAATCTAGTGTATCTCCGCTACCGCCCTGTCGACGCCACTGACCGAACTGGGCAGAATGTCCGCCAGAGCGGGGCGATCAGTATGGCCGGCGACGAGACGGGTTCGAGCGGGGGCAAGCGGCGGCCGACACCGAAAGCCGGCTCGGTCGCGCCCGGCGCGGCCGAGCATAAGAGCCTTCAGAGCCACGGCAAGAACTCGAAGGTGTACGTGCCGGTAATCTTGAAAATCTTCAAGGCCCGGTACCGCGCCGGCGCGTCCAGCGTCTTGTTCAGCCTCGACGACGTCCGCAATGCCGTTGAGGAGGTGCGCGCCGAGTCGGCGGACCCGAATGCGATCTCTTCGCGGAACCCGGCGGACGTGATCTATCGCATGCGCTCGCGCACGAAGCTCCCACAGGAGATTCTCGACCTCGGCTTCCACATTCTTCGGCCCATCGGTCGAGGTCAGTACCAATTCGAGCGCGCATCGGCGGGCATCTTCGAGCCCCCCAGACGACGCCTACGTCGGCGATCGACACCACACCAATGCCCGTCCGTCGGCTGTTGCCGGAGGCCGTCGCCGAGATGGACGAGCAGGCGTTGCTCTCAGTCGTCGGGTACTGCCGAATCCTCGATCACTTCACAGGCATGACGATCTATCGCTTGCGCTCGCACGTTCGAAAATCCGTTCCGGGAGTCGGGCAAGCGGAACTCGACGCGATCGATGTTGGGATCGCCAGATCGGAAGATGACGTCCCGATCATCTTTCCGATCGAGGCGAAGGCTGCATCCGACGCCCTCAATCGCGTGCAGATTCACAACATGGTCCAGTACGCCCATCACTATTTCCCCAACCTAATCGTCCGACCCCTCGCTGTGAAAGTCGACTTCGAGTCCGTGATCCACGTCATGGAGTTCAATGCTCCCGGCCGCGCCGCGGACTTGAAGATCGTGAAGGCCGGAAGCTACATCATCGCGACTTCACAGGCCCAGATCGCCGCAATTCGCGCGACCAACGTACCCAAGCAGTAGCCAATGTCTCACCGTCGAACTGTCGGCATCGAATTATTCGCTGGTTGCGGCGGGCTTTCTACCGGCTTCCTCGACGCTGGCCTGCACGTCGCAGCCGGTTTCGAGATCGACCGCCGTGCGGTAGATGCGTACAACTACAACCATTCATACCGAGGCAGCCGCGGCTTTGTGGCTGATCTTATTACCGCATCGGGGCAAACTCTCCTCGAAACTGCGGGGTTGCGCTCGGTAGATTTCCTTATTGGCGGGCCGCCGTGCCAACCGTTCTCGATAGTCGGCAAGCGCCGCGGCGCGGCTGATAAGCGCGCCGGTTTGATGTCTCACTTTGTTCGGTTGGTGCGCGAACTTGCCCCGAAGGCAATCGTTCTCGAAAACGTCCCCAACTTGGCGAAACTGGGTAATGGCGAGCTGTTCCAGGAGACAATGAGCGGCTTATCTGAACTCGGGGTATTCTCTGTGGCATGACGTGCTGGCGGCTGCCGATTTTGGCGTGCCGCAGGCGCGCAAGAGACTGATTGTGATCGGCATCAAGGGGCGTCGTACAGTCCGAGGCCCAGTGGCGTCGCACGGGCGCGATCTACTCCCCTACGTCACCACGAGACAGGCGATCGGCGACTTGCCGGACGCCGGCGAGTTCGGAGCGACAAGCGTACACAATCATGAGCCGACGATGCACAGCGCCGATATGATCGCGCGCTTCCGATCGCTCGGGCAGGGCCAAAGGGAGCGAGGGTCTTTCCATGACCGGCTTCATCCCGACAGACTGTCGTACACGCTCCGCGCGGGCAGCGGGAACTTTTCGCCGCTACGACCAATTCATTATCAGTTCGACCGGGTCGTGACGGTTCGCGAGAGCGCGAGGCTTCAGGGTTTCTCGGACGCTTTTATTTGGCCCGACCGCATTCCGCGGCTTCAACAGTATCGGCAAGTCGGCAACGCAGTTCCCCCACCGCTCGCGGCAGCTGTTGCCCAGTGCGTAGCCGAGCAGATGCACTGGACATTGTCGCCGATGCTTTTCAAAGGCGAACCGACAAAGCGGCCAGACCCAATGACGATGTCCGACGAGGAGCGAGTCGCGCAGCGAAAGGCGAGGACGCGCGGCGCATCGCTAGGCAAAGTCGCGCTTGCCGCCGCGGCGGAGTAGACATGCCGGGCATGCCGCCCCGCGCGTCACCGAAACGCCGCTCCGAAAGTCGCGGAGTGCCCAAGACGCCACGCGACCGGACCGAAGTCCGGTCGTTCATCATGCGCCAGGTCAGATCGAAAGATACGGGTCCTGAACTTCGTGTGCGGAAGATCGCTCATCGCCTCGGCTACCGATACCGCCTCGCGCGGAATGATCTGCCAGGGTCCCCGGACTTAGTGTTCGCATCGCGGCGAGCCGTCATATTCGTTCATGGTTGTTTTTGGCACGGGCATGAGACGTGTCGTTATGGACGACCGCCCCGATCGAATAGCTCGTATTGGGGTCCCAAGCTCGCGAAGAACAAGGAACGCGACGCTCGAGTTCTACGCGAGCTTGAGGCGGAGGGTTGGCGAACTCTCGTCCTTTGGCAGTGCCAACTTGACGATGAAGACGCCGTTGAACGAACGTTGCTGGAGTTCCTCGGGGCTCCGAGACATTCGGGGACGATTCCGTGCCAAATCGGAGGTCGACTTTAGCTAAGTGTTGGAGCGGATGAAGGGAATCGAACCCCCGTATTCAGCTTGGAAGATTGCATACGTCAATCCCCCATTGAGCAGCGCCCAACGCAATAGCCGACGTAGACGCAAGGGTGCAGCGCCGGCTATCGTCGGAGCAACGACGCGACGGCGTCTGAGGCTGTCTCCGAAGGCCGTCACACCTTGTCGCGATCTGCCGATAGCCAGCCGCCTGCGCCGCTTTACGCGCTATGGAAGACTGCACTTTTTCGGCGAGCGCATGCAATCATAAGGTGGTCGTCATGACGGGCATTACCACCATAAGGGAATGCGGCCACGGCGTGACCACGATTTTTCGACCGACCACTTTTCTTTCTCAGTTCAAATAATTAGAGGACCTTTTCGAGTACGCCCCTGGCGCCATCTTCCCGCTGCGCGACGGGTCGCGGCCGAGGTGGTAGCGCGCCCGGCGGGTTTGGTGCGCTGTCCCCGCGAGCGCGCGCCCGAAGCGCGCGCTCGCGGCGGCTGGAGCGCGTTGCATTGAGGTTGAAGCAAGCCCTCTCCCGCAAGCGGAAGAGGGGGCGGAGGCGGAGGCGCGAACCCCTTCTCCCGCTTGCGGGAGAAGGCGGCGCGAAGTGCCAGATGAGGGGGCGTCGCGCGATTCCGGCAGACTGTTAAGAAGCTCTACAGCCCGATCGCTTGCGCTTCGCCCAGGAATTCGGCGACTTCGCGCCAAGACGCGGCGACGGCGCGCGCGCCGGCGTCGATCAGTTGCTGGGCGGAGTTGTCGTCGACGTGCGCGCCGCCGACGTAGCCGACGACCTTCGCGCCCGCCGCGCGCGCGGCGAGCACGCCGGGGGACGAATCCTCGATCACCAGCGCCGCCTCGGGCGCAACCCCCATCTTGCGCGCGGCGTAGAGAAAAATGTCGGGCGCCGGCTTGCCGCGCGCGACGTCGCGCCCGCTGAACAGATCGCCGTCGAAGAAGCGCGCCAGCCCGGCGACCTTAAGGCTGAAGCGGATGCGATCGAGGTCGGAGGAAGAGGCGACGCAGCGCCGCGCCTCGAGCGCCTCAAGGAAGGGGACCAGCCCAGGCGTCGGCTTCAGCTCGGCGGCGAACAGCGCTTCGACGCGCGGCCACAGCGTCGCGCGCAGCTCCGGCGGCGCGACGCGCCCGACCGTCTGCTCGATGACGGCGAGAATGTCGTCCTGCTTCTTGCCGAGGCACCGCCTCCACAACCCGACCGAAACCTCCCCGCCGAGCTCGGCGAACAAATCCTGGTAGGCGCGCATCGCCAGGAATTCGCTGTCGACCAGCACGCCGTCGCAATCGAAAATGACGAGGTCGAGGCCCTTGGGAAGCTTCATCGGTCTTTTGCTCGCTTTCTCCATCGCGCCGCCGCCGGCGCGCATGCGCCATTGCGCCTGCGAGCCCGAACGACGCGCGCGGGCGAGGCGCGACCCGCTTGGTCTCAGCCTGGAGCGTTCGACATATTGACGAACGTCAAAAGTCCGACCAACGGCCGGTTCGGCGCGTCGTGGGAAGCAGACGCGTCGCGCCTCGCTCAGGCGCGGCGAAGGCGCCGCGGCGCGCCGGCGCGCGGCCGGGCAGCGAGCGCGGCGCGCGCCGGCACGCCGAACGACGCGATCACCGCCTCGCAGACGCGCGCGAGACTGGCGCACGGGCCGGCGGTTCCGACGCTGCGGCGGCTGACCCGCGCCCCTTCGACGAGCAGAACGATGGTGTCGGCGAGCAGGCCCGGCTGCCGGGCGCCGGCCGCTTCGCACAGCCGCTCGAGACGTTCGCGATGACGGCGCTTGACCGCCTCGATCACCCGCAGCGCGGGATGATCATCCTCGCTGAGCTCGACCGCCGCGTTGGCGAAATCGCAGCCGCGCTCGTCCTCGGCGATCAGCTTGGCCACGCGTCCAACCATGCCGTAGAGCTGGCGCGCCGGGTCGCCCGGGTGCGCCGCTTCGAGCTCCGCCCAGGTCTCGTCGGTCTTGCGCCCCTTGTAATTGAGACACTCGAGAATCAAATCGTCCTTCGAGCCGAAGTGGCGATAGAGCGTCATCTTGTTGGTGCCCGCCGCTTCCGCGATCGCCTCGACGCCGACGGCGCGAATGCCGTGGCGATGAAAGAGATCGAGGGCGCAGGCGACGATGCGTTCGCGAGGACGCTCGGTCTTGGCGCCGCCTCCCTCCGCCTCTGAATTTTTCTTGGTCATCGCCCTTGACTGTGATGTTACCGACCGGTATCTATTAGCTGTTACCGATCGGTAACACATCCTCGCGCCGGAAGTCAACGATAAGGCGACGGGCGCTCCGCCGCGCGAGACGATTTGTCGCAACGCCGAAAGGAACAGTCATGACGCTGCGCCAAGATCCCACCCTCGACGAGCTGCTCGGCGATCCGCTGATCCTGGCGGCGATGCGCGCCGATCGCGTCGACCCTCGCGCGCTGAGAACGCTGCTTGGCGCCGCCGCCGGCCGCCTCGCCGCCGCCCAGGCCCGCGAGCCGAGGCCGGCGAAGCCGCCGATCGACTGGCGGGCGACGCCGTGGGGCGCGGGGGCGCCCGCGCGCCTACCCTCTCAACCGCTCGCGGACGCCTGCGGTGCCGCGTTCTGCTGCTAGCGGCGGCGTCAGCGAGGCCGGATCAGTGGTCGGTTTCTTCATCCAACGCCCCATCTTCGCCTCGGCGATCGCCGCGATCCTCGTGCTCGCCGGCGCGGTCTGCTATTTCCTGCTGCCGGTTTCGCAGTTCCCCGAGATCACCCCGCCGCAGATCGTCGTCAGCGCCAGTTATCCCGGCGCCGGCGCGCAGGTCGTCGCCGACACGGTGACGACGCCGCTCGAGCAGCAGATCAACGGCGTCGAGGGCATGACCTACATGTCGTCGTCGAGCTCGAACGACGGCTCCTCGACCATCACCGTCACCTTCAACGTCGGCTATCCGCTCGACATCGCCGCGGTCGACGTGCAGAATCGCGTGTCGCAGGCGGCTTCGTCGCTGCCGCCGATCGTCAACCAGGGCGGCGTGACGATCAAGAAGCAGAACCCGAATTTCGTTCTCATCGTCAACCTGATCTCGCCCGACCATTCGGTCGATCCGGTGGCGCTGTCGAACTACGCCTATCTGCAGATCGTCGATCAGTTGAAGCGCCTGCCCGGCGTCGGCGACGTCCAGATCTTCGGCGAGCGGCGCTATTCGATGCGCGTCTGGCTCGACCCCGACAAGCTCGCCAATCTCGGCGTGACCGCGGTCGACGTCGAGAACGCCATCGCCGAGCAGAACGTCCAGGTCGCCGCCGGCAAGATCGGCGCATCGCCGGCGCCGGCCGGAACGCCGTTCGAATTTCAGGTCAACGCCGCCGGCCGGCTTTCCGACCCGAGCGAATTCGCCAACATCATCGTCCGCGCCGATCCGACGACCGGCGCCGCGATCCGGCTGCGCGACGTCGCGCGGGTCGAGCTCGGCGCGCTGCAATATTCGTCGTCCGCCTATTTCGGCAAAGACCCGACGGTCGTCCTCGGCGTCTTTCAGATGCCGGGCTCGAACGCGCTCGACCTGCAGCGCCGGGTCACCGAGAAGATGGATGAGCTCTCGACGCGATTCCCGCACGGAATCGCCTACGCGATGCATTACGACACGACGCGCTTCGTCTCGGCGGCGATGCGCGACGTCGTCGTCACCCTGCTCGAGGCGCTCGCCCTCGTCATCTTCGTCGTCTTCGTCTTCCTGCAGAACTGGCGGGCGACGATCATTCCGACGATCGCGATCCCGGTCTCGCTCGTCGCCACGCTGGCGGTGATGCAGGTCTTCGGCTTCTCGCTCAACATGCTGAGCCTGCTCGGCATGGTGCTGGCGATCGGCCTCGTCGTCGACGACGCGATCGTCGTGGTGGAGAACGTCGAACGCCAGCTCGAAGCCGGGCTGCCGCCGCTCGCCGCCGCCAAGAAGGCGATGGCGGAAGTGACGGGGCCGATCATCGCGACGACGGCGGTGCTGATGGCGGTGTTCGTGCCGGTCGCCTTCATCCCCGGCGTCGCCGGACGGCTCTATAATCAGTTCGCGCTGACGGTCGCGATTTCGGTCGGCATTTCCGCCTTCAACTCGCTGACGCTCAGCCCGGCGTTGAGCGCGGCGATGCTGCGCCACAGTCCGAAGGGATCGTCGTTCGTCTTCCGCTGGTTCAACGCCGGCTTCGATTGGCTGTCGCACGCCTATTCACGTTCGGTCAGGCAGTTCGTGCGCTTCGGTTGGGCGCTGGTCGGCGTCTTCGCCCTGCTCGTCGCCGGCGCCTACGGACTGTCGCGCGCGGTTCCGACGACCTTCCTGCCGGTCGAGGACCAGGGCTATTTCTTCGTCGTCGTCCAGGCGCCCGACGGCGCCTCGCTTGAGCGCACCGACGCCGTCGCCCGGCATGTGCGCGACATTCTCGAAGCGACGCCCGGCGTCGAGATCGCCGGCTTCATCAGCGGGCTCAATTTCCTGACCAACGCGGCGCAGTCAAATTCGGCGGTCGAATTCGCGATCCTGAAGCCGTGGGACCAGAGAGGCCCGGCCGAGAGCGCTTCGAATCTCGTCGCCCAGGTGCGGCCGAAGCTGCTCGCCATTCCCGACGCCTTCGCGCTGAGCTTCGATCCGCCGTCGGTCAACGGCCTCGGCGCGACCGGCGGCTTCGAGTTCGAAGTCGAAGACCTCGGCGGCGCCGGCGGGGTGGCGCTGAACGACGCGACCCAGGCGCTGATCGCCGCCGCGCGTCAGCAGCCGGAACTCAGCCCGCAGTCGCTGTTCACCGCGTTCTCGGCCTCGACTCCGCAGCTCTATTTCGACCTCGATCGCACCAAGACGAAGCTCATGGGCTTGAGCCTGCCCGACGTCTTCAACACCTTGCAGATCGATTTCGGATCTCTCTACGTGAACGATTTCAATTTGTTCGGCCGCACTTTCCGCGTCACGCTGCAGGCCGACAAGGATGCGCGCGCCGCCGCTTCCGACCTCAGCAAGCTCTACGTGCGCAACGCGACCGGCGGCATGGCGCCGCTCAGCGCGCTGGGGACGCTGAAGCCGATCGTCGGGCCCGAGACCGTGCCGCACTACAACAACTTCGCCTCGGCGCTGGTGAACGGGGCCGCCGCGCCGGGCTACAGCTCGAGCCAGGCGGTGGCGGCGATGGAGCGCGTCGCCGCGGCGACGCTGCCGCGCGACTTCGGCTTCGAATGGACCGGCGTGACCTATCAGGAGCTCAAGGCCGGATCGATCGCGACCGTCGTGCTGGCGCTGGCGATCTTCTTCGTCTTCATGATCCTCGCCGCGCAGTACGAGAGCTGGTCGATGCCGCTGATGGTGCTGTCGTCGGCGCCGCTCGCGCTGGTCGGCGCGCTCGGCGCGCTGTGGGCGCGCAACATGCAGGTCGACGTCTATTCGCAGATCGGCTTCGTCATGCTGATCGGCCTGGCGGCGAAGAACGCGATCCTGATCGTCGAGTTCGCCAAGCGCCGCCGCGAAGAGGGCTTGAGCGTGGTCGAGGCGGCGATGGAGGCGGGGCGGCTGCGCCTGCGGCCGATCCTGATGACCGCCTTCGCCTTCATCTTCGGCGTCATCCCCCTGATGTTCGCCACCGGCGCCGGCGCCGCGGGCCGCCAGTCGCTGGGCACGACCGTGTTCGGCGGCATGCTCGCGGCGACGACGCTGACCCTCATCTTCGTGCCCGTCTTCTACGCCCTCATCGAACGGGCGCGGCGAAGCGGGCAAGAGGAGGAGGAGGCGAGGCCGGGCGCCGAACGCCGTTTCGCGCCGCCTCGCGCCGAAGCGGCCGAATGACTGCTGGAGGATTTCCATGCGCGTCGTGACAGCAACCCTGGCTTCCCTCGTCGTAGTCGGCGCGGCGGCGATCGCCGGCGTCCAGTTCGCCGGCCATTACTTCGGCCAGGCGAACGCCTCGGCGCCGCCGGCCGCGGCGATGGCGATGCCCGTGCCCGTCGCGTCGGTGGTCAAGCAGGACCTGCCGATCTATCTCGATTATCCCGGCCGGATCGAGTCGATCCGCGCCATCGCCTTGCAAGCGCGCGTTTCGGGCTACGTCGAGTCGCAGCCCGCCGCCGACGGCGCGGACGTGAAGAGCGGCGACCTGCTCTACAAGATCGACTCGCGCGACCTCCAGGCCGCGCTCGACCAGGCCGAGGCGCAGGCCGAGCGCGACGCGGCGGCGCTCGACTACGCCAAGGCCAATTTCGCGCGCGGCGAGGAGCTGGCGAAGAGCGGCTTCGTCGCCAAGGACGCCTACGACCAGCGGCAGAGCGCCATGCGCCAGGCCGAGGCGGCGCTGACGCTCGACCGCGCCGCGGTCGCGGCGGCGCGGCTCAACCTCGGCTACACTGAAATCCGCGCGCCTTTCGCCGGCCGCCTCGGACGCGATCAGGCGGCCAAAGGCGCGCTGGTCGGATCGCTCTCCGGACCGCTCAACACCCTCGTCCAGCTCGATCCGATCTACGTCGCGTTCAACCCCAGCGAGTCGGACCTCGCCGAGATCGCGCGAGCGCGCGCCGCCGGCAAGCTCGAGGCCGAGATCACGCTGCCGGACGACCCCGGCCTGACGCGCAAGGGCGAATTGACCTTCCTTGACAACGTCGTCGACAAGACGACCGGCGCCATCGCGGCGCGCGTGACCATCGCCAACGCCGACTTCGCCCTGCTGCCCGGCCAATACGCGCGCGTCCGCCTGCACGTGAAGGACGAGCCCGACGCCCTGATGGCGCCGCAGACGGCGCTCGGCTCCAGCCAGATGGGCAAGTTCGTCTACGTCGTCGGCGCCGGCGACAAGGCGGAGCTACGGCTCGTCGACCTCGGCCCCGCCGCCGGAGGCCTCGTGAACGTCGTCAAAGGCTTGAACGACGGCGAGCGCATCATCGTCGGCAATCTGCAGAAGATCGGGCCCGGCTCGCCGATCCGGCCTTTGCCGTCGCCGACGCCGGCGCCCTCTTCGCAGTGAGCGGCGACCCGAGCGCCGTCGCGCCGGCTCGGGCGATCGACCGGCGTTCTTCCCGCCGCGATCGGGGGCGCGCGGCCGCGGCGCCCCTCAACCTCAGATTAACCACCCGCGCATAGCCTGCCGCGCGACGAGTCGCTCGCGCCCCTTTTGGCGGCCGGCGAAGGCATGAGGCCGCCTCGTCGCGTCGGCCGTCCGCCGACATGTCCGTTCTTCCACTCGTTTCGGAGCGACTTGACGCCCCATGGAGGGCCCGGGCCCAATCCGACGGTCCGACGCCGCCCCGCGCGCGACGCGAAAGCCAACCCTTCATTTCGACGTCGGGCTTAGAGCACAGGGAATTATCGCGATGCTTCTTCCGAATTTCGGCGGCGACGCCAAACGCGTTCTCGCCGCCCTCAGTCGCCAGCTCATGGTCACGGAGCTTGCGCCCGACGGGACGATCCTGTCCGCCAACGAAATCTACTGCGCCTTCCTCGACCGCGATCTCGCTTCTATCAAGGGCAAGCACCACAGCGGCCTGGTCGCCCCCGAAGTCGCCAAGAGCGCGCAATACAAGGAGTTCCTCGCCAAGATCGCGCGCGGCGAAAGCTTCTCCCAGGTGGCCTCGCGCGTCGACAAGAACGGGCACCAGAAATGGGGGCAGGCCTATTACTGCCCGGTCGTCGCGCATGGAAAGCTGCGCAAGGTCGTCGCTGTCGCCCTCGACGTCACCTCTGTCAAGCTGCAGGCGACCGAGGACGCCGCCATGCTCGAGGCGATCTCCCGCGTGCAAGCGGTGGTCGAGTTCGCTCCCGACGGGACGGCGCTCGCCGCCAACGAGAACTTCCTCAAGCTGACGGGCTATCGGCTGGAGGAGGTCCAAGGCAAGCACCACAGCATGTTCGTCGACCCGGCCTACGCCAAATCGGCCGAGTACCAGGAATTCTGGCGCCGCCTCAACCGCGGCGAGTTTATCGTCCAGGAGTCCAAGCGCGTCGGCAAGGGCGGCAAGGAGGTGTGGATCCAGGCCTCCTACAACCCGATCTTCGACCTCGACCATCGCGTCGTCAAAATCGTCAAGCTCGGCCACGACGCCTCCGGCCGCGTCGTCAGCACCGCCGCCATCGCCCAAGGCCTAAGCCGGCTCGCGAAGGGCGATCTTCAGCAGCGCCTCGACACGCCGCTGAGCGGAAAGTTCGAGCCGCTTCGTCTCGACTTCAACAGGTCGGTCGAGGCGCTGGAGAAAATGACGACGTCGATTGCCGTCAGCGCCTCGACCATCCAGTCGGGCGCGGGCGAGATCTCGGCGGCGGCGGACGATCTTTCGCGCCGCACCG
>CAZKHF010000054.1:0-12603 GCA_964552445.1 uncultured Bradyrhizobium sp. | reverse complement strand
ACCTCACCGGCGCGCACATGGCCTTCGTCACCGCCGGCATGGGCGGCGGCACCGGAACCGGCGCCGCGCCGGTCATCGCCCGCGTCGCCCGCGAGCTCGGCGTGCTCACCGTCGGAGTCGTCACCAAGCCGTTCCAGTTCGAGGGCATGCGGCGGATGCGCATCGCCGAGGGCGGCATCGTCGAGCTGCAGAAGTGCGTCGACACCCTCATCGTCATCCCCAACCAGAACCTGTTCCGCGTCGCCAACGAGAAGACCACCTTCGCCGACGCCTTCGCCATGGCCGACCAGGTGCTCTACTCCGGCGTCGCCTGCATCACCGATCTGATGGTCAAGGAGGGCCTGATCAACCTCGACTTCGCCGACGTCCGGGCGATCATGGGCGAGATGGGCAAGGCGATGATGGGCACCGGCGAGGCGAGCGGCGAGCACCGCGCGGTGATGGCCGCCGAGGCGGCGATCGCCAACCCGCTGCTCGACGAGACGTCGATGCGCGGCGCCCGCGGCCTGTTGATCTCGATCACCGGCGGCAACGACCTGACGCTCTACGAGGTCGACGAAGCGGCGAGCCGTATTCGCCAGGAGGTCGACGAAGAGGCCAACATCATTCTCGGCGCCACCTTCGACGCGGCGCTCGACGGCGTGGTGCGGGTTTCGGTCGTCGCCACCGGCATCGATCAGGCGGCGATCGACCAGATCGAGCCGGTGTCGCCGCCGGCCGAGAAGCTCGCCGAGATCGCGGTGCGGCCGCACGCGGCGACGCCGCGCGGACTGCCGACGCCGATCCCGGCGGAGAGCCCAGCCGAGCCGGCGCCGGCCCCCGCCGTCCTGCCGCTGGGGCCGGAGGAAATCGAGATCCGCGCCGCCGCGCCGAGACCGGCGGTCTACGTCGAGCCGGCGGTTCCGCGCGACGAAGAGGAAGAGGCGCCGGTCGACGAGGAGTTCATCCCGCCCGCGCCGGAGCTGCCGGGCTCGCGACAGCCGCGCATGCCGCAGATCGAGGACTTGCCGCCGCTCGCCCAGCGCGAGCTTCGCGCCCATCGCGGCGACGCGCCGGCGGAGGTTCACCCCGCCGAGACGCGGCGGCGCTCGCTGTTGGAGAAGCTGGCCGCTTTCGGCATCAACCGGCGCGAGGAGGAGGCGCCGCCCGCCGCGCCGCGCGTCGCCCCGCCGGCGCTGGCGCCCGCGCGGCCCGCTTCGGCGCCGTCGGTCCACGCCGAATATGGTCGTCCGCAGCCGCGCCCGGCGCCGTCGCGTCCCGCCCAGGGCGGCCTCGACCCGCACGGCCGCGCGGCCCAGCGGCCCGCGCCGATCGAGGAGGAGCAGCTCGAGATCCCGGCGTTCCTGCGTCGCCAGTCGAACTGATCGAGCCGCCGAATCATCATTACGGGAAGGTTAATGGCCGCGGCGTCGAGCCGCGGCCGATCGCCGCAGTTCGTCCGGCGCGCCGCCTAGCCGCCGCGATGTTTCCTAAATCTTTGTATTTATTTGAAGAATCATAGTTTCCAAATCGTGTAACGATCGTTCACGAAAGGTGATTTGGCCGGCGCGCGAGCCGGCGCCTATGTTTCGCCCCGGTTAGGCCGCTACGGCGGCCGCGCGAAGGCGCGTGGGGACAGGCGTTCGGACGCCATAATAAGCCGCAACGTCATGCGGCTCCCGGAGGGGTTGGGCGTTCGTAGCCAAGGCGGAGACGTAGGATATATGAAATTCGGTTTCCAGACGACGCTGCGCGGCCGGGTCGAAATCCAGGGCGTCGGCGTCCATTCCGCTTCTCCGGCGCGCGTCGTCATTCATCCCGCCGATGTCGATACTGGAATCGTCCTTCTTCGCACCGGTCTGCCGAACGGCCGCGAGCGGCTGATCGAGGCCAAGTGGTCCAACGTAAAACAGACGGCGCTGTGCACGGTGCTCGGCGACGCGAGCGGCGCGGCGGTGGCGACGGTCGAGCACCTGATGGGCGCGCTCGCGGGCCTCAGGATCGACAACGCGGTGGTGGAGATCGACGGCGCCGAAGTGCCGATCATGGACGGCTCGGCCGCCGATTTCGTCGACGCGATCGACGCGGTCGGTCTGGCGCGGCAGGCGCGCCCGCGCCGCTACGTGCGGATGCTCAAGCCGGTGCGCGTCGAGTCCGGGCGGGGCTACGCCGAATTGCTCCCCGCGGCGCGCGGCTTCCGTCTTGACGTCGAGATCGATTTCGAGGGCACGGCGATCGGCCGCCAGCGGCGCGTGTTCGACGTCGACCCCACGGTTTTCCGAAAAGAGATCGCTCGCGCGCGCACTTTCGGCTTCGTCAGCGACGTCAAGAAGCTGTGGCAGGCGGGCTTCGCGCTCGGCTCCTCGCTGGAGAATTCGGTGGCGCTCGACGGCGACGCCATCCTCAACCCCGAGGGGCTGCGCTTCCGCGACGAGTTCGTGCGCCACAAGGCGCTCGACGCGATCGGCGACCTTGCGCTCGCCGGCGCGCCGATCATCGGCGGCTACCGCGTCTATCGGCCGGGGCACGCCCTCAACGCGATGATGCTGTCGGCGTTGTTCACCGACCGCAAGGCTTACGAGATCGTCGAGCCGTCGGCGCGCCGCGTCTATGCGGCCGGGACGATGGCGATCGGGCGGATCGCCGCCGCCTACGCGCCCAACGTCGAATGAAAATTTCGCGCCGCGACGAAATCGCGCGCCGGCCGCGGGGCGGGAAGGCCCCTTCGCGCCACAATCCGTCGCTCTAATGCGCCGCGCGCGGGCGCCGGCGAGATGGCTGGCGCGTCGTCGCGGACTGAGGTAAAGAGCGCGGAGCCGACAAGCCGGCCTTCGCGCTGCGCAAATTTCGAGTCCAACGCATGATTTTCGCACCGAACCCCCGCGCGTTCGCCCTTCGCCGTTGCGCGCCGCGCATTGTCGCGGGCGTTCTTTTCGCCGCGTGCGCTGCCGTCGCGCTGTCGTCGTGTTCGATGTTCGACGACTTCAATCCGTTCGCCGGCGAGAAGTACAAGATGGTCATCGAGCCGGACGTTCCCGCCAGCAAGGTCTACGACCAGGGCTTGGCGAATCTCGCCAACGGCGACGCCACTGGGGCGGCCAAGAAGTTCACCGATCTCGGCGAGAAGTTCCCCGACTCGGATTGGGCGCGCAAAGGTTTGCTGATGACCACCTACGCGCAGTTCCAGGGCGGCGACTACGACAGCGCCGAGCAGACGGCCGAGCGCTACGTCAAGCTCTATCCCAAGTCGCCCGAGGCGGCCTACGCGCTCTATCTCGAGGCGAGCTCCTACTACAACCAGATCCCGGACGTCACCCGCGACCAGGACCGGGCGGGTAAGGCGCTCAATCTGTTCAAGAAGGTCGTCCAGGACTATCCCAATTCGGAATACGTCGACGACTCCAAGTACAAGATCAACGTCACGATGGACCAACTCGCCGGCAAAGAAATGTCCATCGGTCGCTTCTATCTCCACCGCCGCAACTACACCGCGGCGATCAACCGCTTCCGCGCGGTGCTGACCAACTACCAGTCGACGCGGCACTCGGAGGAGGCGCTCTACCGCCTCACCGAGGCTTATCTGGGACTCGGCATCGCCGACGAAGCGCAGACGGCGGCGGCGGTGCTCGGCCACAATTTCCCCGATGGGCAGTGGTACAAGGACGCCTACGCGTTGTTGAAGGGCGGCGGCCTCGAGCCGAAGGAAAACCAGCAATCCTGGATTTCCAAGCTCTACCACATCGTCATGCCGTCCTGATCGGACGAGGCCGCGGGCCATGCTGGCGCGACTCTCGATTCGCGATATCGTGCTGATCGACGCGCTGGACCTCGAATTCTCGAATGGCCTGACCATCCTCACCGGCGAAACCGGCGCGGGAAAGTCAATCCTGCTCGACGCGCTGGCGCTCGCCTTGGGCGCGCGCGGCGACGGCGCGCTGGTGCGCCACGGCGAGCCGCAGGGGCAGGTGACCGCGACCTTCGACCTGCCGGCCGATCACGCCGTCTTCGAGGCGCTCGCCGAGCAGGGGATTTCGGCCGGGGGCGAGCTGATCCTCAGACGCGTGCAGCTCGCCGACGGCCGCACCCGCGCCTTCGTCAACGACCAGAGCGTCAGCGCCCAGACCCTGCGCGCCGTCGCCGCCGGCCTGGTCGAGATCCACGGCCAGCACGACGAGCGCGCGCTGCTCGACGCCTCGACCCATCGCGCGCTGGTCGACGCCTATGGCGAGCACGACGACGCGGTCAAGGCCACCCGCGCCGCCTTCGCCGCGCTGCGCGGCGTCGAGGCCGAGCTTGCCGAAGAGCGGGCGCGCCTCGCCGCGGCGCAGGCCGAGGCCGACTTTGCCCGCCACGCCCACGAGGAGCTGACCCGGCTCGACGTGCAGCCGGGCGAGGAGGAGGCGCTGGCGGAGCGGCGGACGCGCATGATGCAGGGCGAGAAGGTCGCCGCCGACATCCGCGAAGCGCACGAGAGCCTTTCCGGCGACGCCGCGGTGCTGCCGGTGCTGGCGGCGATCGCGCGCCGCCTCGAGCGCCGCGCGCCGCAGGCGCCGGAGCTGATCGAGCCGAGCGTGCAGGCGCTCGACGAGGCGATGCAGGCCCTGGAGTCGGCGACGCGCGCGGTCGAGAACGCGCTCGCCTCCTGCGACTTCGATCCGCGCGAGCTGGAGAAGTGCGAGGAGCGCCTGTTCGCGCTGCGCGGCATGTCGCGCAAATACGCGACGCCGGTCGAGGCGCTGCCGGCGCTGGCGAAGAAATACGGCGACGAGCTCGAGGGCCTCGACGCGAGCGCGCGGCGCGTCGGCGCGCTCGAAGCGTCGGCGCGCGTCGCCGCCGCCGCCTACGCCGAAGCGGCGAGCGCGCTGTCTGAGGCGCGCCGGCGCGCGGCGGCCGAGCTCGAACGCGCGGTGAACGCCGAGCTGCCGGCGCTGAAGCTCGAGCGCGCCCGCTTCACTGTCGACCTCGCGCGCGACAACGGCGTGGTCTCGGCCGACGGCTACGACCGCGCCGAGTTTTGCGCCCGCACCAATCCGGGCTCGCGGCCGGGGCCGCTGATGAAGGTCGCCTCGGGCGGCGAGCTCGCGCGCTTCCTGCTGGCGCTGAAGGTCGCGCTCGCCGCGCGCGGCACCGCGCCGACGCTGATTTTCGACGAGGTCGACGCGGGCGTCGGCGGCGCCGTCGCCGACGCGATCGGCCAGCGCCTCGTGCGTCTCGCGGCGAGCGCCCAGGTGCTCGCCGTCACCCACGCGCCCCAGGTCGCCGCGCGTTCGGACAGCCACTTCAAGATCGTCAAGAACGACGTCGGCAAGGGCGAGCGGGTGGCGACGCAGGTGGTGTCGCTCGACCCGGCGGCGCGGCGCGAGGAGATCGCGCGCATGCTCGCCGGGGCCGAGATCACCGGGGCGGCGCGGGCGGCGGCGGAAAGCCTGATCGAGAAGGCGGGGTAGCGGGCGGCGGGGCTTTCGGCTTGCCCACGCCCGGCGGCGGGCCTATCTACCGCCCTGGCGGCGCGGGCGGGCGAACCATGAGCCGGGACGAGCAACGATCGATCGAGGCGAAGCGTCGGCGCGAGCGCCTGGCGTCGGCGCTGAGGGAGAATCTGAAGCGCCGCAAGGCGCAGAGCCGCGGCCGGGCAGCGGCGGACGAGCCGGCGCCCGCCGAAGGGCCGTCGGACGGCGCGGGCGAGGGGCGGCGAGCCTGACCCTCGCCGGCGCGCGAGAATCGGGTCGGAAAGGTCGAGGCATGGATCGCATACAAATTCGCGGCGGGGCGAGGCTCAACGGCGCCATTCCGATTTCCGGCGCCAAGAACGCCGCGCTGCCGCTGATGATCGCCTCGCTTTTGACCGATCGCACGCTGACGCTGGAGAACCTGCCGCGCCTCGCCGACGTCACGCTGCTCGCGCGCATCCTCGGCAACCACGGCGTCGACATCACCATCAACGGCAAGCGGGCGGGCGAGGAGACCGGCGCGGGCCAGACCGCGCATCTGCGCGCCCACGCCATCGTCGACGCCACCGCGCCTTACGAGCTGGTGTCGAGAATGCGCGCCAGCTTCTGGGTCATCGCGCCGCTGCTGGCGCGCACCGGCGAAGCGCGCGTCTCGCTACCGGGCGGCTGTGCGATCGGCACCCGGCCAGTCGACCTGTTGCTGATGGCGCTGGCGCGGCTCGGCGCGGAGATCGCGATCGAGGGCGGCTATGTGGTCGCCAGGGCGCCGAAGGGGCTGATCGGCGCAGAGATCGAGTTTCCCAAGGTGACGGTCGGCGGCACCCACACCGCGATGATGGCGGCGGCGATCGCGCGCGGAACGACGATCGTGCGCAACGCGGCGCGCGAGCCCGAGGTCAAGGACGTCGCCGATTGCCTCAACGAGATGGGCGCGCGCATCAAGGGCGCAGGCTCTTCGACGATCGAGATCACCGGGGTGGCGCGGCTCGACGGGGCGCGACATCGCGTCATGCCCGACCGCATCGAAGCGGGCACCTACGCCACCGCGGTGGCGATGACCGGCGGCGACATCCTGCTCGAAGGGGTGAGCGCCGAGGTGTTCCAGCAGGCGCTCGACGCGCTGACGCAGGCGGGCGCGAGCGTGAGCAGCGACAACCGCGGCGTGCGGGTGACGCGCAACGGCGCCGGCATCGGCGCGGTCGACGTCGCGACGGCGCCGTTCCCTGGCTTTCCCACCGATCTGCAGGCGCAGTTCATGGCGCTGATGACGCGCGCGCGCGGAACTTCGCGCATCACCGAGACGATCTTCGAGAACCGCTTCATGCACGTGCAGGAGCTGGCGCGGCTCGGCGCGCGCATCCGCCTCGATGGCGACACGGCGATTGTCGAAGGGGTCGACCGGCTGCTCGGCGCGCCGGTGATGGCGACCGACCTGCGCGCCTCGGTGTCGCTGGTGATCGCCGCCCTCGCCGCCGAGGGCGAGACCACCGTCAACCGTGTCTACCATCTCGATCGCGGCTTCGAACGGCTCGAGCAGAAGCTCGCGGCCTGCGGCGCCGACATCGAACGCATCGCGGGCTGAAACATGTCGACGGCGGCCGATTTCCTGAAACTGATGGCCCTCGATCGCGAAGGGCTGGAAGTGATTTCCGCCCACGCCCAGAATTCGTGCCTGACGCGCGACGACATGATCTGGCAGCCGAGGCAGAAGCGCTTCCTGGTCACCGTCATGCGCTACGACTGGGCCGCCGATGAGGAGGGGCGGAAGGAACGCGTCGGCTCGGTGCTGCGCTTCGACCGCGTGCTCAAGGTCTCGCACCTCGGGCTGGCCGGCCGCGACGAGGACGCGCGGCTCAACCTGCTCGCGGTCACTTTCGAGAAGACCGATCCGCCATCCGGAATGGTGCTGCTCGCGTTCGCCGACGGCGCGGCGGTGCGCCTCGAGGTCGAGTGCCTCGAGGCCGAGCTGCGCGACGTCGGCCCGCGCGTTCCGGCCGACCAATGTCCGGGCCACGCGCTGACCAGCGCCGAGTCCTCGTGAACCGCGGCGGAGCCGACCTTGGCGATCATCCTTGACGCAAGCGCCGCGGACTTCGAGCCCCGCTTTCGCGCCCTGCTCGAAGCCAAGCGCGAATCCGCCGCCGACGTCGACGCGACGGTCGCCGCGATCATCGCCGACGTGCGCGCGCGCGGCGACGCGGCGCTGATCGAGCACACGCTGCGCTTCGATCGGGTCGACCTGTCGAAGACCGGCGTCCGCGTCTCGGAGAAAGAGATCGACGCCGCGGTCGCCGCCTGCGACCGCAGGGCGCTGGCCGCGCTTGAGCTCGCCCATGAGCGCGTGCTCGCCTACCACCGCCGTCAGCTGCCCGACGACGTCTGGTTCGTCGACTCGCTCGGCGTCGAGCTCGGCTGGCGCTGGCGGCCGATCGACGCGGTCGGCCTCTATGTTCCCGGCGGCGCCGCCAGCTATCCCTCCTCGGTGATCATGAACGCGGCGCCGGCGAAGGTCGCGGGCTGCCGGCGTTTGGCGATGACCGCGCCGACGCCCGACGGCAAGCTCAATCCGCTGGTGCTGGCGGCGGCGAAGATCGTCGGCGTGACGGAGATCTATCGTCTCGGCGGCGCGCAGGCGATCGCCGCGCTGGCCTACGGAACCGAGAGCGTCGCGCCGGTCGCCAAGATCGTCGGGCCAGGCAACGCCTATGTCGCCGCCGCCAAGCGGCGCGTGTTCGGCGCGGTCGGAATCGACATGATCGCCGGCCCTTCGGAAGTGGTGGCGCTCGCCGACTCGAGCGCCAACCCGACGCTGATCGCCGCCGACCTGCTCGCCCAGGCCGAGCACGACGAAGCGGCGCAGTCGATCCTGATCACCGACGACAGAGGTCTGGCGCAGTCCGTCGCCGCCGCCGTCGAGACGCAGCTCGCCGATCTGCCGCGCGCCAAGACCGCCGGCGCGAGCTGGCGCGACTATGGCGCGATCATCCTGGTTCCCGCGCTTGCGGCGGCCGTCGCGCTGGTCGACCGGATCGCCCCCGAGCATCTCGAGATCGTCGCGCGCGACGCGGAGGCGCTGAGCGAGGCGGTCGCCAACGCCGGGGCGATCTTCATCGGCGAGCACACGCCGGAGGCGATCGGCGACTATGTCGGCGGCGCCAACCACGTGCTGCCGACGTCGCGTTCGGCGCGCTTCTCTTCCGGGCTCGGCGCGCTCGACTTTCTCAAGCGCACCTCGATCCTCAAGTGCGACGCGAAATCGCTCGCCGCGCTGGGGCCTTCGGCGGTGATCTTGGGGGAGGCCGAAGGCCTCGGCGCGCATGCGCGCTCGGTCTCGTTGCGACTGTCGAGGAGAAGCCGACCATGAGCGCCGAAGCGACCCTGTCGCGCGACCGGCTCGCCGAAGTGACGTGCGACGAGAAGTCGATCCCGCGCGACGCCTCCGACCGCGCCCAGGAGCGGGCGGCGGCGATCTTCGACTTGGTCGAGGAGAACAGCTTCGGCGTGGTCGGCTGCGACGATGGCCCGTACCGCATGTCGATCGCCCAGGCGGAGTCGCGGCTGAGCTTCGACGTGCGCGGCGCCAGCGGCGCGCGGGTCGCAGAGATGGCGATGTCGCTGACGCCGCTGCGCCCGCTGCTGACGGAATATTTTCTGCTGTGCGAGTCGTATTATTCGGCGATCCGCAGCGCCAGCCCGCGGCAGATCGAGGCGATCGAGCGCGAGCGCGCCGCCCTGCACAATCAGGGCGCGAAGCTGATCGCCGAGCGGCTGGCCGACAAGGTCGAGATCGACGAGCGCACCGCGCGGCGGTTGTTCACGCTGGTCTCGGCGCTGAACTGGAAGAAGTGAGCGCGGCGCGTCGGCGCCAACGCGTTTTGCATTCAAGCAGCGCCACCGTCATTGCGAGGAGCGCAGCGACGAAGCAATCCAGGGGTTGAAGAGGCGGATCCCTGCGGCCCCTGGATTGCTTCGCGTCGCTCGCAATGACGGAGAAGACGACTCGAAGCCGACGCCTTCCGCGCTAATCCTTCGGCCTGAGGTCGAGCACGCGCTTCGCCTTGCCGATCGAGCGGTCGATCTTGCCGGGGTCGACCACCGAGACGCGCACCGAGACGCCGACCACGGCCTTGACGTGATGGATGAACTCCTTGGCCTGCTCGGCGCGCGTCGCCGGGTCGACCGCGTCGGGCCGCGCCTCGACCAGCACGTTCATGGTGTCGAGCCGCCCCTCGCGGCCTAGCTCAATCACGTAGTGCGGGGCGAGGCCGCGGCAGCGCAGGATCTGCTCCTCGATCTGGCTGGGGAAGACCTTGACGCCGCGCAGGATGATCATGTCGTCGGAGCGGCCGGTGACCTTCTCCATCCGGCGCATCGCGCGCGCCGTGCCCGGCAGCAGGCGGGTGAGGTCGCGGGTGCGGTAGCGGATGACCGGCATCGCCTCCTTGGTCAGCGAGGTGAGCGCCAGCTCGCCGTGCTCGCCGTCGGGAAGCGGCGCGCCGGTCGCCGGATCGACCACTTCCGGATAGAAGTGGTCTTCCCAGATGGTCGGGCCGTCCTTGGTCTCGACGCATTCGCTGGCGACGCCGGGGCCGATCACTTCCGACAGCCCGTAAATGTCGAGGGCGTCGATGTCGAGCTCGCGCTCCAGCTCGTCGCGCATCGCGTTGGTCCAAGGCTCGGCGCCGAACAGGCCGATCTTCAGGCTGCAGCGGCGCGGATTGACCCCCATCCGACGCATTTGATCGACGACGGCGAGCATGTAGGAGGGCGTCGCGGTGACGACGTCGGGCTTGAAGTCGGCGATGAGCTGCACCTGGCGCTCGGTCATGCCGCCGGATACCGGCGTCACCATGCAGCCGAGCCGCTCCGCGCCGCCGTGGAGGCCCAGTCCGCCGGTGAACAGGCCGTAGCCGAAGGCGTTGTGGAGCCGCATGCCCGCCCGGCAGCCCGCCGCGCGCAGCGACCGCGCGATCACCTCCGCCCACATCTCGAGGTCGCGCTTCGAGTAGCCGACCACAGCCGGACGCCCGGTGGTGCCCGAGGAGGCGTGGATGCGCGCCACTTGCTCGGTCGGCACGGCGAACAGGCCGAACGGGTAGTTGTCGCGCAGGTCCTTCTTGGTGGTGAAGGGGAACTTGGCGAGGTCGGCGAGGGTCTTGAGGTCGTCGGGATGGACGCCGGCGGCGTCGAACTTGGCGCGGTAATGGGGCACGCGCTCGTAGACGCGATGGAGCGTCCACTTCAGCCGCTCGATCTGCAAGGCGGTCAGCTCGTCGCGCGAGGCCGTCTCGATCGGCTCCAGCAAGCTCGCTTGCCCGGCTTGGCCCGTCATCGTTTCCCCCCGGCTTTACGTCCGCCCGCGACGCTTTCGGGGCGCGCGCGACCCGTCGCCGCCCTTGTTGGCGGCCGAAAGGTCGCAGCTATCCACCTCGCCGCCCCGCGCTTTTGATAAGGGTCAATTCGCCGCTGCGGCGAATTGCGCCGGTCAGTCCTTAGGCCGAAGGTCGAGAACGCGCTTCGCCTTGCCGATCGAACGTTCGATCGCGCCGGGGTCGACCACGGTCACGCGCACCGAGACGCCGACCACCGCCTTGATGTGGTGGACGAGCTCGCGACCCTGGTCGGCGCGGCTGGCCGCGTCGGCCGCGTCGGGACGCGCCTCGACCAGCACCTTCATGGTGTCGAGCCGCCCCTCGCGGCCGAGTTCGAGCGCGTAATGAGGCGCGAGGCTGCGGCAACGCAGGATCTGCTCCTCGATCTGGCTGGGGAAGACGTTGACGCCGCGCAGGATGATCATGTCGTCGGAGCGGCCGGTGACCTTCTCCATCCGGCGCATCGCGCGCGCGCTCCCCGGCAGGAAACGGGTGAGGTCGCGCGTGCGGTAGCGGATGAGCGGCATCGCTTGCTTGGTGAGCGAGGTCAGCACCAGCTCGCCGTGCTCGCCGTTGGCGAGCGGCGCGCCGGTCGCCGGATCGACGACCTCCGGGTAGAAGTGATCTTCCCAGATGGTCGGGCCGTTGCGGTCCTCCACGGTTTCGCAAGCGACGCCGGGGCCGATCACTTCCGATAGGCCGTAGAGGTCGAAGGCGTGGATGCCGAGTTCGCCCTCCAGCTCGGCGCGCATCGCGTTGGTCCACGGCTCGGCGCCGAAAAAGCCGATCCTCGGGCTGGAGCGGCGCGGGTCGAAGCCCATGCGGCGCATCTGATCGAGGATGGCGAGCATGTAGGAGGGCGTCCCCATGACGACGTCGGGCTTGAAGTCGGCGATAAGCTGGACCTGGCGCTCGGTCATGCCGCCGGACACCGGCGTCACCGTGCAGCCGAGCCGCTCCGCGCCGGCGTGGTAGCCCATGCCGCCGGTGAACAGGCCGTAGCCGAAGGCGTTGTGGACCCTCATGCCCGCCCGGCAGCCCGCGGCGCGCAGCGACCGCGCCATCACCAGCGCCCACATGTCGAGGTCGTCCAGCGAATAGCCGACCACTGTCGGACGCCCGGTGGTGCCGGAGGAGGCGTGCAACCGCGCCACCTCTTCGAGCGGCATGGCGAACAGGCCGAAGGGATAGTTGTCGCGCAGGTCCTGCTTGGTGGTGAGCGGGAACTTGGGCAGGTCGTCGAGCGTCTTGAAGTCGTCGGGATGAACGCCGGCGGCGTCGAACTTGGCGCGGTAATGGGGCACGCGCTCGTAGACGCGATGGAGCGTCCACTTCAGCCGCTCGATCTGCAAGGCGGTCAGCTCGTCGCGCGAGGCGGTTTCGATCGGCTCCGGCAAGTTCGCTTGCGCAACTTCGGCCCTCATCGTCCTCCCCCGGCTTTCCGCCCGCGCCCAGCGTCGTCCGCCGCCGACTTTCACGGCGGCGGAACGGCCGAGCTAACGCGTCGCGGCCGCCCGCTTTTGATAGAGGTCAATTCGCGGCTGCGGCGAATTGCGCAGCTTCGGTCGCGAGCCGCGCGACGCGCGCGGCGGGGGCATGGCGCCGCGCCGACGATTTGCACGACGCGGCGCGAATTCCCTTGCGCGATGGCGGCTGATTGGCGCAAAGACCCTGTTCCACGGGGGAAAGGCCGGGGCGGCGATGAACCGACAGGTGAACGTGGCGAAAACCCAGGCGGCGGAGGAGGTCGCGCCGCTGATGGGCAACGAGGCGATCGCGCGCGGCGCCTGGGAGGCGGGCGT
>CAZKHF010000053.1:0-12665 GCA_964552445.1 uncultured Bradyrhizobium sp. | reverse complement strand
AGCTCGCGTAGGCGATCGCCGCCGACAGCGCGAAGGCGTCGCCGAAGCCGACGCGGACTGGGGCGACCATGCCGGCCATGATCCAGGCCCCGACGAGCGCCAGGCCGAGCGCTAGCCACACGCGCCAGGACGGACGCTCGTGAAAGATGAGCGCGCCGCCGACGACGGTGAGGATGGGCGCGACATTGCCGATGAAGGTCGCATTGGCGACCTTGGTGCCGGTGAGCGAGAGGTGGAACGAGCCGACGTCGAGCGCGAAGGCGAGGCCGGCGAGGATCAGCAGGCCGGCCGACGGCGCGAGATCGGGCCCGCGAAGCGGCCGGCGCTCGGCGAAGCGCGTCCACGCCGCCAGCGCCGGGACCGCGAGGCCCATGCGCCAAGCGGCGCCGGCGAGCGGCCCGACGTCGAGCAGGCGCGCGAGGGTCCCCGACCAGGCGATGATCGCCGTTCCTGCGACCAGCGCGGCGACGCCGACGCGGTCGACGCCGAGCCGGGAGGCGGGGCGGGTCGGTTCAAGGCGCGAGCTTACGGTCATCGCGCCTGGTTAGCCGATTTGGCGGGTCGGAGGCTAGGGGACGGCGGCGCCGGCAGCCGGCAGCGGCAAGATCGGCGAGCGCGCAAGTTCGGTCCGCGATCGCGGGGCCTCAATGGGTTGGGCGCCGTTTTCCGTCCCTTTTGCGACCCGCGCCGTCGACGAAAGCGACGGCGGGCCGGAGTCGGCTCCAGACGCATGCTTTCGATGAGGGCTTGTAGCAGAGGGACCGCCACAATCCGCCGTCGACCTCTTAGACGCGCCACTTCCGAACCTCGCGCAAGTCGGCGGCGCGCGTGCGGCCGATCGGGCGTGGTTTCGGCAGCGCTTGCGCAATCGACGCCGATTCGAGGTCGGTGAGGTCGCTTGAAAAGCGCGGGCTGCGAGGCGCATACCCGCGACGCGTGATTTTGGTCCAGGGCGCCGGTGGCTTGCATCACCCTGGGGGACACGATGGAGCCATAACCCGCTGAAACCGCCGACTGTTTTCGGGTTGGGCTCTGAACCACATTGTCATATTTTTTTTCGCCGACCGGGAAAACAATAAGTATTTTGTTTTTCAGAGACATAGATAAGAGTGTCCAAAGGGGAGGAAGGGATGAACCACAGAGAAAGGGAAATCCTATATACGATTCTGAATGAAAGTTCGGTGACCCGAATTGCCGATCTGGCATCGAGATTTGACGTCTCGGCCAGAACAGTTCGCAATGACATTAACAATATCAACTATTTCCTGGACGAGATTAATGGCGGCTGCCTCGAAATTGGCGAAAAGGGGATAATAACTAATAAGGTAGGAAAAGACGCCTCATACATACTCGCGCAAGAAGGTAAGGTTTTATATCGCACAAAGCTTTCAAAGAGGGAAAGGGTTGCCCTCTCAGCTATCATCCTGGCGGTGTCGTCTAAGTATACAACAATCGCTCAATTGGCGACGATGATCCGTGTCAGTGCGGCTACTGTTGTGAAAGACGTCAAAGACGTCCACGAAGAACTTAGGCAGCGTAACATCCAGCTTATTTCGCGTCCAAGCAAGGGGCTTATAATCGCAGGAAGGGAAGCCGACATCCGGCAACTTGTTCTGGACGAACAGGGTGTTGCCTTTATCATGCGTTTCCTGGAGGACCTGTTCCCGACTTTCAAGACGATCAAGGAAAAGCAGAGCGATCTGATTGGGAGAATCATCGAAGAGCGGGAACACGTGCATGGATTCTATCTGACGGATTATTCATATGATTATCTCATTCTCTATATTCAAATTATGCTATGGCGTATTGCGGAGGGGCGCCAACTCGAACAGTTGAGACTGGAATGTAACGACTTTGCCAAAATCGCAGATGATATCGTCGAGTGCGTGTCCAAGCATTGCAACGTCACCGTTACAAAAAACGAATCCGTTTTTCTATCAAACGTGCTTGGCAACTTGCGATACATGAAACGAAGAGAGCGAAACCGAGAAATCGTCGACATTCAGATCGTTGCATTGCGCTTTATTGAAAAGGTGTCGCAAGCGTTAGGCAAGGACCTTGAAGGCGACCATGACCTGTTCGAAAGTTTATATCATCACCTTGATTCAGTTCTACCGGCCGAGACGAAATCGTTTCCCCCAGGTTTGACTCTTTGCGAGATAGCAAAGGAATACCCCTTTGTTGTTCGCGCCGTATCGGACAGCCAGTACATTTTGGAAGCTTATGCAAAGAGGGTTCTTTCCCCCGCGGAAGTAGTTTATATCACAATGCACGTATGCGCAGCGCTTGAAAGGAAAAGAAACGGAGACGCCCGTATCCGGGTTGCTTTGGTCTGTCATGGCGGAGTGGGAAGTTCCAAGTTACTTGCGGCAAAATTAAGGAACCGCTTCTCCTTTCAGATTGTGGGGGTTCTATCTGCGCACGAAAGTCAATATATCAACAAAGATAGCGTGGACTTGATAATCTCAACAATACCGTTAGCAAACCCTCCGGTTGCGTACGTCCAGACATCTTTATTGCTGACTGACATGGATTGCCTCGCGATCAAGAACAAAATTGAACGAGTGCAATACGCCGACGTCGGCAAGCGGACCGCGTATAACAATGGCGAAATAGATTTCGCCAATAAAATCAAAGGCGATCCTGGCAGCGAAAAGGTCCTCAGGCAGATCGAGAATCGAGCTCAGAGTTCCAAGGAGCTTGTTTACGCGCCTTGCCTCAACCAGCTGCTAACCGAGCAATTCATCCGGCTCAATTTGTCTTGCGCCGACTGGCAAGCCGCCGTGAAGGAATGCGGGAATATCCTGTTGCAGAACGGATATATCTCCAGCAGGTATATTGACGCAATGATCAACAACGTCATTGCTAACGGGGCATATATTATTATTTCTCCTGAATTTGCCATGCCGCACGCAGACTTGGGCGCCGGCGCCTACCGGACCGGAATGAGTCTAATAAGGCTCCAGGAACCGGTTTCTTTCGATGCAGAAAGAAAGGCGGAGGCGAAGTTTGTCTGCTGCCTGAGCGCAGTCGATTACAGCACTCACATCAGGGCCTTGATCAATTTGGTAAACATCTTGGCTAACGACAAGTTCAATATGGATCTAAAGCACGCGGAGACGCCTAAAGACGCGGCCAACGTTATTCGCGAAGCTGAGCGTGCGCTGGAAGAACAGGGGTTGGGGTACCAAATAATGGAAAGTCAATTTGAGCACCTATAGATTGCGCGCAATTACAAATGATTATGAAGGAGAATGAAATGGGCGAGGTGACCGATGGCGATTTGTCTAATATCGCGATAACGCCAGAGTTGGTTGTAATGGATATGCGCGCGTCGTCGGACCAGGAGGCGATCGAGATTTTGGCCGGCAAGCTTATACGGGCGGGCTACGTAAAAGAAGGGTATGTGCAGGCTGTAAAGGATCGAGAGAAGGCCTTTTGCACCGGGCTCGCGCTCGGCGAAGCGTGCATCGCTTTGCCGCACACGGACGCCATTCATGTGAATAGGGAGGCGGTCGCAATTGGAGTGCTTAGGCAGCCGGTCACGTTTGGAGAGATGGGCACCCAAGACGACAAGGTGAATGTTCAACTGATGTTCATGCTCGCAATTAGAAAGTCGGAGTGTCAAATCGATTTTTTAGGCGAGATGATTGACGCGTTACAAGCGCCGGGCCGGTTGAATAGCATCAAGAACGCCGCATCGCCGGTGGAGGTGGTGAGACTGTTTAAACAGTACCTAAAGATGTAAAAGAAGTTGAAGGGGAGTAACCGGGATGAAGCGCATTTTGTTAGTTTGCGGGTCAGGTATCTGTACATCGACGGCGGTCAATGTGAAGGTGACAAAAGCTTTGGAGGACCGGGGCTACAAGGGCCAGTTTAGAATTACGCAGGGGAAGACTGCGGAGGTGGCCGCCCAGTCGCCAAATTATGACTTGTGTATCTCGACAAGTGTTCTGGGAGGAAGTTGCGCCTGTCCATTGGTGATCGGGACGAAGTTCTTAGTGGGCGTCGGCACAGAACCGATTGTCGATAAGATCTGTCATATCTTGTTCGGGGAGAGCAAGACAGCGTAGGTGCGGAGAACAGAGCGAACGAGAAGTTTCGGAGGAAATTAGAATGTACTATGTACTGGCATTCTTTGACGAGATAAGGGGAATTGGCGCCACAATTATGATGCCCATTATCATCTGTATTATGGGTATCCTTTTAAAGGCCGGTGTCGGTAAATCAATACGGGCTGGCCTTACGGTCGGTATCGGCTTCATCGGCCTGTTTCTCGTTATTGGTCTCATCGGGACCTACCTAGGGCCGGCAGTGAAGCAGATGGTGACCAACTTTGGTCTCCAGCTTGACGTCGTCGATGTCGGCTGGCCTTCAGCGGCGGCAATCGCCTTTGCCTCCAATGTCGGCATGATCATCATTCCTGTCGGCATGGTGGTCAACGTCGTCATGCTGATAACCAACACGACGCAAACAATTGACATTGACATCTGGGATTATTGGCATTTTGCGTTCACCGGCGCTCTCGTCGCGATTCTTACCGGCAGTCAGCTATTTGGCGTGGCCGCTGCCGTAATCAACATGGTCATCATCATGGTGCTCGGCGACTGGACCGCAAGCGGGGTGGAAAAGACGCTCGACCTGCCTGGGGTGTCCCTGCCGCACGGTTTTACGGCGGCCTACGCTCCGATCGCAATGGTGTTGAACAAGCTTATCGATATGATTCCCCGAGTTAACAGAATCAACTTTAACCTCGAAACTCTGCAAAGGCGGTTCGGGGTGTTCGGGGAACCGATCCTTGTCGGCACCGTGCTTGGCGCCGTTATCGGTATCGTGGCCGGTTATGGATATAAGGGCGTTATGAACTTGGCCATCCAAATGGGCGCCGTGCTGGTTCTGATCCCGAAGATGGCTGCGCTGTTGATGGAAGGCCTGCTGCCGATATCCGACGCGGCGTCTTCGTTCATTCGCGATCGGTTCAAGAACCGAGGCAAGATCTATATCGGTCTCGATTCCGCAATTGGCGTTGGGCACCCGCTGACGCTGTCGGTGTCCCTCATATTGGTGCCGATTGCGGTATTCCTCGCCGTGATCCTGCCGGGGAACCATGTGCTCCCGTTTGCCGATCTCGCCGTGATCCCGTGGATGTTCGTGTTAATCATCCCGGTGGTGAATGGGAACGGGTTCAGGGCGCTCGTCATTGGCGTCGTGGTTCTTACCGTTGGGCTGTATATCGCTACGAACCTTTCTCCGCTGATTACGACGGCTGCTCTGAACGCGCAGTACATTAAGCAAGGAAGTGGAGCGATTTCTTCCATTTGTGACGGAGCGAACCCGCTTACGTGGGTGCTTGTGCGGGTTTACGAGATGGGTCCCGTCGTCGGGCTTGGCGTTCCTGCCGCCGTCGCGGTTGTGATGGCGGTATTTAATAGAAAGAAGATCCTGAGAGAAGCTGCTGAGATGCGCGCAGCTGCAAGCCTCGTCGAGGCCGAGTGATCTTTACAAAGATATCGTGTGGGAGAAGCTCTATGTACGAGAGCGAAAGAAAAGAGATTCTCGAGACCGCAAGGGCTTTGGATCGTTATGAATTGATTGCGCTGAGTGGTGGTAACGTATCTATGAGAGTGGGGAAGGACGGAATCCTTGTGACGCCGTCAGGCATGCTTTACACAACAATGGTTCCAGAGGATATCCTCCTGGTTAGCCTGGCGGGGGAGATCAAGGAAGGCAGTCGACGCGCTTCCGTAGATACCGGAGCTCTGCGTTATATCTACGACCATATGCCCGAAGTGAATGCGATCATCCACACGCACCAGCCTTATGCAACTGCGCTTGGCTTGGTGATGGACCGGATTCCGTGCAATGTCACAACCTTGGCCAACGCTACTCGTGGCTCAGTTGTGGTGGCGCCATATACGTCAGCCGCCAGCGTCGAAATGGGGGTAGCAGCGGTAAATTACCTTGGAGATAAACTGGCGGTTGTTTTGCGTAATCACGGAGTCATAGCGGTAGGGAAAAGCCTTCGTCAGGCATTGTATTCGTGCGTGTACCTTGAAGAGGCCGCAAAGACCCAGGCCATCGCGTACTGCATCGACAAGAACGTGCGGGAACTGACCGACGCGCAAGTGGCGAGGGCCGTCGAGGTATTCGAGGACTATGGGCAAAAGAGCTAAGAGCCGGTCCGCGCTGTTGTCGTGGCGAGGACCGGCTGTTGATAAAGCCGACAAGTCACAGAAGTGAGATGTTGTTACAAGGGAGCAAAGGAATGATCGCAACTTCCAGGATGCGCCGGAGCGGGGTGGGCGGATTGTGGAGATGGCGAGAGGGGCGGCGAAGGCCGCGGCGGACGTGACTTCTGAAGGCGGGACAACTTGGGTATGGCGGGAAGACGCATCATGTATCAAAGAGAGACGACAGTTAGGAACGAAACCGGACTTCATGCCCGTCCGGCCTCTCAATTTGTCAAACTGGCGAAGAAGTTCGAATCGAAGATTGCGATCACAAATTTGAACAGCTTGAAGACCGGGGATGCGAAGTCGATAGTAAAGGTAATGGTCCTGTCCATCAAGAACGGGACTCCTGTCCGCATTGACGCGCAGGGTCAAGACGAAGAGGAAGCGGTTGACGCTCTTGTTGACGTTATCGATTCCGGCTTCGACGGTATGTGATTGAATGACGCTTAGGCTCAGATGTCAGAGTCGGGTGAAGTTCCCCAATAGTGCCGAACGAGACCTCCCCAGCGTAAGGCACGAGCTTGGCCGCCGGGGCGTGCGCCCCGGCGGCCAAGCGGCCGCAGGAGCGCCGCGCCCACGGCGTCCAGGGTTGCCGCGACAGTGGATCTGGCCGATTGAAGTGCGCGCCACCGTTGCGACGCGAATTCGGCGACAAGGCGACTTCCGCTCATTGTTGGGGGTCGGGACCTTGGCTGAACAAGCCCATCGCCGGGCCTTTTCGCTTCCAAGTTCCTCCCAGCGGCGCGCCTTCCTTTCCCGCCCCGCTCATGGCAATACGCGTTCGCCAGAGATTGGAGTCCGCGAGCCATGCCCCAGGCCGAGCCGCCGCGCGGCGCGCCGACGCCGCCGATCGCCGCCAAGCGCCCTGAGGAGCGCCACGCCCACGGCGTCTCGTGGCGCGACGACTACGCTTGGCTGCGCGCCGACAACTGGCGCGAGGTGCTCAGCGATCCGACGCGGCTGCCCGCCGGCATCCGCGCGCTTCTTGTGGCGGAGAACGCCTACGCCGACGCGATTCTGGCCCCGACTCGGGACCTGCAAAAGCAGCTCGCGCGCGAGATGCGGGCGCGGCTGAAGGAGGACGACAGCGAGCCGCCGCAGCCGGACGGCCCCTACCTCTACTACTCGCGCTTCCGCCGCGGCGGCCAACGCCGCATCTTCTGTCGCCGGCCGCGCGCCGGCGGCAAGGAGACGATCCTCCTCGACGGCGACGCTCGCGCCGCCGGCAAGCCGTTCTTCAATCTCGGCGCCGGCCGCCATTCCCCCGATCACGCGAAGTTCGCCTGGAGCGCCGACGACAAGGGCTCGGAGATGTACGCGATCGGCGTCAGCGACCTCGCCGCCGGCGTCGATCTCGCCGACCGGGTCGAGAGCACGACCGGCGAAGCGGTGTGGACGCGCGATTCGGCGGCGTTTCTTTACGTCGCCCAGGACGACAGCCATCGCCCCTCGCGCGTCATGCTGCACCGCCTCGGCGCGCCGCAGAGCGAAGACGTCCAGGTGTTCGAGGAGACCGATCCCTCCTGGTTCATCGCCATCGCCTCGACCCGGCTGGGCTTGAGCGCGATCATCTCCGTGCACGGCCACGACGCTTCCGAAGCGCGCGTCGTCGATCTCGATCGTCCGACCGCGCCGCCGCGGCTGATCGCGCCGCGCCGGCCGGGCTTCCGCTACGAGGCGATGGACCACGGCGACGTCTTCTACATCCGCGCCAACAGCGCCGGCGCGGCCGATTTCCACATCGTCGTCGCGCCGCGCGATGCGCCTGAGGAGGCCAATTGGCGGCCGTTCGTGCCGCACAAGCCCGGGCGGCTGATCGAGCGCGCGACACTATTCAAGGATTTCCTCGTGCTGCTGGCGCGCGAGGACAATGTCCCCCATCTCGTCGTCCACGCGCTCGCCGACGGGAGCGCGCACGAGATCGCCTTCGAGGCGCAGACCTACACGCTGGCGCTCGAGCCGGTCTACGCGTTCGATTCGCCGACCTTCCGCTTCAGCTTCGCCTCGATGGCCTGCAGCCAGGAAATCTACGATTACGATTTCGTCCACCGCCAGCGCATCCTGCGCAAGAAGCAGGAGACGCCGAAGGATTTCGACGCCTCGGCCTATGTGACGCGCTGCGTCTTCGCCCGCGCCGACGACGGCGAGAGCGTGCCGATCTCGCTCATCCATCGTCGCGACCTCAAGCTCGACGGGACGGCGCCTTTGCTCGTCTACGGCTACGGCGCCTACGGCCACGCGATGGACGCCGGCTTCTCGACCAACCGCCTGTCGCTGGTCGACCGCGGCTTCGTCTACGCCATCGCCCATGTGCGCGGCGGCACGGAGAAGGGCTGGCGCTGGTACGAGGGCGGCAAGCTCGCCAACAAGCCCAACACCTTCGCCGACTTCATCGCCGCGACGCGCCATCTCGTCGCCGGGCGCTTCGCCGCGCCGGGGCGCGTCGTCGCCCACGGCGGCAGCGCCGGCGGCATGCTGATGGGGGCGATCGCCAACCTGGCGCCGGAACTCTATGCCGGCATCATCGCCGAGGTGCCGTTCGTCGACGTGCTCGACACCATGCTCGACGAGAGCCTGCCGCTGACCCCGCCCGAATGGCTGGAATGGGGCGATCCCGTGCGCAGCGCCGAAGCGTTCGCGGCCATAAGCGCCTACAGCCCCTACGACAACGTGCGCCGGCAGCGCTATCCCGCCATCCTCGCGCTCGCCGGCCTGACCGACCCGCGCGTGACCTATTGGGAGCCCGCCAAATGGGCGGCGAAGCTGCGGGCGACGATGACCGGCGGCGGCCCGATCCTGTTGCGCACGGCGATGGAGGCGGGCCACGGCGGCCAGCCAGGGCGCTTCGACCGGCTCGACGACGTCGCCCGCGCCTACGCCTTCGCCATCGCCTGCGTCGAGGGGCGGATCGGCGGGAGGGAAACGGAGCGATGACGGGCGGCGCGCTAACCCTCGCCCTCGCCCTCTTCCGGCGCGGCGCCGGCGACGACGTAGCGGCCGGTCAGCCAGCGATGGAGGTCGACGTCGGCGCAGCGGCGCGAGCAGAAGGGCGCGTAGCGCGGGTCGCGCGGACGGCCGCAGACGGCGCAGACGCCGACGCTGGGCCGATCGGCGTCGCGCTTCTCCTTGGCCGGGCGTCCTACGCCCTCGTCCATCGGTTTCAGGCGCCCGCCTCCCACTGCCGATAGGTGACGTAGCCTTCGCCGGCGAGCAGCGCCGCGGTCTCCGCCAGCGGCAGGCCGACGACGTTCGGATACGAGCCGATCAGGCGCACGACGAAGGCGCCGGCGAGCCCCTGGATGGCGTAGCCGCCCGCCTTGCCGCGCCATTCGCCGCTGGCGAGGTAGGCGGCGGTTTCGGCGCGCGACAGGCGCTTGAAGCGCACCCGCGTCTCGACCAGACGCCGGCGGGCGCCGCCGCCCGGCGTGGTCAGCGCGAGGCCGGTGTAGACGCGGTGGGCGCGGCCGGAGAGCAGGCTCAGGCAGTCCTCCGCCTCGTCGAGGATTTCGCATTTGGGCAGGATTCGCCGGCCGACGCAGACGACGGTGTCGGCGGCGAGCACCAGCGCCGGGCCGAGGTCGGCGCGCTTCAGCGCGATCGCCGTGGCCGCCGCCGCCTTCTCGGCGGCGAGGCGCTGGGCGAGCGCGCGCGGCGATTCGTTGTTGCGCGGCGTCTCTTCGATGTCGGCGGGAATCACCGCGTCGGGCTCGACGCCGATCTGCGCCAGCAGCGCCAGGCGGCGCGGCGAGCCGGAAGCGAGGACGAAGCGGGGGCGCTCGGCGTCGGTCACGCGGCGCTCCTCACGCGCGAAGCGTCCATGGCGTTTCGCGCCTACTTGAAGCGATAGGTGATGCGGCCCTTGGTCAGGTCGTAGGGCGTCATCTCGACCAGGACCTTGTCGCCGGCGAGCACGCGGATGCGGTTCTTGCGCATCTTGCCGGCGGTGTGAGCGATGATTTCGTGGTCGTTCTCGAGCTTGACGCGGAAAGTCGCGTTGGGCAGCAACTCCACGACGAAACCCGGAAATTCGAGCAGCTCTTCCTTCGACATTGAGGCCTTTCTTGCTTTCTCCGCGCGGGGAGAGAGAGGGCGGCGACCCGAACGCCTGACCCTCGGCGCGCCGCCCCGAGCTAAAAAACACGCGGACCCTATATGAATTCGAGGCGGAAAGGAATCGGCAATCGTCGCCGATCCCCCGCTCGCGCCCTCGCGCGCTCAGCCGTTCTCGCGCAGCAACGCCGTGTACCGCCGCACGCTGAACGGAATCGAGCCGAGATAGGCCAGCGACAGCGCGATCAGCGATTGCAGGGGAAAATTGACGATCAGCAGCAGCGCCGCCGCCAGGCCGATCAGCACCACGGCGACGTAGTCGCGCGGGATGCGGCCGATCGACTTGCCGGAGAAGTGCGGCACGCGGCTCGCCATCAATAGCGCGATGGCGACCACATAGACGATCTCCAGGGCGACGAAGCGCGGCTCCGCCGACGGCGAGGACAACAGGAAGCGCAGGTAGACCGGCAGCAGGCCGACGATCGCGCCCGCCGGCGCGGGCATGCCGACGAAGAAGTGCTTGCGCCACTCGGGCAGGGAGACGTCGTCGATCGTCACGTTGAAGCGCGCCAGGCGCAGCGCGCAGGCGATGCAGAACACCAGCGTCGCTAGCCAGCCGAGGCTCTTCAACTGGTCGAGCCCGGAGAAATAGAGCACGACGCCCGGGGCGACCCCGAAGTCGACGAAGTCGGCGAGCGAATCGAGCTCGGCGCCGAAGCGCGAGGTGCCTTTCAGCGCCCGCGCGATGCGGCCGTCGAGTCCGTCGAGCACCGCCGCGGCGGCGATGGCGGTCACCGCCCATTCGACCGCGCCTTCGAAGGCGAAGCGGATCGCCGTCAGGCCGACGCACAGCGCCAGCAGCGTGACGAGATTGGGGATGAGCAGCCTGAGCGGCACCGCGCGGAAACGGCGTATGCGTTCGCCGGCGGGCGGCTCGAGCGGAGCGGCGGAGGGCGACGGGATCTCGCTCATGACGGGGGGACGCTTCCGGCTTCAGTTGACGCGAAACTGCCGCGGCGCCTCGTCGCGGCCGACCAGGGCGATCACGGTCTCGCCGGCGATCGCGCGAGAATTGAGCCCGACGACGATCTCGGCGTTCTCGGGCAGGTAGAGGTCGACCCGCGAGCCGAAACGGATCAGGCCGAAGCGGTCGCCGGCGCCGAGGCGCGCTCCCTCGTGGACGAAGCAGACGATGCGCCGCGCGATCAAGCCGGCGATCTGCACCACGCCGAAGGCTCCTGCGGCGCTGTCGATGACGACGCCGTTGCGTTCGTTCTCCTCGCTCGCCTTGTCGAGGTCGGCGTTGAAGAAGGCGCCCGGATGATAGGCGACGCGGGTCACCCGGCCCTCGACCGGGGAGCGATTGACGTGGCAGTCGAGCACCGACATGAAGATCGACACCCGCGGCAACGGCAGCGCGCCGAGCCCGAGCTCGGGCGGCGGCGCGGCGGGGCCGCAGAACGAGACCACGCCGTCGGCGGGGGCGACCACCAGATCGGCCCGCAGCGGCGTCACGCGCGCGGGATCGCGGAAGAAATAGGCGCACCACAGCGTCGCCGCTACGCCGATCCAGCCGAGCGGGCGCCATAGCCAGCCGAGGATCAGCGTCGCGGCGACGAACGCGGCGACGAAGATGTAGCCTTCGGGGTGGATCGGCGCGAGCTGGCGACGGACAGAATCCAAAACAGACATCGGGGGCTCTTCGCAGGACGCCGGTGTTGTGGCGCCAAACCGCGAAAAAGTCACGGCGGCGCGTCGCCCTCGATCGCCGTCTCCGCGTCCGGCGCCCGCTGCGTCTTCGTCTCGCCGTTCGTCTCCGTCTCGACCTTCGCCTCCCGTTCGGCGGCGCCGACCCGGCGCAGCGCCCGCTGCGCCGCGTCGGCCTTGCGCTGGCGGCTCCACAGGCCGGCGTAGAGGCCGCCGCGCGCCAGCAGCTCCTCGTGCCGGCCCCGCTCGACGATGACGCCCTTGTCGAGCACCAGGATCTCGTCGGCGTGAACAACCGTCGAAAGCCGATGCGCGATGATCAGGGTGGTGCGTCCCTGCGAGATGCGCTGCAGCGCCGCTTGGATCTCGCGCTCGGTGAAGGTGTCGAGGGCGGAGGTCGCTTCGTCGAGCACGAGGATCGGCGGACCCTTGAGGATGGTGCGGGCGATCGCCACGCGCTGCTTCTCGCCGCCCGACAATTTCAGGCCGCGCTCGCCGACCGAGGTGTCGTAGCCAAGCGGCAGCGACCGGACGAAGGCGTCGATCCGCGCGTTGTCGGCGGCGGCCTTGACCTCCTCGGCGGTCGCGTCGTCGCGGCCGTAGCGGATGTTGTAGAGCACGGTGTCGTTGAACAGCACCGTGTCCTGCGGCACCATGCCGATCGCGGCGCGCAGG
>CAZKHF010000052.1:0-12726 GCA_964552445.1 uncultured Bradyrhizobium sp. | reverse complement strand
CTTCGGCATGAAGCGCGGCGCGATCGCCTCCTCGGTCGGCCACGACAGCCACAACGTCGCCGTGGTCGGGGCGAACGAGGCCGACATGGCGGCCGCCGTCAACCGCCTGATCGAGATCGAAGGAGGCTTCGTCGTCGCCGAGGGTGGGCGCATTCTCGCCGAGCTCGCGCTGCCGGTCGCCGGCCTGATGAGCCTCAAGCCCTTCGAGGAGGTGCATGCGGCGCTGATCCCGCTACGCGCCGCCGCTAAGAGCCTCGGCGTCGTCCTGCCGGAACCGTTCCTGCAGGTCGCCTTCCTGCCGCTGGCGGTGATCCCGCACCTCAAGATCACCGACATGGGGTTGGTCGACGTCGACCGCTTCGAATTCGTGCGCGACTGAGGCGTCTAGCGCGACACCCGGAAAATGCGGCCGTCGTATTGGTTCGGCTCCGCGTCGGGCGGCGCGGCGAAGACGAAGGCGTCGGCGAACAGGCCGCTCGCCGACGCTTGGCTGAGAAAGACGACAAATTCGGCGCGCGCGCGCCGCCAGCCGGCGAGCTTGGCGCGGACGCGACGGCCGGCGAAGCCGAGCCGGTAGACGAGGCGATGGAGCTTGATGCGCGCGCCCTTGAAGCCGCGGTAGCGCGGCTTGCGCTCGCTCGCCGGCAGCGCCTCGAGATCGACGGCGGCGGCGCGGGCCATCGCCCGATACTTGCGGGCGTAGCCGGGATATTGCTCGGCGAATTCGCGGTGCCACGGCTTGACGAAGCCGACGACGTGGATGACGCGCGGCGCGACCGCCTCGGCGAGGCCAAGCTCGAGATAAGTGATCAGGCAGTTCCAACGCGGGCTGAGCGGCAGCCAATCGGGGAAGAGGTGGTTGACGCAATGCTGGTCGGCGTAGATCGCGCCATGCGCGTTGAGGTAGGCGACCATTTCGCGAGTTATGTCGCGCGCGAGCCAGCGCTGGCGGTCGATCAGCAGCATCCCTGAATTGAAATAACGCGCGCCGTGCGGCCGACCGGCGCCGAACGAAACGTCGCCGGCCTCCTCCAGCACCGCTTCGATCATGTGGTCGCCGACGGCGGCGACCGGCGCGCCGCGCATGTCGAGGGCGAACAGTTCGTCCAGCGACCCGTCGATGACGACGTCGACGTCGAGATAGAGCAGCCGGCCGGCGGAGAGCGCGCAGGGGGCGAACAGCCGCCCGAAGACTTGGCGCGGCCACGGCTTCGGGTCGGGCAGAGCCGCGGGCGTCAGCGGAGCCAGCTCGCCGCGATGCAAGCGCAGCCTATCGCCGGCGCGGGCGCTGACGCCGGGGTCGAACGCGACGCCCTCCGCGCCGGGGCCGTCGACGAACACATGGACGCCGATGTCCGTTTCGCTCGCCTCGAGGGCGCGAACCGCCTGAACCGCCGCGAGGGGAAAGAACTTTGCGTCGACGACGAAGAAGATTTCACCTTTCATCAAGCGGCTCGTGTTGTTCTCGCGGCGGCGGCCGCTATCGGCGGTTTCGCGCCGCCAGTCAAGGCGAGCGCGGCCGCGGGAAGGCGAAGCCCGCCGCCAGCGCGAGCCAGGCGACGATCATTACGGAGCCGCCGACGGGCGCGGCGAAAGGAAAGATCGAGGCGCTGAAAAAGGCGCGGCAGGCGAGGTCGCCGGCGAACAGGATCGCGCCCGCCGCCAGCGCGAAGCCCGCGCCGAGAATTACGCCGGCGCCGGGCGCGAGCCGCGCATGGGCGCTGACGCCAAGCGCCGCGGCGGCGTGAAGGAGGAGGAACAGCGCCGCCGTCTCGCCGAGCGCGCCGCCGCCGGCATGGACCGAAAGCGCCGCCAGCGCGACGCCGCCGGCGCCCATCACGGCGGCAAGGATCGCCAGAAGTCGCGGCGCTGGGGACATCGGAGGCTCTCGGGCGGAAGCGGGCGGCCCGCCGGGCATAGGCGATCGCTTCCGAAGCGGCAAGGAGCGCGGGTTTACCTCGACGCGCGAGCCCGGCTAGCATGCGCCGCGCGTCGATCCCGGCGCGCTTCCGGATTCGCCCATGCCGCTGCTCGACCATCTGCAGCCGTTCATCGCGCATTACGGCTATTTCGCCGTCTTCGCCTTGGTGGCGCTGGAGAGCGCCGGCGTGCCGATGCCCGGCGAGACGGCGCTGGTCAGCGCGGCGGTGTTCGCCGGGACGGGCGCGCTCAACATCGAGCTGGTGATCGTCTGCGGCGCGGCGGCGGCGATTCTCGGCGACAACGCGGGCTATTGGGTCGGCCGCGAGTTCGGCTTTCCGCTGGTCTACCGCTACGGCGGCTATATCCGGCTCGACGAAGGGCGATTGAAGGTCGCCCAGCATCTGTTCCAGCGCCACGGCGGCAAGATCGTCTTCTTCGGCCGCTTCGTCGCGATCTTGCGCGCCTTCGCGGCGTTCCTCGCCGGCGTGAACCACCTTTCGTGGCCGCGCTTTCTCGCCTTCAACGCGGCGGGCGGCGTCCTCTGGGCGACGATCTTCGGCCTCGGCGGCTATTTCCTCGGGCTCGCCTTCGAGCATTACGCGCGGCCAGTCGGCGCGGCGGCGCTCGCCTGCGCGCTCATCGGCATGTTCGTCGCCGGCCGCTTCGTCGCCCATCACGAGCAAGCGTTGCGCGCGGCCGCCGAGGCGGCCCTGCCGGGGCCGCTGGTCGCGCCGAAGCGCCGCTGAGGCGGCGACTTATCCACAGCTTATCCACAGTTTGTCAACAGCGTTTCCCAAGCTGTTCCAAGGGTCTTCAGAGGTTTCTGGAAACGTTCCCGTCAGCCGACCCGCGGCGCCGCCGAAGCGACCGCCCGCTCCTCGGGGCCAATCCACAGGCGCAACCGCTCCGAACGGCGCACGAAGTCGACGCTAACCGTGCGGCTGATCTTCTCCGCGTCGAGCAGCCGCACCAGATCGGAGACGCCGGTCACCGGCCGGTCGTCGAGCCCGATGACCAGGTCGCCGGTGAGCAGGCCCGCCTGCGCCGCCGGCCCCGTCTGGTCGACCGCGACGAGGCCCGCGCCGCTCGCCTGCGCGAGGCCGAGGCGCAACGCAATCCGCCGCGGGATCGGCGTCGTGGCGGCGGCGACGCCGATATAGGCGCGCCGCACCCGCCCGTGGCGCGCGATCTCGCCGGCGACGTAATGGGCGGTGTTGGAGGCGACCGCGAAGCAAATGCCCTGCGCGCCCATGATGATCGCGGTGTTGACGCCAATCACCTCGCCCGTCGAGGAGACGAGCGGTCCGCCGGAATTGCCGGGATTGAGCGCTGCGTCGGTCTGCACCACGTCCTCGATCATGCGCCCGGTGCGCGACTGCAGCGTCCGCCCGAGCGCCGAGACGACGCCCGTCGTCACCGTCGCGTCGAAGCCGAGCGGATTGCCGATGGCGATGGCGATCTGGCCGCGCTTCAGGCGCGAGCTGTCGCCGAGCGTGGCCGCTGGCAGCGTCACGTCCTCGTCAACGCGCAGCAGCGCAAGGTCAGTGTCGGGATCGTCGCCGAGCACGCGCGCCTGCAGCTCGCGACCTTCGAGCGTGGTCAGCGCGACGGCGCGCGCGCCCTGGACGACGTGGCTGTTGGTCAGCGCCAGGCCGTCGGGCGAGATGATGACGCCGGAGCCGGCGCCGGCGCTCTTGCCGTTGCGGCGCACGTCGATGCGCACGACGCTCGGCCCGACGCGCTCGACCACGTCGGTGACGACGCGCGAGTAGGCGTCGAGCGCCGCGCCGTCATCGGGCGCCGAAGGGCGGCCGGGGCCGTCGCTGCGGCCGTTTCCGTCGAGGGTTCGGAGAATCTCGGGAGGTTGGAAGGAGTCGAACATGTCCGGCATATGGGCGCGCGCGGGCGGCGCGGCAAGGCGGCGTCTCGGACGCGCTGATCGAGGCGAGCCGCCTCGCCGAAGCCCGGCCAAGGGAATCGTCTTGCGAAACAGGCTCGCGCGGGGTCGAGCCGGGCGCCGGAAGGGCCCGCGCTCAGCCGCCGTTCAGCGCCAGCGCCGCCCGCCCCGCGCCGATGTCGTTCGGCTCGTCGTTCTGCCGCAACAGCTCCTCGAAATAGCCGATCGTCTTCTCCAGCCCCTCCCGCAGCGGCGTCGTCGGACGCCAGCCAAGCTCCGCCTTGGCGCGGCTAATGTCGGGCCGCCGCTGCTTCGGGTCGTCCGCCGGCAGCGGACGGAAGACCAGCTTCGAGCGCGAGCCGGTCAGCTCCACCACCAGCTCCGCCAGCTCCCGGATGGTGAACTCGCTCGGGTTGCCGATGTTGATCGGCCCGGTGACCGACGGCGCCGTCGCCATCATGCGCATCATCGCCTCGATCAGATCGTCGACGTAGCAGAACGACCGCGTCTGCCGCCCCTCGCCGTAGATGGTGAGGTCCTGGTTGCGCAACGCCTGAACGATGAAATTAGAGACGACCCGCCCGTCGTTGGGGTGCATGCGCGGCCCATAGGTGTTGAAGATGCGCACCACCTTGGCGGCGAGCTTGTGCTGGCGCACATAGTCGAACACCAGCGTCTCGGCGCAGCGCTTGCCTTCGTCGTAGCACGAGCGCGCGCCGATCGGATTGACGTTGCCCCAGTAACTCTCGGTCTGCGGATGCACCGAAGGATCGCCGTAGACCTCCGAGGTCGAGGCCTGCAGGAACTTGACCTTCAGCCGCTTGGCGAGGCCGAGCATGTTGATCGCGCCGATCACGCTCGTCTTGGTCGTTTGCACGGGATCGAACTGGTAGTGGACGGGCGAAGCGGGGCAGGCGAGGTTGTAGATCTCGTCGACCTCGACGTAGAGCGGGAAGGTCACGTCGTGGCGCATCAGCTCGAAGCGCCGGTCGTCGGCGAGGTGGGCGACGTTGCGGCGCGACGACGAGAAGAAGTTGTCGACGCACAGCACCTCGTGCCCCTGGGCGAGCAGACGCTCGCACAGGTGCGAGCCGAGAAAGCCCGCGCCCCCCGTCACCAGAATGCGTTCGCCCATCGACATTTGCGCGTTCTCCCCCGGGGATAAGCCTGCTTTGCCGCAAATGCGGCGGGCGCGCAAGCGCGGCCCCGGGGGGGGGGGCGGCGGTCCGCCCGACCGTTGGCGGCGGCGAGGCGGCGCTCAGGGCGGGGCGGCGAAGCGCGTCGCGATCTCGTCCATCAGCGGCGCGCTCTGGCCGTTGGCGCGCAGCTTGGCGAAGCCGTCCAGCGTCGCCCGCTCCCAGCTCTCGCCGAGGATCGTCTCGCCGCGGCCTTTGAGATATAGCGCGCGCGCCGCGTCGGTCTCGCCCTTCAACATCAGGCAGGCGGCGCGCACCAGGTCGAGCCAGTTCTGGTTCGCGGCGACCGGCTTCGCTTGGTCGAGGGCGGCGAGCGCCGCGTCGTAGTTCTTGGCCAAGAGCAAGGCGTTGGCGACGGCGCCGATCTCGCCGACGTTGCGGGCCAGCGCCGCCGACCAGACGGCGTTGGTTTTGTCGAGCGCGACGAGCGCCGCCGCGGCGTCGCGCGCGGCGACGAAGGAGGCGAGGGCGTCGTCGTAGGCCTTGGCGGCGAACTGCAGGCTGCCGAGCTGCTCGTCGGCCAGCGCGACGCCGAAACGCCAACGCGCGTCGCCCGGGACCTTGGCGGCCCAAGCCGCAGCGAGCGCCAAGCTCTCGCGAAGCGTCGCTTCGGCGCTCGCGACGTCGCCGCCGACCGCCTGCGCCGCCGCCAAGGCGTTGAGGGCGGCGTGCAGCGAAAACTGCGCGTTGGCGTCGTCGGCAGCCCGGGAGGCGGCTTGCCGCGCGTCGTCCGCCGCGGCCTGGCAGGGCGCGCGGTCGGCCGCCGCCTTGGCGACGCAGACGGCAAGTTCGTCGGCCGCCAGCGAGCGCTGGTTGGCGTCGCTCGGCGCTCTTTGAGCGATCGCCTTGCGTAGCGCCAGCGCCTGCGCCGAGGCCGCCGCGCGGGCCTGCGCGTCGCCTTTGGCGGCGAGGATGATGGCGATCGATTCCTCGACCGCGGCGAGGCTTTCGTCGGCTGACGGCGCGTTCTTCGCCATCGCGGCCTCGAGCAACGCCTCGGCGCCGCGGTCGGCGTCGAGCGCGCCGGCGAGGTCGCGGCGCGCCGTCAGCGCGACGCCGACGCGCCAGTCGAGGCGGGCGAGCAAAAGCCGCCATGAGGCGTCGGGCGGGTCTCCCGCGGGCATGGCGGCGAGCGCCTGCGCGCCGTCGCGATAGGCGGCGAGCGCGCCGTCGGCGTCCTTGGCCGAGTCGAGGGCGAAGCCGAGCCACTGATCGGCGGTGGCGACGTCGACGGGCCAGTTCGGCGGCGGCTTGGCGAGGCCGCCCTCGGCCTTGGCGACGGCGAGCGCGTCGCGGTAGGCGGCGATCGCGCCGGCGAGATCGCCGGCGCCCTCGAGCGCGAACCCGACCTCGTTCAGGGCGTCGGCGTCGTTGCGAAGCGCCGCCGGAGAGTCGGGGGTGAGCGCGACGATCGCCTTGCGCGCCTGCTCCGCCGCCTGCGCCGCGGCGAGCGCCCCCTTCGCGTCGCCGGCGCCGCGCAGCGCGGCGCGCAGATGGTCCTCGGCGACCGCAAGCCCATCGAGGGCGGAGAGGTCCTTTGGCGCGTCGGCGGCGCGCTTGGCGAACAGCGCGATCGCCTGCCGGTAGGCCTCGAGCGCCGCGTCGCCTCGCGACGCCTTTGCGTTGACGTCGCCTTGAGCGATCAGCGCCGCCCCGAGCGCGGCGACGAAGCGCGCGTCGCCGGGGGCCGCAGCGAGCAGCGCCTGGCAAGCCTTCTCGGCGTCGCCGATCGCCGCGAGCGCGCCGGAAACGTCGCTCTTGGCGGCGAGCGCCTGGGCGACGCGTTCATCGATCTCGGCCAAGCTGAGCCGCGCGCTTGCGTCGCCGACGTCGGCGGCGGCGAGCCCGCTCGCCAGCGTCTGGGCCTCGCGGAGGTAGGCGAGGGCCCCGTCGGCGTCGTTGCGCGAAAGCGAGAGACCACCGAGGCGATCGTCGGCGAGCATGATGTTGCGCCGCCACTCGGCGGCGGCGGCGTCGCGGGCGGCGAGCGCCCTGGCGGCGCTGAGCGCCTGCGAAAAGTCGGCGAAGGCGCCGTCGGCGTCGCCCTTGGCGCGGGCGACGTCGCCAAGGCCGAGGTTGGTCGCGATCGCGTAGTCCTGATAGACGGCGTTGGTCGGGTCGCCCGCGATCAGCTTCTCGACCGCGGCGAGCGCGTCGCGATAGGCCGCCTCGGCCGCCGCGTCGTCGCCCAACCGCGCTTCGACGTCGGCGATCTCCTCCGCGCCGAGCGCGACGTCCTGGGCGGGCACGGAGTCCTTCGGCGCCTGCGCGGCGAGGGCGGTCGCGATGGCTTGGCCGCTTTGCAAGGCGCTGAGCGCCCCGGGAAGATCGCCCTCGGCGAGCAGCGACTTGCCGACGCCCTCGTCGGCGCGGGAGACGAGGCGTTTCAGCGTGGCGTTGGTTGGATCTTTCGCGCTGAGCGTCTGGGCGATCGCGGAGACGTCGCGCAACGCCGCGTTGGCGCCCGCGCTGTCGCCGCGCTTGACCTCGACCAGCCCGAGGGCCAGCTCCGCTTCGGCGTATTGCTCCTGAACGCCGGCGTTGTCCGGCGCGGCTTGAGCGAGGGCGCGGCGCAGGTTGGCCGCGTCCTGCAAGGCGCTGAACGCCGCCCCGTACTGGCCGAGCTGGTCAAGCGCTTCGGCGACGTCGAGCGTCGCTTGCGCTACGTCCTGCTTAAGCCCGCCGTCGTTGGGCGACGCCGCGGAAAGCGCGACATAGACCGCCTGTGCCTGCCGGAACTCGTCGAGAGCGCTCTCGATCTGGCCCTGCGTCTGTTCGACGTAACCGATGTTCGCGTGCGCGACGCCGATGTCGCGCCGCAAGGTCGCGTCGGCGGGGTCGGCGGCGGCGAGCTTCTCGGAAAGCGCCAGTCCGTCGCGGTAGGCCTGCAAGGCCGCCGGCAGATCGTTGCGCGCCTTTTGCACTTTGGCGACGTTGTCGAGCGCGATCGAGCGCTCGCGCAGCAGCGCGGGATCGTTCGGGCCTGCTTTGACGAGCGCGTCGTTGATCGCCAGCGCGGCGTGGTACTGGGCGAGCGCGCCGTCGAGATCGCCTTGGCCCTCAAGCACGCTGCCGATGAAATTGTCGGTGACGGCGAGGTTGCGTTGTCCGACGACATTGGAGGGCTGCGCGGCGGCGATCGGCGCAAGCGTTTGGTAGGACTGCCGCGCCAGCGCCAGCGCGCCCGCCGAATCGCCGAAATCGCGCAGCGTCACCGCGCTTTCGAGTTGCGCCGCGGCGACGCTCGCCATCAGATCGGGGGTCGACTCGCCGGAGCCGACGAGCTGCTGCTGCAGCGAGCGGGCGCGGTCGAGCACGTCCTTGACCACCGCCACCGGCATGCCGGCGGCGCTGCGGAAGCGTTGCGCGAGATCGAAGACGAGATCGTTGGCGGTCTGGGTGGCGAGGCGCAGCGTGTTCTCGGCGCGGTCGCGCTGCTGCTGGGCGACCTGCCATTGCCATCCCGCCAGCGCCGCCAGCGCCAGCGCGGCGACGAGGCCGGCGCCGGTGCGGCGCGCGATGCGCTGGTTGGCGGCGGCGATCTTCTGCGCGTCGGCGAGACGGCGGCGCTCCTCGGCGAGCTCGCGGTCGCGCCGCGCCGCCGCCGCCGCGCTCGCCGCGGCGACGAAGTCGCGGGTCGCCGGCGCGATCGCGTCGGCGAAGCGTTCGACGCAGCGCTCGGCGCCCTCCAGCAGGGCGGGCGAGACGTCGAGGTGGCGCGCCTTGTCCTCAGAGGCGGCCTCGGCCCATTCGCGCGCCAGCGGCTCCAGCGCGCGCCGCACGCGGATCAGCTGCGCGGCCTCGGCGATGATCGCCGTCGCCTCGGGCCAGATGCGCAGCAGCGCCTCGTGGGTCGGCCGCACCCGCCCGCTCGCCGCGTCGCCTTCGGCGGTGAGCAGGCGCTTGGCGACGAAGGCTTCGATCAGCGCCGCGCGCTCGGGGCGGCCCTTTTCGAAGGCGGCGCGGTCGAGCGCGCCGATCGCCGGCGTCGGCGCTCCGGTCAGCGGATCGGCGACCACGTCGCGGACCAAGCCCGCGATCAGGTTCGGCAGCTCGGCGCGCGCCGCCTGGTCGAGATGGGCGAGCGCTTCGTCGGCGGTCTCGCTCACCGCCGCGGCCATGCCGCGGTAATCGGAAAAGCGCAGCACGCCGTCATTGCGCGCGCTTTCCGCCGCGGCGAGGCGCGACAGGGTCATCTGCAACAGCGGCAGCGCGTCGCCGCCGCGCGCGTCGGCGACGAGCGCATGGGCGAGCGAAACGCCGCCAAACCGCTCGAAAGCGAGCGGCGGGTCACACAGCGCGGCGGGGCGGGTGGTCATCTCCTCGAGCTCGCTCGCCGTCGGCGGCGGCAAGTCGAGCGTCGCGCCCGCGTCGCGTAGCGCGACCAGCGGCGCGATCGCCTGGAAGCGCGGGTAGGCGTCGGAGCGCAGCGCCATCGCCACCGCGGCGACGCGGGCGCGCGTCAGCGCCGCGATCAACGCCGAGAAATGTTCGGCGAGCCGCGGCTCGCATTCGATCAGCAGCCGCTCGGTCTGGTCGATGGCGAGAAACAGGCGCGCCGGGCGCGGCGACTCGAAATTGGCGGCGGCCTGTCGCGCCGCGGCGGCTTGGCGGAGCGCGTCGCCGAGGATCGCCAGCGCCGCCTCGGGATCGCCGGCGAGCTGCTTGGCGAGCAGCGCCGGCGCGCGGAACGGCCCTCTCGCGAGCTCCGGGCCCAGCGCTTCCTCGTCGAGCAGCGCGTCGGCGAGCGAGGCGAACGGGTCCGCGCCGGGGACGACGATCGCGCGCCGCCACAGGTCGACCTCGGGAAAGACGCCGGGCAGGACCAGGCGCGGCGCGAGCCCGGCGCGCAGGAGCGACGACTTGCCCGAGCCGCTGGCGCCGATCAGCAGCAGGAACGGCGCGCGCGAGGCTTCCGCCTCCGACGCCTCGATCTCTCGCAGCCGGCGGATCGCCTGGTCGACGGCTAGGCTGCGGCCGAAGAAGACGCCCTGGCGCGTCTCGTCGAACGCGGCGAGGCCAGGGTAGGGCGAGCCGAGCCGCGCGCGGTCCCAAGTCGCGCCCTTCGCCACGAAGCCGCGCCGCGCCAGCCATTGGCGCAGGCAGTCCTCGATTTTGGCGGCGAACTCGTCGGTGGTCGCGAATTCCTGGAAGGCGGCGAGGAACTCGCCGGAGCGGCTGCGGAACCACCTTTCGAAAAACTCGGTGAGCCGCCGCCACTGCGCCTCGATCTCGGCGCGGTCGGTCGCGTCGAGCGCGACCAGCGGCGCATGCGGACGGCGGAAGACGTAGACGTCGGGCACGCCCTCGCGCTTGCGTCGCGCCTCGATCGCGGTCAGCACTTCGTAGGCCGTGCCCGAAGGATAGGGCTCGCCGGTCGGCATGGGGGGAAAGCGCGGCGGCAGGGGCGAGCCGAGCCGCGCGCCGAAGATCGCCACCACCAGGTCGCAGGCGGCCGCCTCGGGGATCTGCGCCTGAAAGGTCTCGTGGGAGGAATAGTAGCGCGTCTCCCAGCGGATCGCGCGGATGCGGACTCGGCCGCCGAACTCGGCGTTGAGGCGCTCGACGACCAGCTCGACGCGCTCGCGCTCGCGCTGCACGTCGCCGGGCGAGGAGACGAAGAGATTGAGAACCGTCTCGTCCGCCATCCGGCCGCCGCCCTATTCACCGCGCCGACGCGACGATAGCGGGCGACGCCGCGCGCGGCAAGGAAAGGGGGCGATCGACCGCCGCGCCCGGCCTCGAAGCGGCCGCGATCTTGCGTCGCGCCGGCGCGGCTTTTGCAACTCGGGCGCGGCGAGGGCAGGATGCGGCCTTTCGCCGAGGATGATCGCCCCATGCCCGAGCCGTCGAAAGCCGCCTTTCCCGTCACCGCCCGCAACCGCGTCAAGCGCCTGCACGAGCGCGCGAGCTACGATTGCGCCGCGGTCTACGCCATCCTCGACGCCGGGATGCTCGCCCATCTCGCCTATGCGATCGACGGCCAGCCCTACTGCACGCCGACGCTCTACTGGCGCGACGGCGACCGGCTCTATTGGCACGGCTCGTCGGCGAGCCGGATGCTGCGTCATCTCAGCGAAGGCGTCGAGGTCTGCCTGACCGTCTCGCATCTCGACGGCCTGGCGCTGGCGCGCTCGGCCTTCCATCACTCGGTCAACTATCGCTCGGCGATGTGCTTCGGCGTCGCGCGGCTGATCGAAGACGCCGAGGAGAAGGCGCGCGCGCTCGACGCCTTCATCGACCGCCTCTATCCCGGCCGCGGCGCGAGGTTGCGCCCGATGCGCAAGCAGGAGGCGAAGGCGACCGCCGTCGCCTTCATGCGCATCGAGGAGGCGTCGGCGAAGACGCGCGCCGGCGGGGTCAAGGACGACGAGGAGGATTACGACCTCCCCGTCTGGGCGGGCGTGATCCCGATCCGCACGCTGGTCGGCGCGCCGGCGCCGTGCGAGCGCCTGGCCGCAGGCGTCGCCCCCGGCGCCGATCTCGCCGACTACCGCGACGGCGCGACGCTCGACGAGGCGCTCGCCAAGGCGCAGCGGCGCTACGAAAAGGCCGGGGGCTAGGATAGCGCGCACCTCTACCCTCAGAGATCGCGCCGCATGAAGAGCGGTCAGGTTGGACGCGGCTCGTCGACGTCGTAGACGCGAAGACTTCGGTCTCCGACGCCTAGCGCCGGCCACGTGGCGCGCCACTTGGCGATGTGGTCTGAGGCGAAGTGGCGAGTCAGGGCCGCTTGATCTCGCCACATCTCTTTGACGTGGATCAGGCCGGGATCGAGAACATCCTCAGCATAGCTGTATTCCGCGCAACCGTCCTCCGCCCGGCTGCTTTCGACCATCGTCTTCATGATCGGGCGCGCGTCCGAAAGACGTACCGGCGGGAGGCGGACGGTTCCAACGATCAGCAGCATGAGCGCTCGATAGGATGATTGTTCCCACGGGGAAGCGGACTGTCTCCTATCCGCTCCTCGCGGGCATTGGCGTCTTGTCAGTTCGCGCCCAATTCCCCTCTACCTCCTCGGCGCGCTCATCGCCGTGAGTATCTCTTGCGCGCGCGACGAGGCGAACAGCGCCTCGAGGCTGACGGGCAGGCGGCGGCGCCAGTTCGGCCGTTCGCGGTCGGTTCCCGGCAGATTGGTGGCCGTGCGCTCGCCGGCGAGATCGTCGAGCTGGGCGCTCGCCAGCAGCGAACCGCTGCTCGAGAGGAAAGCGTGGATCGCGCCGGCCAGCGAGTCGGACATCGGCCGGGCGAAGTCCGGCGTCTCGCTGATCAGCCCATGGGCGGTGAGCGCGGCGGAAAGGGCGCGCTTCTCGGCGCGCCGCCGCGCGATCTCGCCCTCCGCGTCGTCGAGGCTGAGCAGGCCGAGCGACAGGCGTTCGGCGATGTCGGCGCCCGACCACCAGCCGGCCAGCGTCGGCAGGTCATGGGTGGTGACGCAGGCGACCGAGAGCGCCGGATAGTCGACCGGCTGCAGGAACTCGGCGCCGCGCCGCTCGAACCACAGCACGCGCATGCCGAGAATGTCGGCGCGCGTCAGCCGGTCGCGGAAGCCGTCGGGGACGGTGCCGAGGTCCTCGCCGATCACCATGCAGGCGGCGCGCTGGCTTTCCAGCGCGACGACGCCGAGCAGGTCGTCGAGCGGATAGGACAAGTAGGCGCCCTCGGCGGGCTTGGCGCCGTCGGGAACGACGAACAGGCGCGTCAGGCCCA
>CAZKHF010000051.1:0-12763 GCA_964552445.1 uncultured Bradyrhizobium sp. | reverse complement strand
CCGCGAAGGCGTGGGCGCATTTCGACATCTACGCCTGGAACCCGAAGGCGCGCGCGCACGGGCCGCAGGGCGGCGAGGTGCAGGCGGCGCGCGCGGTGTTCGACCTGTTGGAGAAACGCTACGGACGTTGACGCTGCAGCGGCGCGGCGGCGTCAGCGCGCAGGCGGCGGCGCCTCGCGGGCGAGGCGCGCGAGCGCGGCGACCGGCTCGCGACTCGGCCCGGCGGCGACCAAACCGAAGCCGGCCCCCATCCAGGCGGCGAGCGTCGCGCCGCCGGTCTCGCGCCAGGCCGGTTTCTTCGCGGGCGGCGCGTCGATCGGCTCGATCATGAGGCCGACCCGCTCGCCCAGCCGATCCTCGTAGACGAGGAAGGCGGCGCGCGTCGCCATGCCCGGCGCGACGCGCGCGCCGATCAGCTGCAGCTCGTCGGAGGCGAACCGCGGCGCGACCACGGCTCCGGCGAACTGCGTCACCAGCCAGCGCGTCGCCGCGTCGGGATCGGCCGCGGCGAACTCGATCGGAACGCTGGAGGCGGCGAAGGCGCGGTAGGCGGCGAGGCCTGCGTCCAGCAAAGGATCGCGCGGCCAAGTCGCGCCGCCGGGCGGCGCGGCGATCAAAAGCCCCGCGGCGAACGCCGCGGCGGCGGCGAGCGACCTGGCGACGCGACGGCCGACCGCCGGGCGCGCAGGGGGGGCGGCGGGAGGCCCTTTGGCGCGGCTTTCGCCGCTCTCGCGCGCGGCGGGGGCGCGTCGGAGGGCGGGCGCGAGCGCCTTCCGGCCGGGAGCGTTCTCGTTGACGCTCGCGCCGAGATCGAGCGCGGCGCGCGCCGAGGCGGGCGCGCCGTAGGCGGCGCGGATGGCGCAGTTCTGCGCTTCCCACTGCGCCACCTCGCGTTTCAGCTCGGGGTCGTCGCGCATCCGCGCTTCGAACGCGCGCCGCTCGGCCGGGGCGAGACAGTTGTCGACGTAGGCGAAGACCTCGGCCGCGTCGAGGCGGCGTTTCACTTGACGATCCGCAAGTGCGCGGCGCGCGGCCAACCGGCCGGCGCGCGCGCCGATCCCGTGGCCATGAAGGCGGCGACCCGGGCGCGGGCGCGCGCGAGCCGACCGACCGCGACCGCAAGCGGAATGTCGAGAGCCTCGGCCGCTTCGGCGTGGGTGAGCCCGGCGAGGACGACCAGCAGCAGCGTCTCGCGCAGATCGAGCGGCAGCGCGCGCACCGCTGCGGCCGCCCCGCCATTGGCGCAGCGCGACGGCACCGGTCCCTCGGCCCAACCGCCGTCGCCCTCCTCTGCGTCAAGCCGGCGGACATGGCGGCGGTAGAGGCGGACGAACTGGGCGAAGACGCGCGCGCGCGTCGGTCGCGCGTCGGCGCGGCGATCGGGCGCCAAGGTCAGCGAGGCTTGGCGGAAGAGCTGGTCAACCAGCGCGGCGGCGCAGAGGTCGTCGCAGACAAAGCGATCGTCGCGGACCAGCGCCAGACCAAAGCGCCGAAGGCCGCCTGCGTCGTCACACCATTCCCGGATCGATGACACCGGAGACAGATCCGTAACCGCTCAGTAAGCTTAACAACTCTATTCCGATCGTTTCGGCGATCCAAGGGGCATTGTGATCGACCTCACACATTTTGTGACTGCGCAAATGAAGCGAACCCTTTCCATGCGCGGTCGCCAAGGTTAAGGGGATGTCGCCCCGAAGCCCCCGGATGGCGTGGGCGGGCGCGGAAACGCGGAGGAACGAGGCTGCAATGGCTGAAAAAGGCGCGAACGTTCCCTTGAAAGGCGGTCTGTTGGCCGGGATGCGCGGCGTCATTTTCGGGGTCGCCAACAACCGTTCGATCGCCTGGGGCATCGCCAAGGCGGCGCGCGCCGCCGGCGCCGAACTGGCGCTAACGTTTCAGGGCGAGGCGCTGGAGAAGCGGGTGCGGCCGCTCGCGGCGGAGCTCGGCGCCCATGTCCTCGGCCATTGCGACGTCACCGACGGCGCCACCATCGACGCGGTGTTCGCCGAGGCGCAACGGCTGTGGGGCGGCCTCGACTTCGTCGTCCATTGCATCGCCTTCGCCGACAAGGACGAGTTGACCGGCCGTTACATCGACACGACGGAGGGCAACTTCACCAAGTCGCTGGCGATCTCCTGCTATTCGTTCACCGCGCTGGCCCAGCGGGCCGAGAAGCTGATGTCCAACGGCGGCTCGCTTCTCACCCTCACCTATTACGGCGCCGAGAAGTGGATGCCCCACTACAACGTCATGGGCGTCGCCAAGGCCGCGCTGGAGGCGAGCGTGCGCTATCTCGCCGCCGACTTGGGCGAGAAGGCCATTCGCGTCAACGCCATTTCCGCTGGGCCGATCAAGACCCTCGCCGCCTCGGGGATCGGCGACTTCCGTCACATTCTGCGCTGGCACGAGCTGAACGCGCCGCTGCGCCGCGTGGTCAACACCGACGAGATCGGCGAGAGCGCGGTCTATCTGTTGTCGCCGATGTCGCGCGCCGTCACCGGCGAGATCGTCCATGTCGACGCCGGCTACCACGTCGTCGGCATGAAGAACCCGGCGGCGCCCGACATCTCGGTGGTCGCGGCCAAAGAGGAGTGACGGCGACGCGGCCGTCACGGGCGGCGGACCTCGGCGAACCGGCTGGGTAGCGCGAAGCCGACCATGACGAGGCGGACGGCCGCGGGCTGTACGAACAACTCCGCCAGTAGGATCTCCGCCGCCGCGCCGAGGCCCATCAGGTTCGCCATCGCCAGCCGCCGGTCGACCCAGCCGGACAGTCGTTCGGCGGGATAGGCGAGGCGCCAAACTGGCGACGATGAAGCCGAGCGCGCCGCGCGGCCATCCCGGGCGCCGGCGCGACCCAGTCGGACATGACGATCGCCGACGTCGTGAAGGTTCCGGCGAGCGGCCCGCCGAAATAGGCGGCGCCGAGCGGGGCGATGGCGAGGCCGCAGAATCCCTCGAGGCTGGCGCGGGTCGGCCCTTTCCTCGTCGACGCGGTCGTCCTTGCCCAACGCTTGTTGGCTTGAAGATGACCACGCGACGAACAGGGCCATGGCGCGCATCGTCGCCGAGCGGCTGGCCGAGCGAAAGCGCGACGTCGACGCCCGCTTTCCCGGCCCAGTCCGGTCCGGCGCGCGGCGCGCCATCGGAGCTTAGCCGATCTCCAGGGGGTGGTCTTCGTTGCTGAGTCGAAACGCCGGCTCAGCCGGCCAGCAGGCCAATCGGCCGGGCGCGCGGCGGGCGCGAAGCGCTCAGTCGATGGCGTGACCTAACCTTCGTGGCGCTTCGGCGGAGGTCAACTGAAATTCGACCGCATGGCCTTTGTCGCCAAGCCAAGAATCGTCGGACCCGCGATGCGACAATATCTCTTAACATCTCTAAACCCACGTTATTCGTCACCAAGGCTATGTTCCGATCGCGTTGGAACAAACCAGCGAATAAATACCGACTACGGAACTAAACCCTCACTATGGAGATAAAAATGCGTACGTTTGCGATCATGACCTCCGCCCTCGTTCTCGCGCTCAGCGCCGCTCAGGCGTTCGCCGGCCCGACCCCCGACTACCTCGGCATCACGAATCCGGCCAGCGCTTATGCGGCTCCCGTCGCTGCGGATCAGACCATTGTCCTGCCGGCACTGAAGAAGTGATCGGTTCTGCGAATCCAACCGAACGCCGGCCCTTGTCGGGCCGGCGCCGAGAATGCCGCCGCAGGCGAGCTGCGGCGGCATAACTCGTTTCAGAAGTCCTTGGGCGACGGATTATCGGGAAAACACCGAAACGGCCCATCGGCCTTCCGACGCGCTGGTCTCGGCAGGCGCGGTTCTCCGAACGCGAACTGAAGCGCTCGTGCGCCGCCCACTTCAAATCGACGCCGCCGCGCCAGACTCTCGCGGTCGCTCCGCGGCGCGCGTCCCTCCTGCGGACTGCCTGGACAAGCCCCCCGCCGGCGCCGCTGAAACAGACGAAGACAATCAGCGGGGTCAGTTCCGAATGTCGCTGGACGTCGGCCGCCCCCTGCGGCGTCGGCTGCAGCTCGCCGGTCGTCTCGGCTTGCGCCGCCCAGCGGATGGCGCTGGAGGCGCCGACCCGAAAATGCTCCGCCACTCAGCGCTGCGACATTTCGACTTTGATCGGCTCGCCTCCCCCGAAGGCGACGGCGGTCGCGCGGGTGGGCTGTTTCATCGCCGGGCGATCGGACGCCGTTTCTCGCCTCACGGCCGCGAGCTCATTTGATCCGGCGCCCGCCACTCCGCCTCGCCTCGCCGCCGCCTCGTCGTTGACGGACCTGCGCTCAGGCGACAAATGTTCCCCGTTCGCCTGCAAACGGCGAAGGATGCTTCCGCTCGGGCGCAAACGGTCTGCGCCTCGGCGGGCGCGTCACGCTTCCAGGCGGAGGCCGCCGCGCCGGGGTCGATATGCGTAGCAAAGGCAGAACGATCGCACGCGGCGCGCGAATATGAAGGGAACAAATCATAACCTTCAAAGCGGCCAAAGCGTTCCAAGCAATGTCAAGCGTTATTGCTGTGGTTTGGGTCCGCTGGTCCTGCGGTCGCAGGGGGAGACTCAGCGCAGCCAGCTTTGAGCGCCATTCGAACCTTAAGTCCATGAGGCTCATGGTTCGACAAAGAAATCTCGCCTCCGTGCTTTCTGACAATGTCCCGCGCGATCGACAGGCCAAGGCCGAAACCGCCAGTCCTCGAAGAAGGTCGAGCGCTGTCGCCCTTGAAGAAGGTGTCAAAAACTTTGCCCTGGATCGCGACGGGAATTCCCGGGCCGTCATCCGAGATTTCGATTTGCGCCGCGTCGCCCTCCAGAGCTTGCAGGGTCACCGTGACGAAGGTTCCATTCTTGACGCCATTGTCGACGATGTTCGTCACCGCGCGGGTCAAGGCGCGCGCGCGGCAGGCGAATGCGAATCGTCCGGGGCCCTGGTAGGAAACCGAATGACCGACGTCGGCGAACTGGGCGCAGATCGTCTGCAGCAGGCTCGACAGATCGACGAGGCGCACGGGTTCCTGGCGGTCGCCGTTGCGCATGAACGCGAGCGTCTGGTTCAACATGTCGCTGATGGCGGTGATGTCGTCCAGCATGCTGTCGCGCGTCTTGGCGTCGCCGAGCCGCTCGGCGCGCAGGCGCAATCGCGTGAGCGGGGTGCGCAGATCATGACTGATCGCAGCGAGCATGCGCGTTCGCTCATCCATCAGTGAATGGACGCGTCTCGCCGTGTCGTTCAGAACCGCGGCGAGTTCGGCGATCTCTCGGGGGCCCTCTTCGCTCACCATTATAGGTTCTGCAGGCGAGCGTGCGAACGAATGGGCCGCCGCCGCCACCGCTGATAGAGGAGAGGTTATCCAACGGACGCCGTATACAGAAAAAAACAACATGATAAGCGTAATACTACTAAAGGCATAAATCATCGGCACAAACACCAATTCTACAAGCATTCTTTTGCTTATATCCTTTACAACGATGGCGCTATTATCTGATACCTTGAAAGTTAACGCGTCTTTACCTGCTGGATATTTCGCTCCCGTTAGCGGAGTTATACGCCAAGTCTCCTTCAAAGTCTTCAAAATTGAATTCAGAAATGTCGAAGAGGCGGGATCGGCGGTCGGCGCAGGCGCCAGGCGGGCGATCTCAACTTTCTCGACATCCATCCCTACCCACCGCACAGCGCTCATCATTCGCGTGAGCTCGGGCGAGGATGAGTCAGTTTCAGCCTGCTTGACGATCGCGGCGATGCGAGCCGCCTGGGCCGCGGCGATGAGGTCGGCGTTGGCGCGGCTTTCCCTTTCGAAGAAAAGCACGAACACGGCTGACGTCAGGCCGACGCCCAACAACGCGGCGGCGACGATGACGCCGGTGATTTGCCCGACGATGGATTGCGGCAGAAAATGGCGAAGGAATCGCATCATATTGCTCCACCGTGTCATTCTTGCTCCACCGCGGGGGTAAAGACGTAGCCGCCGAGACGGACGGTTTTGATCAAGGTCGGGTCTCGCGGATCGGGCTCGATCTTCTGGCGGATGCGACTGATGTGGACGTCGACGGTGCGCTCGATCGGTCCGGCGACGCCGCTGTGCGTCAGTTCGAGAAGTTGCTCGCGCGACAGAATTCGTCCCGGATTCTGGCAAAAGGCCAACAGCAGGTCGAATTCCGCGCTGGTCGTCGTCACCCGCGCGCCCTCGGGGCTATAGAGTTGACGCTCCACGGGATCGACGCGCCATCCGGCGAAGCGGAACGGCGGCGTCCGTTCGCCCGGCTCCTCCTTGGCGAGCTTGGCGCGCCGCAGCACGGCCCGAATTCGGGCGACCAGCTCTCGTGAATTGAAGGGTTTTGCAACGTAATCGTCCGCTCCGATTTCGAGCCCGACGATCTTGTCGACGTCCTCGCCAAGGGCCGTCAGCATGATGATCGGCACGCTGGAAGCCGCTCGGAGGCGTCGGCAGATGCTGAAGCCGTCTTCGCCTGGCAGCATGACGTCGAGGACGATCAGGTCGACCCCCTGCTTCTCGAGCAGGCGATCCATCTCCGTCGCCGACCCCGCCGCGTACGGCGCGAACCCACTTTCCGACAAGACCTCCTTCAGCATCTGAGAGATCGCTGCGTCGTCCTCGACGAGCAAGATCCGCGCGGGACCTTCGACGGAGGGAGAGTGGGCGGACGGCATTGGCTCAACATCGAACATCGGACTGCGCCTCAAATCGCACTTCTCGACATTCTCGCCAAGCGCCACCGGTCTGTCAGCGACAGAAATGTTTTTTGTTATTGCCGGGGCGGAGCGACCAGCTTGTAGTGCGCAGTTCAGAAATTGGAACGGTTCCAGAAACAAGTTTTAACATCTCTTAAAACACGTTTGGATTGGCAGTCGTAGGATGTTCGGCGCGGCGCGGACGCGCTTTGTCTGCCCGCGGTCTTGTGAAGACCCGTTCGGCGCTTGAGAAACGCTCGCCGCCGGGCCGCAGCTGTTCGGCGACGTGTAAGCGTCGCAAGACGAGGAGCATTTGCGATGACCGCCAAGCGAATCCGCGCCGTGGTTCTGACGATCGGCATCGCGACGGCGCTCGCCTATCCGGCTCATGCGGCGGGGTGGACCGCCGGAGGAGACGACGGCCAGGCGATCGGCGCCGCCGCGACGGGCGCGGCGGCCGGACTGGCGACAGGCGACACAGCCGCCGGATCGCGTCTCGCATCCGCGGCCGGACCGCCGCTCGCGTACGGGCCGGAGCCGGCCGTTGTCTATGGAAGCCGACCCGTCGTTTATACCCCTGGCGTCTTTTACTATTTCCGCTGAGGACAATACTCTCGCCGCCCCCTCCCCGGGGCGCGGCGAGGCGGCGTAAGCCGCTCGCCAAGCGCCCTCCCTCCCCCAGGCGAAGCGAGCGGCTTGCGTCCATCGCCGGCGATTCGCCGGCATAGGTGAACCCGACGCAGTCGAGGAAGAAGCAATGACCGACGAAATCGTCGCCTCCGCCGGCGCAGGCCCGGAACGCAAAACGGGCGGCCCGCGCCGCGGCCGACGGCCCGCGCGACGCGGCGCCAAGCGCGAATGGACGCCAGCCCCGCGGCGAGCCTCAGTGACATCCCGGAGACGAGCCTCAGCGAGCGGGAATCGCGACGATCGCAGCCGCCGTCTTTGGCTCTCCCGTCGCCGCCAGTGGATCAGGGACATCGCCGAATCGGCGGTTGAGAGAGAACTGTTTCCAACGATGAATTTCAAGTGATCCTGGCGCGGGACGAGGAGCCGGCGATGTCTTTTACGTTCGTTGGAAAGCGGTGCTATCTTAGAGGAAGCTGGGCCAGCGTCAATCTGCGGTCGAATGCGTTGAACGCCAACGTCGCTGTCGGTTTTCACTTCGAACCCAAGCCGCAGACGACGGACAACACCCTAGAAAGACAGGTCTTGCGAAAAGCGCAACACGTTCTTCATGCTGCGGCTTGCGCTCTCGCGGAGAGCGCGACATCCCATGAGGACGACGCTGCCGAAGACAACGTCGCGATCGAGTGCTAAACGACAGCGCAATGAAGCGTCGGCGAAGCGCGCTTTCCCTCGCGCTGAATCCGATGTCGTGGCGCGTGCGTCGCAGGCGGGGTCAGCGCGGGGCGCGGATGCAACTGAGGAACGCACTGATGGCCGGCGAAATTGGAACCCCTGCCGGCCCAAACCCGGGAGGCGGCGCGGACGGCGCGCACGACCGTCGAGCGCCTGCGGGGCTGGCGATCGTGGCCGCCTTGGCGGCGCTGGCGACATTGCCCGGTTGCGAGCAGAAGAACGTCTACGTCGCGCCGCCGCCGCCCGAGGTGACGACCGCCAAGCCGATCGCGCGCGACGTCACCGATTATCTCGAAGCCACTGGCAACTGCGCCGCTGTCAACTCGGCCGATCTGGTCGCGCGCGTGCCCGGCTTCGTCGACAGCGTCAACTATCAGGACGGCGACCGGGTCGAGAAAGGCAAGGCGCTGTTCGTCATCGAGCCCGGCCCTTACGACCTCAAGCTGCAGCAGGCGCAGGCCGCCGAAGCGGCCGCCCAGGCCACGCTGACGCAGGCGCAGCTCGATTACGACCGCCAGTCCAAGCTCGTCGCCAGCGCCTCGGTGTCGAAGGCGACCCTCGACAGCGCCACCGCCACCCGCGACAACGCGCAGAGCGCGCTGCAGCAAGCCCAGGTCAACACCAAGCTCGCGGCGATCAACGTCGACTACGCCCATGTGGCGGCGCCGTTCGACGGCATCGTCACCGCCCGCCAGGTCTCGGTCGGCGACTACGTCGGGGCCACCGGTTCGCCGGCGACGCTCGCCACCATCGTGCAGCTCGACCCGATCTACGTGAACTTCAGCGTCAGCGAGCGCGACGTGCTGCGCATTCGCGCCGAGATGCGGCGGCGCGGGATCACCGTGACGGATCTGTCGAAGGTTCCGGTCGAGATCGGCCTGCAGAACGAAAACGGCTATCCGCGTCGCGGCGCGCTCGACTACGCTTCGCCGGCCGTCGACCAATCGACCGGCGCGCTGACCGCGCGGGCGATCTTCGCCAACGCCGACCGCGCGCTGCTGCCAGGCATGTTCGTGCGCGTGCGCGTGCCGGTCGACCACGAGCCGAACGCGCTGCTAGCGCCCGACGCCGCGCTCGGGAGCGACCAGAGCGGCCGTTATCTGCTGGTCGTCCGCCAGGACGGCGTCGTCGAGCAGCGCCCGGTCGAGATCGGCCCGCTCGAAGGCGCGCTGCGGGTGATCGAGAAGGGAATCGAGGCCGACGACCAGGTGATCGTCGACGGGGTTCAGCGCGCGATCCCGGGCCAGAAAGTGACGCCGAAACCCGCCCCGCCCGCCGCCGCGTCGCCCGCCGACGCCGGCGCAAAGTAGCGCGCCGCAAATGTTCTCGAAATTCTTCATCGAGCGGCCCGTTCTGTCGAACGTGATCGCGGTGCTGATCGTGGTGATCGGCGCTGCGGCGATGTTCAGTCTGCCGGTCGCGCAATATCCCGAGGTGACGCCGCCGACGGTCCAGGTGACCACGCGCTACGCCGGCGCCAGCCCGCAGACCCTGATCAACACCGTCGCGCTGCCGATCGAGCAGCAGGTCAACGGCGTCGAGGGCATGCTGTACATGCAGTCCTACGCCTCCGCCGACGGCGCCTACACGCTGACGGTGACGTTCAAGATCGGCACCGACGTCAACTTCGCGCAGGTGCTGGTGCAGAACCGGGTGGCGAGCGCGCTGTCGTCGCTGCCCCAGGCGGTGCAGGCCCAGGGCGTGACGGTGCAGAAGACGTCGACCTCGATTCTGCAGATCGTCGCGCTCTCCTCGCCCGACGCGCGCTTCAACAGCCTTTATCTCGCCAATTACGCCACCATCAACCTCAAGGACGACATCTCCCGCCTGCCGGGCGTCGGCAACGTCAACGTGTTCGGCGCGGGCGCCTACGCGATGCGGGTGTGGCTCGATCCCGACAAGATGCAGGCGCGCGGCCTCAACGTGCAGGACGTCGTCGCCAGCCTGCAGCAGCAGAACGAGCAGGCGACGCCCGGCCAGATCGGCGCGCCCCCGGCGCCGAAAGGGACGGCGTTCCAGTACACGCTCGACGTCGCCGGCCAGCTCGACGATCCCGCCGAGTTCGCCGACGTCATCGTCAAGGTCGGCGCCAACGGCCAGATCACCCGCATCCGCGACGTCGGCCGCGTCGAGCTCGGCGCCCAGACCTACGGACAGATCTTCGCGCTCGACGGCAAGCCGGCGGCCGGCCTCGCCATCTTCCTTTCGCCCGGCGCCAACGCCCTCGGCGTCGCCAGCGAGGTGAAGGCGCGGATAACCGAGCTCGCCAAGAGCTTTCCCCAGGGCCTCGTCTACGACATTCCCTTCGACACGACGACGTTCGTGAAGGCCTCGATCGACGAGGTCTACAAGACGCTGGTCGAAGCGGCGATCCTGGTGCTGGCGGTGATCCTGATCTTCCTGCAGGATTGGCGCGCGATGCTGGTTCCGGCGACCACGGTGCCGGTCACCATCATCGGCGCCTTCGCGGCGATGGCGGCGCTCGGGTTCACGGTCAATTTCGCCACCCTGTTCGCCATCGTGCTGGCGATCGGCATCGTCGTCGACGACGCGATCATCGTCGTCGAGGGCGCGGCCCACAACATGGACCAGGGGATGACCGGCCGGGAGGCGGCGATCGCGGCGATGGGGGCGCTGATGGGCCCGATCGTCGGCATCACGCTGGTTTTGTTGTCGGTGTTCCTGCCGGCGGCGTTCCTGCCCGGCCTGACCGGGCGCATGTACGCCCAGTTCGCGCTGGTGATCGCTTCGACGGCGCTAATCAGCGCGATCAACGCCGCGACGCTGAAGCCGACCCAATGCGCGCTATGGCTGAGGCCGTCGGTTCCGGTCGAGAAGCGCAACTTCCTCTGCCGCGGCTTCGACGCCGGCTACGTGCGGCTCGAGCGGGCGTATGCGGCCCTGATGGCGCGGCTGACGCGCCACGCGGGCGCGATGGCCGCGGTCGCGCTGGCGATCGCCGCCGGCGCGCTTTACGCCTTCGCTCATATCCCGACCGGCTTCATCCCGATCGAGGACCAGGGCTACATGTTGGCGACGGTGCAACTGCCCGACGGCGCCTCGCTCGATCGCACGCAGCAGACGCTCGACCGGGTGCAGGCGTTGGTGAGCAAGACGCCCGGCGTCGACAAGGTCGTCACCATCGCCGGCATGTCGGCGCTCGACGGCAACGCCTCGCTCGCCAACGCCGGCGTCGCCTACATTATTCTCAAGGACTGGGCGGAGCGCGGCAAGAAGCTCAGCCTGCTGCCGATGCTGCAGAGCCTCGGCCGCGCCGTCGCCCCGGTGGAGGAAGCGAGCGTGCGCGTGCTGCCGCCGCCGCCGATCCAAGGCATCGGTTCCGCCGCCGGCTTCTCGATGCAAATCGAGATGCTCGACAACAGTCTCGACTTCGCCAAGCTGCAGCGCGTGGTCGACGCCATCCTCGCCGGCGCCGGCGCGCAATCGACGATCGGCTTCGTCAGTTCGTCGTTCCGCGCCGCCTCGCCGCAATACGCCGTCGACGTCGACCGAGTGAAGGCGCAGTCGATGCAAGTGGGCGTCGACCAGGCGTTTTCCGCCCTCGCCGGCTATCTCGGGTCGACCTACGTCAACCAGTTCACCAAGTTCGGACGCACCTTCAAGGTGTTCGTGCAGGCCGATTGGCCCTTCCGACTGAGGCCCGAGGACATCCGCGGCCTGTGGGTCCGCAGCGCCGTCGGCAAGATGGTTCCGCTCGGCGCCGTCGTCGACGTCGCGGCGACGGTCGGCCCGTCGCTGATCAGCCTCTACAACCTCCACCCCACGGCGGGAATCGTCGGCATGCCGGCGCGCGGCTATTCGACCGGCCAGGCGGAGCGGCTGATGGAGGAGATCGCGCTCCGCACCATGCCGCCGCGCGTTGGTTACGACTGGACCGCGATGTCGTATCAGGAAAAGTTGGTCGGCAACCAGATGTACGCCGTGTTCGCGATGGCGCTGCTGCTGGTCTACCTGGTGCTGGCCGGCCAGTACGAGAGCTGGATCCTGCCGCTGGCGGTGATCTTCGCAGTGCCGGTGTCGCTGGTCGGGCCGGCGCTGGCGCTGAGCTGGCTCGGCCTCGACAACAACCTCTACATCCAGATCGGGCTGGTGCTGTTGATCGCGCTATCGGCCAAGAACGCGATCCTGATCGTCGAGGTGGCGCGCGAGCTGCGCGCGCAGGGGCGGCCGGTCGCCGAGGCAGCGGTGGAGGCGGCGCGCGCCCGCTTCCGCCCCATCGTGATGACGTCGCTCGCCTTCATCCTCGGCGTGGTCCCGCTGGTGCTGGCGACCGGCGCCGGCGCCAACGCGCGCGCCTCGATCGGCGTCACCGTGTTCTCGGGGATGCTCGCCTCGACCTGCCTGGCGGTGCTGTTCACGCCGTCGTTGTTCGTCCTCCTGCAGCGCTTCGCCGAATGGCGCAGCGCCCGCGGCGCGCGCGCCGCGCCAGCCGCCTGAGCGCCGGCGGCCGCAAAACCGCCGTATCGCCAACGCGCTCCCGATCCTATATAGACGGCGCTCGCTCGCGGGCGGCCTTGGGCCGGCCGCGGCGCGCAGGAAGTGCTGAGTCAAAGGCCTGATGCCATGCCTCCTAGCCGCTGGACGCCGGACAGCTGGAGAACCAAACCGATCGCGCAGGCGCCGGTCTACTCGGACGCCGCCGCGCTCGCCGAGGTCGAGCGCCAGCTCGCCGGCTATCCGCCGCTGG
>CAZKHF010000050.1:0-12888 GCA_964552445.1 uncultured Bradyrhizobium sp. | reverse complement strand
CGCTGATCGGCCGCGACGGCTACGCGCTGACCGCCTATTGGCTCGACGCGTCAGGCGCCTGCCGACGCTGCGGCGCGCCGCTCGCCGGCCGTTTCTCGCCTGCCCCCGGCCATTGGGGCGCCCGCCGGCGGCCGATCGACATCGAAGCGTGGGCGTGAGGCCGCGCGCGCCTCACGCCGACGACGGCCTCAACGGCGGCGCAAGCTGAACGAACGTTCATAAAAGTACGCGCCGATCGCGATAATTTGACGCAGCGAGCCCGTTTGGCGCCGGCTCGCCGCTTTTCGGGCAAACCGACGCCGACTTGCGCGGCGAGGATGATCGCGACTTCGGGAAAACTATATTCCCAGCGAGACGCCTCGCGGGTCGCGTCGCAAGGCGTGGAGATTTGGAGGTTTATCATGCGCGCAATGTTGAAAAAGCCGGTCGCCGTCGCGCTGACGGCGCTGCTTCTCGGCGTCGGCGCCGCAGGAGCCACGTCGTCGGCGGCCTTCGCCGGCCCCCCCGGACCGGGTCCGGGCGGCCCCGGCGGCCCCATGTGGCATCACGGTTATTACGGCGGCGGTCATTGGCACGGCGGCTGGTGGGGCCCGGCGGTCGGCTTCGGCATCCTCGGCCTCGCCGCGGGCGCGGCGATCGCTTCGCAATCGCAGGCTTATCCGCCGCCCGCCTACGACTACGGCCCGGGCCCGGATTCGTGCACGTCGTATCAGCCGGTCTATGACCACTGGGGCCGCTACGTCGGCCGCCGCTGGGTCGACATCTGCCAGTAAGCCGGCTCTCGCAGGCCGCGCTTCGCCTTGAGCGCTAGGCGAGGTCCGCCCTCGCCAGCGCCTCGGCTTGGCGGCGCGCCAGCGCGCCGACGTCGAAGCCGTCGATCGTCTCCTCGAACAGCCGGTGGAAGTTGAGCTCCGCGCCGAGCCTCAAGAAGGCGGCGCCGAGACCGACCACCGCCCGGTCCATGAAGACGAACTCGCCGGGCGCCTTCAGGCCGCCGCCGTCCTCCCGCAACGCGCGCGTCACCGTCGCCAGCTCGCGCCGGCCGTATTCGCCGGGCTCGATCCCATCGGCGACGGTGCGCGCGCGGTCGTCCATCACCGGCCCGCAGAGGAAGCGCGCCCAGAGGTTGAGCGCGCCGATCGCCGCGCGCGACAGCCGCGCGAAACCGAGCGCCTCGTAGGCGCGCACCACGCGCGCCTCGTCGCCGGCGAGGAGCGCGCGATAGAGCTCGACGACGCCGCCGACGAAGGCGGGCGGGAAGACGCGGACGCAGCCGAAGTCGAACAGGTTGACCCCCTCGATGGCCCACGCCTCGCCTTCGCCTTGGGCGACGACGCTGTAGTTGCCGAGATGGGCGTCGCCGTGGATGACGCCAAAGCGCAGGAACGGCCGCCACCACGCCTCGAACAGCATCAGCGCGATGGCGTTGCGCGCCGGCGCGGCGGCGCGGACGAAGGCCGTGAGCGGCTCGCCCTCCAGCCATTCCATCGTCAACAGCCGTCGCGTCGACAGCTCGGCGAACGGCTCGGGGGCGCGCACGCGCGGGCGGTCGGCGAGCATCAGGCGGAAGAGGCGGGCGAGCTTGGCCTCGCGCACATAGTCGAGCTCCTCGCGGATGCGCGCGCGGATCTCCTCGGCGACCTCGCGCGTGTCGATGGTCGGCCCCAGGCGGCGATGCAGCGAGAAGATGAGATCGAGCTGCGACAGGTCGACTTCGACCGCCGAGGCCATGTCGGGATATTGCAGCTTGCAGGCGAGCGCGACGCCGGAAAGGCTCTTCGCCCGGTGCACCTGGCCGAGCGACGCGGCGGCGGCGGGGACGGGGTCGAACTCGGCGAAGCGCGCGCGCCAGTCGGGGCCGAGCTCCGCCTGCATGCGGCGGCGGGCGAAGGCGGGCCCCATCGGCGGCGCCTGCGACTGCAGGCGGATCATCGCGTCGGCGTAGTCGGCGGGCAGCGCGTCGGGCACGGTCGCCATCATCTGCGCGACCTTCATCATCGGTCCCTTAAGCGCGCCGAGCGCGCCGGCGAGCGCGCGCCCTTCGTCGGAGCGATCGCCGCCGATCAGCCGCCGCGCGCCGATTCGCGCCGCCAGCGCCCCGGCGCTGACGCCGAGATTGGCGTAGCGGCGCGCGCGGGCGGAAAAGCGGTCGGCTTCGTCGTCGTCGGTCGTCATGCGTTCGCTGGCTCTCCCGCTTGCGGCTCGTCGCGCCCTTCTACGCCATTCGGCCCGCCGCAGGCGAGGCGTTTCCTTCCGGCAAAGTCCCGCGGGCCGCGGGGGCGCGACGGGATCGTCTTGCCGGCGCGCCCAACGACGTGCTGAAATGCCGCGCCGAGGGCCGTGGGCGCGCCCGACGGTCCCGATCGGGGGAGGACGTCATGCGCAGCAACGAGCCGTTGTCCGTCTATGAGACGCAGGTCGCCGCCGAGTGGATTGGCCACGACGGCGAGATGAGCGACGCCGCCTACGCGCTGGTGTTCAGCCGCGCGCTCGACGCGTTGATGGACCGCATCGGCCTCGACGCCGCCCAACGCCGGGCGAGCGGATGTCGGCTGGTCACCGAGCAGGCGATGCTTCACTGTTTCGCGGCGGCGGGCGAGGGCGAGGCGCTTTTCGTCGACTGTCACCTGCTCGAGCACGACGCCGAGCGCATGCGCCTGTGGTTCGACATGCGGGCGGGAGGCGAGCGCGCGCGCGTCGCCGCGAGCGAGCAGCTGCTGCGCTCGATCGAGCGGGGCGGCGGGGGCGCGCGACCCGCGCCTTGGCGCGCGGAAACGCTCGCGGCGCTCGACGCGCTCGCCAGGGCGCAACGCAACCTCGCCGCGTCGCCGTTGGCGGGCCGCGGCGTCGCGCTGAAACGGGGATGACCGCGCGCGCTTACTGGCGCCGTTCGAGCAGACGCCGCTTCCAGCGTTGTCCGGACTTCTGTGCGGGGCCGAACACGTAGCGCTCCATCACGCGGCGATGCCGATCGGCGCGCGTCGCTTCGGCGTCCTCGCCGGCCGGCGTCGTCGCGCTGGCTTCGAGGGCGGCGCTTGCGCGCGCTGCGGCCGCCGTGGCGTCGAGCGCGACCTCGTCCTCCACTGCGGCGGGAACGTTCGCCAGCTCGGCCTCGCGCCGCGCTTGGCGCGTCGCCTTGCGCGCTTTCGACGCGCCGCCGAGACGCCCGCGCCCGCGCCGCGACGGCGCGGCGTCCTCGGCGGAAAGATCGGTCGGCGCGAGGTCGATCAGGCTGGGGAGAATCCGGCCGGTCGGCCGCGCCGGCGTCGTTTCAGGTCCGCTCGCCGCGGGCGGGGACGGCGGCGTCTCCAAGCGCGCGAGCGGCTCGGACGCGGGGGCGGCTTCCGCGATCGAGTCGGCGAACCGTGGCTCCGTCAGCCACGATTTGCCGTTTCCGTTCGTCGGTCGCCGCTGCTTGCGGACCTCGACGACGAATGTGGAGTGGGGTCGCTTCATGAGAGCCTTCAAGGTTGACGAGCCCAATCCAGCCGGCGCGATTCCCCGCCGATCGCCGACGACTCGACTTGAACCCAGGTCTAATCTGAAATCCAAACCGCTGAAAAAAGCAATACTCGCGGAGACAATTGTCCAGGGCGTGTCACCGCGATAACTCGGGATTAACCCTATCGGCGTTTTAGCTGAACCGTTAGAGTGCGCGCCGGGCCGGCCGGCGCGAGACGACCCGTGTGGACGAATTTCATTGGAGACGACAAGGCCTTGACCGCAACGCCGGCTCTCGCCGCGATCGCTCGCCGCGCCGCGGCGGGGGGCGAGAGGCCCAAGTTTCGGCCGATTTACGGCGCAGACCCGCCCCCATCGCGCCGACCCCCGTCCGGCCCGCGCGTCGCGCCGACCCGTCCCGTTTTTGAAAGGCAATCGCGATCATGAACGCCACCGACGCCGCCGCGACCGTCGCCGTCGATCCCCAGGCCTCGCTGCTGTCGATGTTCTGGTCAGCGCACATCGTCGTCAAGTTCGTCATGATGGGTCTGCTCGCCGCTTCGTTCTGGAGCTGGTCGATTATCGTTAATAAAACCATCCTGTTCTCCAAGTTCCGACGGGCGATGGAGCACTTCGAGCAGGTGTTCTGGTCGGGCCAATCGCTGGAAGAGCTTTATGGCGCGCTGTCGCAGCGACCGAATACCGGCGCGGCGAGCCTGTTCGTCTCGGCGATGCGCGAATGGAAGCGCTCTTTTCAGACCCCTAGCGCCTCCTTCCGCGGCCTGCACGCGCGCCTCGACAAGGTGCTCGACGTGTCGATCGCGCGCGAGGTCGAACGGCTCGAATCGAACCTGCTGTTTCTCGCCAGCGTCGCTTCGGCGAGCCCCTTTGTCGGCCTGTTCGGCACGGTGTGGGGCATCATGACCTCGTTCCGCTCGATCGCCGCCTCCAAGAACACTTCGCTCGCCGTCGTCGCGCCCGGCATCGCCGAGGCGCTGCTGGCGACCGCGATCGGCCTCTTCGCCGCCATTCCCGCGCTGATCGCCTACAACAAGCTGCAGGGCGACGTGGCGCGCGCGCAGGCGCGCATGGAGAGCTTCGCCGACGAATTCTCCTCCATCCTGTCGCGTCAGATCGACACCCACCTGGCGAACGACAAGGCGGCCTGAGCGGCGGCGTGGAAAGCGAAAGGGCGGCGCGCGAATGGCGGTGACGGTCCTCAACGGCGGGCGCAAGAACGGGCGCGGGCGGCGCGGCGTGCCGCGCTACGGGGCGATGGCCGACATCAACATGACGCCGTTCATCGACGTCATGCTGGTGCTGTTGATCATCTTCATGGTCGCCGCGCCGCTGCTCACCGCCGGCGTCCCCATCGACCTGCCGCAGGCCAAGGCCAACGCGCTCAACGTCGAGCAGAAGCCGATCGCCATCGCCCTCAACGATCAGGGCCAACTGTTCCTGATGGATCAGCCGATCGCCGACGCCGACCTCGTCGGCAAGCTGCAGGCGCTGGCGAACAAGGACGACGCCGAGCAACGCATCTACCTGCGCGCCTCGAAGGTGGTGCCCTACGGCCGGGTCGCCGAGATCATCGGCGCGGTGACCGCGGCCGGCTACAAGAAGGTGGCGCTGGTCACGGAAACGGACAAACGGTGAGACGAGGCTTCGCGTGAGCGATCAGCCGTCGAAAACCGGGCTTTACGTTTCGGGCGCGCTGCACGCCGCGCTGCTCGGCGTTCTCGTTTTCGGTTTCGTCTCCGCCCCCGAATTCGACGGCTCGTCCGAGTCCGTCCCGGTCGACGCCGTCACCCAGACGCAGTTCAACGAGATCATGAAGGGCGAGCGCGACGCCAAGCTCGCCGAGACGCCTCCCGCCGAGCCGACGACGCGCCAGGCCGTGGCGGAGCCGCCGCCCGCTCCGACGCCGCCTGAGCCGCCGCCGGAGCTGAAGACGGCCGACGTCCCGCCGCCGCCTGCGCCGACCCCGCCGCCGAAGCCCGATCCGACGCCGCCGCCGAAGCCGACGCCGACGCCGCCTCCGCCGCCGAGCCCGCTCGCCGAGGAGACGCCGCAGCCGCCGCCGAAGCCGAAAGAACCGCCGCCGGACCGGTTCAGGCCCGACGCGGTGGCGAAGCTGCTGGAGAAGGCCAAGGCCGACGACCCGCCGAAGCCGCATAAGGCCTACGACCCCAACGCGATCGCCAAGCTGATCGGCCAGGGCAAGGCGACCGACGCGACGCCGACCAGCGCGGCGACGCCGCTAGGGCTGCCCGACCACAACGCCCCGCGCATGTCGCTGTCGCAATCGGCGGCGCTCGACGCCTGGCTGCAGGAGGCCTACCTCAACTGCTGGACGCCGCCCCCGACCGCGCCGGAAGGCGAGCGCTACATCGCCCAGGTGCGGGTCGAGTACAATGCCGACGGCACGCTCGCCGCGACGCCGGAGCTTTTGAACCCGCCGAACGATCCCGCCTGGCGCGCCCACGCGGAAAGCGCGATGCGCGCGGTGCTCAAATGCAACCCGTTGCGCGTTCCGCCCGAATATGCGCCCTATTTCGAGCAATGGAGAACCAAGACCGTGCATTTCGATCCGCAGAGCGCGCTGGGATGAGGCGCGCCGCCGACTTCACGCCGCCGACCAGCGCGCGCGCTGGGCCGGCCGGCGACCGATCGACCGCCGGCATGAATTTCGCTACCTCCGCCAACGCATGAGACCGCCGCCGATGACCCTCCCTCTCCGTTTCACCCGCCGCTCCGCGCTCGCCCTCGCCGCGGGCGCGCCACTCGCCCTCGCCTGGGGCAAAGCGCTGGCCGCCGGCGACGTCTACGTGCGCGCCGGCGCCAACTTCACGCCGGTGAACATCGCGGTGACGCCGTTCCTCGACGACGAGGGGTCGACGCGAATCGGCGACGTCGTGCTCAGCGACCTCGGCCATTCGGTTTTTCTGCTGCCGGTCAACCCCGCCGTCTTTCCCGAACGCGTGACCAATCCCGACGCGCGGCCCAACCTCGACGCCTGGAAGACCGTCAACGCGCAGTTCGTGCTGACCGGCCGCGCGTCGGGCGGCGGCCGAGTCTCCGCGCAGTTTCGCCTGTGGGACGTCGCCTCCGGCGCTCAGGTCGCCGGCCAGCAGTACTCGACCGACGCCGCCAACGCGCGCCGAATCGGCCATCTCGTCGCCGACGCGGTGTTCTCGCGGGTCACTGGCGAGACCGGCTTCTTCGATTCGCGCGTCGTGTTCGTCGACGAGACCGGCTCGAAGGAGAAACGCCGCAAACGGCTGGCGGTGATGGACATGGACGGCGCGAACGTCCGCTACCTCACCACCGGCGACCAGCTCGTGGTGACGCCGAGCTTCTCGCCTTCGGCGCAGGAGGTCGCCTACATGTCGTTTCGCGACTCCGACCCCAGGGTGACGCTGCTCGACCTCGAGACCGGCCAACGCTCGCCGCTCGGCAGCTTTCCCGGCATGACCTTCGCGCCGCGCTTCTCGCCCGACGGGCGGCAGGTGGTGATGTCGCTGTCGGACGGCTCGTCGGCCAATCTCTACGCCATGGACGTCGGCAGCCGCTCGACGACGCGGCTGACCAACGATTCCGCCATCGACACCTCGCCCTGCTACTCGCCCGACGGCAGCCAGATCGTCTTCGAGTCCGACCGCGGCGGCGTCCAGCAGATATATATGATGAGCGCCAGCGGCGGCGGGGCGAACCGCATCTCGTTCGGCGAGGGGCGCTATTCGACGCCGGCGTGGTCGCCGAAGGGCGACCTGATCGCCTTCACCCGCCAGAAGGGCGAGCTGTTCGCCATCGGGGTGATGAAGCCGGACGGCTCGGGCGAGCGCATCATCACCGAGGGCTTCCACAACGAGGGCCCGACCTTCGCCCCCAACGGGCTGTTCGTCATGTTCTTCCGCGATCCGGGCGGCGAATCCGGCCCAAAGATCTACATGGCCGACATTTTCGGCCACGCCGAGTTCCCGGTGCCGACGCCAGGTTACGCGAGCGACCCGTCGTGGGGACCGCTGATGAAGTGAGGGTTTCATGCCGCTGTCGATCGGCTTCATCTTCATGGCGACGCGGGCCGACCGCACGGTGCCGGAAGCGCGCGCGCTGATCGACGCCGCGCTTAAGCTCGGCGTCGCCAACATCGGCTTCAAGGACGTCGGCCTGCCGCGCGCCGCGCTGAAGGAGCTGGCGGCGGCGATCCGCGCCGGCGGCGCTACGGCGTTCTTCGAAGTCGTGTCGCTCGACCGCGAGGCCGAGCTCGCCTCCGCGGCGGCGGCGGCCGACCTCGGCGTCGACTGGCTGCTCGGCGGCGTGCGCGCGCGCGAGGTGGCGCCGATCGCAAGCGGCGCCGGAATCCGCTACGCGCCGTTTCCCGGCCGCATCGTCGGCCACCCCAGCCTGCTCGAAGGCGCGATCGCGGAGATCGCCGACAGCGCGCGGGCGATCGTCGACGTCGACGGCGTCGCCGGGGTCGACCTGCTCGCCTATCGCTGGACGGGCGACGTCCCGGCGCTGATGCGCGCGGTCGTCGGCGCGGTCGATCGCCCGGTGATCGTCGCCGGCTCGATCGACGGAGAAAGCCGCATCGCGGCCGTGGCGGCGAGCGGCGCGGCGGGCTTCACCGTCGGCTCGGCGGCGATCGAAGGCGCCTTCGCCGCGCCGGCCGACGATTTCAAGGCGCAGATCCGCGCCATCCAGCGCGCCGCCGCGACGCCTGGCGACGCGCGGCGATGAGGGGCGGCGTGGCGGTCTTATGCGCCGCCGCGGCGCTCATCGGCGCCGGCGCCGCCGCGGCCGAGCCGCGGCGGGTCGACTTTCCCGGCCCCGACGGACTGACGCTGACGGGCTGGCTCTATCAGCCGGCGACGCCCGGCCCGCATCGCGCGGTGGTGGCGCTGCACGGCTGCGCCGGCCTCGCCGGCCGCGACGGGCTGCCAAGCGCGCGCCATCGCGACTGGGGCGAGCGCTGGGCGGCGGCGGGTCTGGTCGCGCTGTTCCCCGACAGCTTCGCTTCGCGCGGCCTCGGGCCGCAGTGCAGGGTCAAAGAGCGCGCGGCGCGCGCGAGCCGCGAGCGCGTCGACGACGCCGAAGCGGCGCTGAAATTTCTCGCCGCGCGGCCAGACGTCGAAGCCGGGTCGATCGCGCTGGTCGGCTGGTCGAATGGCGGCTCGGCGACGCTCTACGCCGTCGAGCCGCGCCGCGCCCCGGCGGGCGTCGACTTCGCGCGCGCCGTCGTCTTCTATCCCGGCTGCCGCGCGCTGTTGCAGAAGGGCGGCTGGCGCTCCCGCCTGCCGCTCCTGCTGCTGATCGGCGAAGCGGACGACTGGACGCCCGCCGCGCCCTGCGCGGCGCTGATCGCCGCGGCGAAGGCGAAAGGCGATCCGGTCGAGATCGTGACCTATCCCGGCGCCTACCACGACTTCGATCACCCGGACCTGGCGGTCCACGTCGCCCAAGGGCTCGCCTATACCGCGAACGGCGCCGGCGCGGCGCACAGCGGAACCGACGCGAACGCGCGCGACGACGCCATCGCGCGGGTGACGGCGGCGCTGGCCGGCCGATGAGCGCCGGCTACTTGGCCGGCTGATCGCCCAGGGCGGCGGAGATCTTGTCATAGTACTGGATGACGAGGTCGACGTTGGCGGGGAACTTGACGGGCTCGATCGACTTCAGCGCCTCGTTCATCTCCGTCAGCGTCTCCTTTTTGTCCTCCGCCGGCATCGTCGCGTCGGCCTCGACCTCGGCGACCTCCTTCTTCAGCAGGACGTCGGCGCCGAGGTATTTCTTCGTCTGCGGGTCGATCCCGTCCATGACGACGCCGATGTTGGCGCCGACATCGTCGTACTCCGCGTAGGAGGCGAACTTGTACTTCTTGGCGATGGCCTCGATCTCAGCGATCACCTTCGGATCGGGCGCGGCCGACGGGCTCGGCGGGGCCTTGGACAGGATCGGCTCGATCTCGGCCGCAGCGGCGATGTAACCCTCGATCTGGGCGCCGGTCAGCGCCATCTGCTTGATCGGCTCGGCGGGCGCGGCCGCCGGCGCGCTCTGCGCGAGCGCCGGCGCGGGCGCGAGCGTGGCGACGAACGGAGCGAGGACGACGAGGCTCGCGGCGAGGGCGAGCGGACGAACGAAGCGCATGCGGAATCTCCCGAACAGAGGACGGGCGGCGAAGCATGCCGCCGCGGCGAGCGGCGCGCAAGCGAACACGCTCGACTCTAATCCGCCGCCATCGCCGAATTACGACATTTCGCCCGCCGGCGCCGGGCGCGGCGCGGGGGCGCGATGGGCGAAGGTCCTCGACAGCGCGAAGATCGCCGCCAGAGTCGCGGCGTAGACCAGCGCTTGCAGCTCGGAGGGCTGGTCGGAATAGCCGACCAGCGTGTGCAGCACGCGGCCGATCAGGCTCGTGTCGGAGAGGATCGCCGAGGTGTCCCAGGCGGCGTCGGCGAACCAGGGCGCGACGCCCGCCTGTTGCAGGAAATTGGCGGCCTGGGAGGAAAGCCCGGCGGCGAGGAAGGCGATCAGCGCGCTGGTGACGCCGAACAGCCGACGGGCGGGAATCGCCGCCAGGCCGAAATAGGTCGCGGCGCTGAGCGTCGCGCCCGCCGCGAGGCCGAGCGCCGAGCCGAGGAGCAGGTCGGCCGAGGTTGTCCCGCCGGCGGCGATGAGGCCGTAGAGGAACAGCGCCACCTCCGAGCCCTCGCGCATCACCGCCACCGCGACGACGACGCCGAGCGCGAACAGCGGGCGCGCGCCGCTCTTCACTTCTTCGCCGAGCCGGCGCGCGTCGGCGGCGAGCGCGCGGCCGTGGCGCGCCATCCACAGGTTGTGCCAGGCGAGCATGACCACCGCCAGGCTCAAGATGGCGGCGTTGAACAGCTCCTGGCCGACTCCTTGCAGCGCATTGGCCAGCGCGCCGGCGAAGGCGGCGACGAGGCTCGCGCCGAGGACGCCGACGGCGACGCCGATCGCCGCCGTCAGCCGGCTGCCCGGCGCGCCCTTCGTCGCCGCCAGCACGATTCCGACGATGATTCCCGCTTCGATCGCCTCGCGGAAGACGATGATCAACGCGCCGAGCATCGCTGCGCTCCCCCTTCACCGCACGACGAGGGAGCCGAAAGTCGTCGCCTCGTGGTAGTCGTCGAAGAAGCGGTAGCGGCCGGGCGGCAGCGCGCGCACGTTGACGACGATCGCGCCGCCGCCGGCGACCACCTTCTCGACTCGCAGCTGCTTGCTCTCCAACTCGGCCGGCGTCGGGTCGAGGTTCGTGAGCGCGATGACGATCGGCTTGCCGGCGGGCGCAGTCGGCTCGGCGGGGTCGAACTTGTGGTCCTTGATCGAGAGCTGGACGCGCGCGGCGTCGTCGGCCCTCGCCGCAGTCGCGGCGCAAAAGGCGGTGGCGGCGGCGAGGGCGATGACGGAAAGGCGAAAGGTCGGGGTCATGGGCGCGCTCCTATCGGTTGAGCGCCGCGCGGCGCTCGTGCGGGCGCCGGCGGCGGACTCGATCGCATCGGCGAATCGGCGAGCAGGGAGGCGATGGCCGCGCGGGCGCAAGCGAGTCGGGTTTGGCGGCGTGATCGCGGCGGCGTTCGGCCGCGCGGGCGGCTTGGCGGCGCTTCTCGCCCGCCGACGCCAATGCTCTCTCCCGCGCGCGAAAAGCCGCGCGCGGCGCGCTCGTCAGTCATCCCGTCCTCGCTGACCGGCGGGGTCAAAGCCCGCTGTCGCGGTCGCGATGGTTAACGAAGAGGAACATCCGGCGCAAGTCGCAGCGGGGAATTTAGAATGTTTTCCCATTTAGAAGATTTCTAAGACCGCTCTGTGCTTTCTTGTGTAGGGCTTATCCGCTTGTATCGGCGCGCCGAGCGTTCGATATATCCTGTTATTTTCTGGTGTAAATCGGATGCGGTCGCCGCATGCGTTTCGGCGAACCGAGATATGCTTTCGCCTGACGATTTATTGGCTCGAGGGCGCGCGTGGACGCGGAAGGTCGCGGCCGGGCGCGCCGCCGCCGCGCCGCGGCGTTGACGAAGCTTTTGCGACGACACGGAAAAATCGCTCTGGCGGGGCAAGAAACCGCTTGCAATTTTCGTCGACTCGACGAAATAAGCGTTCGCCCAATACGCACGTGCCTGTGGTCGCGTGTCGGTCGGCGGGGATCTGGACAAGAGGCCAGTCAACCGCCCGCGAAAGACCGGCAGCCGGAGGCGAACCGGCGCACCCCGCTCCAACCGGGGGACGCGGCTTGAAGCAACGACGGACCGGGCTTTTTCGTCTCTGCCGGCTCTCCAAAGGCCGGCGCACCGAAGAGGCTTGTCTATCTTGCCGGGCGTGCGGAAGGGATTTTCCCCTCCAAACGATGGTCGTGAATTCCGCTGACGGGGCTCGCCCCAAGCGAAAAGCGCGGCCACGGCGCAGCATCTGGCCCTTGCGGGTCGGCCGAGCGGCTCTCCGCCGCTTAAGCCGGGCCGCGAGCGGTCGCGGCGGCGGGTCAACGACGGCGGTTCGCGTCTCCAACGCGCGGGCCGTGCGACGCATCGCCTCCGATCCCTCGTTTCGCTGGGCGTGGTCGCAAAGCCGCGCCTCGGAGGATGCCGCTTATGACCAATCGAATCCGCGAGTTCCTCGCTCGCAATCGCGACGACGGGCCGCGCCTGGTCGTCGACCTCGAGATCGTGCGCGACAACTATCTCGGCTTCGCCAAGGCGCTGCCCGACACGCGCGTGTTCTACGCCGTCAAGGCCAACCCGGCGCCCGAGATCCTCGACCTGCTGGCGCGCCTCGGCTCGTGCTTCGACGCCGCCTCGATCGCCGAGATCGAGATGGTCCTCGCCGCCGGCGCGACGCCCGATCGCATCAGCTTCGGCAACACCATTAAGAAGGAGCGCGACGTGGCGCGCGCCTATGCGCTCGGCGTGCGCCTGTTCGCGGTCGACTGCGAGGCGGAGGTGGACAAGATCGCCCGCGCCGCCCCGGGCGCGAAGGTGTTCTGCCGCATCCTGTGCGATTGCGCCGGCGCCGAATGGCCGCTGTCGCGCAAGTTTGGCTGCGCGCCGGAGATGGCGGCGCAGGTGCTCGAGCGGGCGCATCGCCTAGGGCTGGTCGCCCACGGCCTGTCGTTCCACGTCGGCTCGCAGCAGCCCAATCCGCGTGTCTGGGACGGCGCGCTGAAATCCTCCGCCGCGATCTTCCGCGAGCTGGCGGAGCGCGGAATCCAGCTCGCCATGCTCAACCTCGGCGGCGGCTTCCCGACTCGCTACCTCAAGCCGACGCCAAGCGTGCGGATGTACGGCCAGACGATCTTCCGCGCGCTGCGCAAGCATTTCGGCAACCGCATTCCGGAGACGATCATCGAGCCCGGCCGCGGCATGGTCGGCAACGCTGGCGTGATCGAGGCCGAGGTGGTGCTGATCTCGAAGAAGTCGGCCGACGACCCGC
>CAZKHF010000049.1:0-13203 GCA_964552445.1 uncultured Bradyrhizobium sp. | reverse complement strand
TTCGATCGCGATGCCGGCGATGCGGGTCGCGACATTGATGAGGTTTATTTCGGCGTCGGTCGGTTCGCGTGATTGCTTCGAATACGTCGCGAACGTGCCGAGAATTTCGCCCTTATGCGACAGGATCGGCGTCGACCAGCATGAACGAAGCCCGTATTCGGCCGCCAGACCTCTGTAATCCTTCCACAGCGGGTCGGTCATGATATCGGCGACGACGACGGGTTTCCCGCGGTAGGCGGCCGTGCCGCTGGAGCCTGCTTCAGGACCAATGGGCAGACCCTCGACGGCCTTGGCATAGATAGCCGGCAGGCTCGGCGCGGCCCCGTACTGCAATCGCGTCCCCGTTTCGTCAAGCAGCAGGACAGAACCGACGATCCCGCTAAATTGGGATTCAATGAGAAGAACGAGACGCTTGAGGACGTCTCCAAGCGGCGCGCCCATTGCGATCATTTTGAGGATTCGCGCCTGCCCGTCGAGCAAGGCGTACGCCCGCTTGCGCTCGGTGATGTCGCGCGAGACTCCGATTACGCCGAAGATCTCGTTACGGTCATTGCGCAGCGGCACTTTCGTCGTCGATATCGCCTGCTTCAAGCCCCAGGCGATTTCCTCCTTGTCGACCATCGGTTGCCCAGTCCGAATGATCTGCTGTTCGTCCGCGAAGAATTTCTGCGCGAGCTCCGCCGGAAGAAGTTCGAGGTCAGTCTTGCCGATCAGGTCCGCGGGGCTCGCCACGCCAATTCGGGTCGCCGTGGCTTGGTTGGCGATGACGAAGCGGCTATACATGTCCTTGACCCAGAGGTTGTCGGGCAGTCGGTCGATCAGAGCTTGCAGCGAGACGCGCTCGTTGGCCGCGGCGCGCGCGGCTTTGAGTTCGGTAATGTCCTCATGGGTCACGACGCAGCCGCCGCCGGGCATCGGCTGGCGGCGCATTTGAATGAGCCGGCCGTCTCGCAGCTCGGTCATCCAGACGATCGCTTCCTTGCCGAAATGGTTCGACACGCAAAACGATAGATAGTCGTCGGCGGCCGTCGCCCAGGTTCCGGCGGCGATGCGAAGCTCGACGATCTCACGCAGCGTCGCGCCCGGACGGATTTGCTCGGGCGCAAGCCGATAGATCTCTGCGAAGCGGCGATTGCTCAGGATCACCCGATCCTCGGCGTCGAAGAAGCAAACGCCTTGCGCCATGGCGTCTAAGACGGCCTGATAGCGCTGCGCCTGCAGCTGGGCGATCGGTGCGTCGCGATCGTCCATGATGACGTCATGAGACTCGGTCGCCAGTTTTGCGAGCGTAGCCAAGCCCTCTGAATAGGGCCCCTTCGCAGCCTGCTTTACAGGAGTTGCGCGCAACGGCAGTCCCTCCGTTTCGGCGATCGTGGCAGCCATTTCGACCGATAAGATTCCAAAAGTTCACGACTTTTAAGCTGTGCGCCCTAAGGGCCCGTAAACCCAGCGGTGAATATTCATCGAGCTGAGCTTCGTAGTTAAGGATCGGCAAAGGCGCGTTACTGGAAGTCCTTCCGGCTCGGCGAACAATTCAATGAAAGCGCCTCTCTGCGCTGCTGCGAGTTTTGTGGACACCGATTCTAAATGGCGACAGTGAATCAGGAGGCAACCGATGTAACGACGGAAATTTGGGCGCGCTTCGCAGAAGCCCTTGCTTGGGTCGAGAGCTGCCACGACGCTATGCAGGAGCTGGTGTCCGCTTCGACATTTCGATCGCCCAAGGCCGCCAGTCCGCTCTCGGCCAAAGCCTGACATTGCGACCGACAATCCCGATGACCGCAGTGGGCCGCTTCCGGCCATCTGAACCGGCGGAGCCAACCGTCGAACTTTCACCGCCAGCGACCGCTGCAGCCCGGCGCGCGGCCCACGCCGGCTGCAGCGGAATCAGGTCGTCGCCGGTGTAATTGGCCACGATCGGCGCGCCGCGCGTCGGCAGTTCGCCGGCGCCGCTGTTGAAGGCGTCGACGATCGCCGCGGTCTGCGCCAGCCGCACGCGCGCCACCGCGCCGAGGAAGGCGACGTCCTCGACCGCGCCGGCGAGCGTGTTGCGGCCATCGCCGCCGGCGCCGATGCGCAACGCTTCCGGCCTCAGCGGCATCGGCAGGACGTCGCCGGGCTTCGCCCCGTTGAGGTCGCGCCTCCACTGTCGCGCCATTTTGTGGTCTAATCTGCCGAGGTCGGGCGCGAGCTCGACGACAGGCGATTGATCGATCTCGTGCGCATCTTTCTCACGTCCATCGCCCTCGCGCTGGTCGTGGCGCTCTTCGTGGCGCTAGCGGCGCCGTGGTTCATCGACTGGTCGCGCCATCGCGGCGAAATCGAAGCCGAACTGTCGGCGGCGCTCGGCGCGCGCGTTGTGGTCGCCGGCCCGATCGACATTCGCTTCCTGCCGACCCCCTATCTGCGGCTGAAGAACGTGTCGATCGCCGACGGCGCCGGCGCGCCGGCCTTCGTCTGCGAAGAGGTGCGGCTTGAGGCGGCGTTGGCGAGCCTGCCCAGCGGTCGGGCGCGCTTCACCCTGGCGCGGCTCGATCGTCCGACCATGACGCTCGCGCGCGGGCCGGCGGGCTCGCTGATCTTGCCGCAATGGCGGCTCAAGGCCGAGCCCGACCGCGTCGCGCTCGATCACGTCGTCGTCGCCGACGGCCGGCTGCGAATCGCGAGCGGCGACGGCGCGCCGCTGGAGCTTGACGGCGTCGCGCTCGAGGCTTCCGCCGCTTCGCTCCTCGGGCCCTATCGCGGCGTCGGGCGATTCGCGACGCCCGCTGGGTTTCGCGCCGACTTCCAGTTCGCCACCGCCGCGGCGGCCGGTTTGACGGCGCCGATCAAGTTCGAGATTGATCCCGCCGCCGGCCTGCCGCGCGCCGTCTTCGACGGCGCGCTCGTCTTCGCGCGGCGGCCGGGCGAGGCGGGCGTCTCGGCGAGCTATTCCGGTGGCGTCGTCATCTCCGGGAGCGCGACGCTGACGGCGGCGGGGCCGCCCGCGCCGTGGCGCGTCTCCGGCGCGCTCCAAGCCGACCTCGCCGGCGCGACGCTGACCAAGCTCGATGCGCGCCTGGGCCCGGAGGAGCGCGCGCTGGCGGCGACCGGAAGCGCCAAGCTCGACTTCGGCGCGCCAGCGAGCCTCTCCGCCGATCTGAGCGCCAAGCAGCTCGACGTCGACGCGCTGTTGCGGGCGAAAGGCGAAGATTCCGTCGCTCCGTCGCGCGCGTTGGCGGCGCTGGCGCGGGCGCTCGCGCCGCTCAACGTCGAGGGCGGCGCGCCGCTGGCGTTGCGCGTCGCCTTCGCCACGCCGGCGGCGATCGTCGGCGCGCAAACGCTCCCCGACGTCGCGCTCGAAGCGACCGCGGCGGGCGGCGCGCCGCTCGCTGGAAGCCTTCGTCTCGGCCTGCCGGGGCGTTCGTCGCTCGGCTTGTCGGGAACGCTCGAGCTCGGCGCGGCGGCGCAGTTCAAGGGTCGGCTCGAAGCGCGCGTCGGCGACTTTTCGCGGCTCGGCGCCTGGGCGGCGAAGGACGAGCCGGATCTGGCGCGGCGATTGGCGGCGATCGTCGACGCCGCGCCCTACCGCGAAGCCTCGGCCGCCGCTGAGGTCGAGGCGTCGGCGGTGGGATTCTCGGCGCGCGACCTCGCGTTGACCCTCGACCGCACGACGCTCAGCGGCGCGATGGCCTTCACCCGCGCGATCGGCGGAGAACGCGGCCGCTTTTACATGGACCTGAAGAGCGAACTGCTCGACGTCGACGCCTTGCCCAATCTGCGCGCGAGCGCCGACCTGATCGGCGACGTCGACCTCTCGCTCGCGCTGGAGGCGGCGAAGCTCAAGGTCGCGCGCATCGGCGAGGCGAGCGTCGAGGGCGGCTCGCTGTCGCTGAAGCTGACGAAGACGGCCGACGAGCTTTCGCTCGACCGCCTGTCGGTGGCCGGGCTCGGCGGCGCGACGGTCGAGGCGCGCGGCGCGGCGGGGCCGCGGGGCCGCTGGCTCACCGTGCGGCTCGACGCCGACAAGCTGCGCGACTTCGCGGCGCTGGCGGCGCGCGTCGCGCCGGGCCGGGTCGCGCGCTTCTTTGTCGATCGCGCGGACGGGCTTTCGCCGGCGAAGATGACGTTCGAGGCGCGCGCCTCGGGGCCGGGGGCGATCGGCGGCGTCGCCCTCGACGCGGTGCGGGCGGAAGGCGCGGCGGGCCAGACCCACTTCACGCTGACGGCGCAGCGCGCGCGCGAGCCGGGGCGCGTCGTCGCTTCCTTGACGCTTGAAGCGCCGGACGGCGGCGCGCTGATCCGCCAGTTCGGCCTCAAGGCGCCCGCCGCGCCGAGCGGCGCGGCGCGCATCGAAGGTTCGGCCGCCGGAGGCTGGACGGACGGTTTCGACGCGCGCCTCTCCGCGTCGATCTCCGGGGCCGATCTTGGCTGGCGCGGCCGCTTCGCCCCGGAAGCTCAAGGCGACGACGCCGCGATCCTGTTCGGCGCCGCGACGATGAAGACCGACGACGTCAGCGCGCTGTTGGCGGCGCTCGGGCTTGGCCCGTCGTCCGCCGGCCCGCCGACGCCGGTCGATCTCTCCGCCGACGTCGTCCTGCGCGGCGGTGCCTTCGGCTTTCCCCGCGTCTCGGGAACCGTCGCCGGCGTCAAGGCGGCGGGGCGGCTGCGCTGGCGCCCGGCGGTCGAATCCGTGTCCGCCGCCGCGATCGATCCCGACGTCGCGCTGGCGCAATCGATCGCCGGCGAAGCGCCGCCCGCCGCAGCGGAAATCGACGGCGAGCTGTCGCTCGACCATGCGAGCTTGGGAGCGCTGCTCAGCTTGCCGCTCGGCGTCGCCTCGCCGCCGAAGCCCGGCGCGAAATGGTCCGATGCGCCATTCGCGCCGCCGCTGGTCGCTCCGCCGCCCCTCGACGTGAGCTTGAAGATCGGCGCGCTCGACCTCGCCGACGGATTGCCGGCGCAGAATGCGACCGCGCGGCTGAGGATTGATCGCGGCGCGTTCGCGATCGACGATTTCGCCCTGGAGACGATGGGCGGGCGCGCCTCCGGCGCCTTCACGCTGCGTCGCGACGGGGCGATCGCGACGCTGAACGGCCGCGTCGCGATCGCCTCGGCCGCCCTCGATCGCGGCGCCTTGCGCGGCCGCTTCGGCGCTTCGTTGTCCTTCGCCGGCGCGGGGCCAAGCTCGAGCGCGCTCGTGGCGGGCCTGGTCGGGGACGGGCAGGTCGACGCGAGCGGCGTCGTCGTCGCCAAGTTCGATCCGGACGCGCTCGCTCGCGTGCTCGCCAAGACCCGGGCCGCCGACGCGGGACTCGATCAGGCGAACGTCGCGCAGGCGCTGGCGAGCGAGCTCGACAAGCAGCCGCTCGCCGTTCCCGACGGGACGGCGCCGGCGATGATGAACGGCGGCGTCATCCATGTCGCGCCGCGCGACTGGCCAGATAAGGGCGGGCGCGCGTCGGTCGGCGCGGACTTCGACTTGCGCTCGCAAGACCTGACGCTGCGCGCGACTTTCGCCGCGCCGCCGGGAGGGAAATTTTGGAGCGGGCCGCCGCCGAGCGTCGCGGCGACGTTGCTTGGCGCGCTCGACCAGCCGACGCGCCAGATTGACGCGTCGGGCTTGGTCGCGGGCCTTGCGGCGCAGGCGATCGCGCGCGAGAGCGACCACATCACGACGCTGGAGCAGGACATCCGCGAGCGCGCCTTTTTCGTCCGACGCCTGAAGGCGGAGCAGTACATGCATCGACGCGAGGCCGAGCTCGCGGCCTGGGAAGCCGAGCAGGAGCGCAAGCACCTCGCCGACGAAGCGAAGGCGCGCGAGGCGCAAGGGCCGCCGCCGCCGCCCGCCTCGCCCAATCCGGCGGCCGCTCCGCCCTCCGCCGTCGCGCCGAAGCCGACGCCCGAGCCGGTCGACCCGACCGCGAGCGGACTCTACTGAAGCGCGCGCTCGAGCACGAAGACGCGGATCGCCGAGGAGAGGTTGGCCTCGCCGCGCGCCGCGTCGATCTCGGCGACGAGGGCGCCGAGCGATTGGGCGCGCTTTTCGGCGAGCGCCTTCAGGCGGCGCCAGAACGCGTCTTCAAGCGAGACGCTGGTGCGATGGCCGGCGATGGTCAGCGACCGCTTGACGATCGCGGCGCGCGCGGCGGCGGGCGCGCTCGGGCTCATCGCTTCTCGTCGCCATCGTCGAGGCGAAGCGCGTCGAGCCGACGCGCGAGGCGCTCGCGCTCGGCGCGCGCCGCCTGCTTTTCCGCCTTGGGCGCGCCGAAGGAGACGCGGTTCGCCGCCGCGGCCGCCTCCTCTTTCTCGCGCGCGCGGCGCTTGCGCGCGCCGCGCAGGTTGACGATCTCGGCCATCGGCGCCGCTCGTCCCTTGCTACTTCTTGCGGAAAGCGTCGATCGAGACGACCTTGGCGGCCTCTCCGGTCGGCGTTTTCACCGGCGTCTTCGGCGCGCCATCCGGCGGCTTGGGCGCCGCTGGGGGCGGGCTCGGCTTGGCGCCGGGCGCCGCCGTGCCCGCCGGAGGCTGAGGCTCGGCGCGCTTGGCGGGTCCGCGGACGACGGACGCGGGGGCCGAGCTTTCCGGCGGCGCGTCCTCGGCGACGCGCGGCTCGAGCTTGAATCCGAACGGCACCGACGGGTCGCTGAAGCCGGTGATGGCGTCAAAGGGAATCGTCAGCCGCTCCGGCCGGCGTGAGAAATTCAGGCTGACCTCGAACGCGTCGGCGCCGACCTCCAGGTCCCAGAATTCGTGCTGGAGGATGATCGCCATCTCGTCGGGATAGCGCTGGCGCATCGCCGGCGGGATGACGACGCCGGGCGCCTGGGTCTTGAAGGCGATGTTGAAATGGTGGTCGCCGGGCAGGCCGCTGCGCGCGGTCTCGGCCATCACCTTGCGCACGACGGAGCGCAATGCGTCCTGCACCAGCAAGTCATAGCGGATATAGTCGGTGGACATGGCGTCCGCGGTTCGATGGCCTCGCGCGAAAGCTAGCCGAGAGAGCCGGCCATTGCAATTGCGACGCAAAGTCGAGAGAGCGGAGGCTTCTGTTGCCGGGCGCCTCCAGACCCCGCCTAAAGGTGCAAACCCTCAGGGCTTCAATTCCAGTACCGGCGCCGCATTACGCGGCGAGGGCCACCGGAGCATAGTTGTCGTTGGCAACTATAAATTTGACCCGATAACGGTGGTATCATGCCGAGCGAAAGCGCACCCTTTTCGTCCCCCGTCGAACCTATTTCGCCCCCGCCGAAGCCCGCCTGACCGACGGGCTTGGGTGGAGGCGCCGGGTACCGCCCCCGGGTCCGAAAGACGTATTTCGATGTCCATTTATCGCCATAGCCGCCTTGCGGCGGCGCAACCAATATAGGCGGCCGATCTGGACAAGGGAAGGGCGGCGTCGGCGATTTCACCGCGCCTCGCCGCCGTTGGTCGCTTCCGCGCCGCGGAACGCGGCGACGAACGCCGCGAGCTCGTCGGCGTCGATGTCCGACACTGCGACATAGCCGCGCTCCCGGTCGGCCCAACGCACGACGCGAAAGCCGTTGAACGTTCCTTCGCGCGCGCCGGCCGGGCCCCCGGCGAGCGCGAGCGGCAGCTCCGTCACCGCGATCCAGTGCTCCCGTCGCTGGTAGACCAACGTCGGGACGGACGTCGCGCCGACCACGGCGACGCGTCCGCCCGCGAGAGGATAGCCTTTGTCGCCGAGGTCGACCGCCTCGACGCCGAGCGGCGCGCGCGTCGCCAGCCACGGCTTCACCACATGGCGATCGGCGGAGGCGACGTCGTATGGCCGGTCGGAAAGCTCGGCGCGGGCGAAGTCGGCGGCGAGCGCGGCGGCGACCGGATCGGCGGCGCGAGAGGGGGCGAGCAGCGCCTGCGCCGCCGCGCCGATGACGACGCCCGCCGCCAGCGCGGCGGCGATCGGCAGATAGGCGCGGCGCGCCTTTTGTTTGGGGCGGCCGAGCGCGGCGACCGTGGCGCGAAGCGCCGCCGGCGCCTGCTCGCGCGGCGCGTGACGGCGCACCGCTTCGCTGACTGCGGAGAAACGCCTGAGCGCGGCGCGCAGTTGCGGATCGCGCGCCAGCTCACGCTCCAGCTCGAGGCGGTGGGCGGCGTCGAGCTCGTCGTCCAGCGCGGCGTTGAGGCGCAGCAGCTTGTCGTCGCGCGGCCCGGAGTCGCTCATGGCTTTTCTTCCAGAATCTTGGCGAGCGTCGCGCGCGCTCGCGCCAGCCGAGACATCACCGTGCCGATCGGCGTCTCGGTCGCCTCGGCGATCTCGCGATAGGCGAGGCCGTTGATCTCCCGCAGCGTCAAGACTTCCCGCAGCGGCGGCGGCAGCGCGGCGATGGCGCGGCGCACGCGCTCGCCGTCCTCCGCGGCGATGAGGATCGCCTCCGGCGAGAGCTCGTCGGCCGCGGGGTCGACCGGCTCGATCGCCGCGAGATCGTCGACGCCGCCGGCGAAGACGAGAGATTTCGAGCGGTTTTTCGCCATCCAGGTCAGCGCGGCGTTGCGGACGATGCGCAGGAACCACGCGCGCGGCCGCTCGACATTCGCCGTTTCGAGCGCGTTCAAGGCGCGCAACGCGGCTTCCTGCACGATCTCCTCGGCGTCGGCGGGATCGCCCGACAGCCAGCGCGCAAGCGCATAGGCGTCGTCGACGTGCGGCGGCACGATCGCCTGATACCGCCGCCGCGCCGCGTCGCTGATCATGATCCTTCCGACGTCCCAATGCTCACCGCGCCCGCTCCTTGAGAAACTCGATCACGTCGGCGCGGTCCTGAGCCTTGTCGAGATGGTAGAACATCTTCGCGCCGGGCACGAAGGCCTGCGGATTGGCGAGCCAGCGGTCGAGCGTCTGTTCGTTCCAGACGAAGTTCGCATGTTTCAGAGCGTCCGAATAGGCGTAGTCGGTCAGCGACCCCGCCTTGCGGCCGAACACGCCGCGATGGCGCGGGCCGACGTCGTTCTTGTCGAGCGAATGGCAGTCCTGGCAGCCTTCGTATAGCTGCTCGCCGCGCGCCGCGTCGCCGGCGGCGCGAGTCGGGTCGGCGGCGGCGAGCGCGAGCGCGGCGCCGATCATCAGTCTGACGATCATCGTCGCGCTCCTCAGGCTAACGCGCTGTCGGTGATCGCCAGCGGCGACGTCGAAGGCGAATAGGCGACGTTGGTCACGCCGAGCAGCTTGCGCAGCTCTCCCGGCGGAACGCGCATCGGTCCCGGCGCCGGCGCGGTTCCCGGCGCCGGTTGCGGAAAGGCGGTCGAGCGGGCGGTGTGAAAGGTCACCGCGCCCTCGACCTTCTGCATGAGCTGGTGAATGTGGCCGTTGAGCACGGTGACCGAGCCGAAGCGCGCCAGCAGCTTCAGCGCCTCCGCCGAATCCATCGTGCCCCAGCCCCATTCCGGGGCGATCGTCCACAGCGGAATGTGGGCGAAGACGACGATCGGCGTCGAGCTCGATTTGCCGGCGAGATCGGCGGCGAGCCAGGCGAGCTGGTCGGCGCCAAGCGAGCCGAGGCCGTTCTCCTTGAGGTCGACGACGTTGACCAGGCCGACGAAATGGACGCCGCCGTGGTCGAAGGCGTACCAGCCGCCGCCGGTCGCGCCCGCGCCATAGCGGTCGAGGTAAGCGGCGCGGGTCGCGGCGTCGACGATGTCGTGCTCGCCGGGGGCGTAATGCGCGTCGAGACGCGCGCGGCGGATCAACTGCGCCGCGTCGTCGAACTCCATCGGCGAAGCCGTGTGGGTGATGTCGCCGGTGTGGATCATGAACGCCGGCTTTCGCGGCAGCGCGACGATCTGGTCGAGCGCGGCGTCGAGAGTCGCGCGCGTGTCGGGGTTGGCCGGCCTGTCGAAGCCGATGTGGCTGTCGGAGATCTGGACGAAGGAAAAGCCGTTTTCTTCGGCGGCCGCCTGGCCGATCAGACGCGAGGCCGGCACGCCGCCGGCGACGGTCCAGACGACGCCGGTTCCCGCCCAGACCATGCACTTGAGGGCGTGGCGGCGATCGATCGGGGGGGATTCAGGTTCGCTCATGCGGTCCTCCTCATGTCGCGGCGTCGCCGCTCATGAGGAGAGACTCGCGGACCGCAGGGTTTATTCCCTGCGGTGGGAATAAAAGTCACTGCGCCGGCGCGCCGACTTTTACCAGCTTGTACCCGATCCCGTCGACCAGCGCCTGGAACGAGGCGTCGATGACGTTGCCGGAGACGCCGACCGTCGACCAGCGCGCGCCGCTGGAATCGCCGAATTCGACCAGCACCCGCGTCACCGCGTCGGTGCCGCCCTGGAAGACGCGCACGCGGTAGTCGACCAGCTCGAGATCCTCGATGTGCTTCTGGTAGACGCCGAGGTCCTTGCGCAGCGCGAGGTCGAGCGCGTTGACCGGGCCGTTGCCTTCCGCCGCCGAGATGAGGGTCTCGTCGCCGATGCGGATCTTCACCACCGCCTGGGAGGCCGAGTAGAGCGCGCCGGCGGAGTTGTACTTGCGCTCGACGCTGACGTGGAAGCTCTCGACGTCGAAGAACGTCGTCGCCTCGCCGAGCGCGTGCCGCGCCAGCATCTCGAAAGAGGCGTCGGCCGCTTCGTAGGCGAAGCCCTGCGCCTCGCGCTCCTTCACCTCGTCGAGCACGCGCGACAGTCGCGGGTCGTCGGGGCGCACGTCGATCCCCAGGCGCGCGAGCCGGGCGATGACGTTCGACTTTCCCGCCTGGTCGGAGACGAGAATCGCGCGCGCGTTGCCGACGCTTTCGGGCGACACGTGCTCGTAAGTGCGTGGGTCCTTGGCCAGCGCCGAGGCGTGGATGCCCGCTTTGGTGGCGAACGCGGAGGCGCCGACATAAGGCGCGTGGCGGTCGGGCGAACGGTTCAACAGTTCGTCGAAGGCGCGCGAGATCTTGACGATCTCGCGTAGCGCCTCGTCGGAGACGCCGATCTCGAAGCGCTCGGCGAAGTCAGGCTTGAGCTTGAGGGTGGGGATCAGCGAAACGAGATTGGCGTTGCCGCAGCGTTCGCCGAGACCGTTGAGGGTCCCCTGGATCTGGCGCGCGCCGGCGCGGACGGCGGCGAGCGAGTTGGCGACGGCGTTGTCGGTGTCGTTGTGGCAGTGGATGGCGAGATGGTCGCCGGGGATGACGCGCGCGGTTTCGGCGACGATGCGCTCGACCTCGTGAGGCAACGAGCCGCCGTTGGTTTCGCACAGCACGACCCAGCGCGCGCCCGAACGAAACGCCGCGCGCGCGCATTCGAGGGCATAAGCGGGATTGGCCTTGTAGCCGTCGAAATAGTGCTCGCAGTCGACCATCGCCTCGCGCCCCGCGGCGATCGCCGCCTTCACGCTGTCCTCGATGCAGGCGAGGTTCTCTTCCAGCGTGCAGCCGAGCGCGACGCGCACGTGGTAGTCCCAGGTCTTGGCGACGAACACGATCGCGTCGGCGTCGGCGGCGAGGAGCTGGGCGAGGCCGGGATCGTTGGCGGCGGAGCGCCCGGCGCGCTTGGTCATGCCGAAAGCGCAGAAGCGCGCGCGTTGGGTCGGCTTGCGCTCGAAGAAGCGGGTGTCGAGCGGATTGGCGCCGGGATAGCCGCCTTCGACGTAATCGACGCCGAGCTGGTCGAGCATCGCGGCGATCTGCCGCTTGTCCTCCAGCGAGAAATCGACGCCGGTGGTCAGCGCGCCGTCGCGCAGCGTCGTGTCGAACAGGTAGAGGCGTTCGCGAGTCATTGTTTCCTTCCCCTATTGACGCGTCGAAGGCGGCGCGTCGGCGTCCGGCGCCGCGAACCGCTTGACCATGGTGGTGTTGGCCAGCCACTGGTCGTCGAGCTGGACAAGGTTGCGCCGTTCGGCCTTGAAGCCGAGGTGCTCGAACAGGGGCCGGGCGGTGTCGCTGACGTCGCTGGCCAGGTTTTTCGCGCCGTGCGCTTGGGCGAGCTTGACGAGCGCGTCGAGGAGCGTCGCGCCGACGCCGCGCCGCGCGATGCCGGGATCGACGTAGACCATGTCGATCGTGTCCGCCCCCTTGAGGCTGGCGAAGCCGACCGGCGCGCCGTCGAAGAGCGCGATCAGGGTGAGCTGGTCGGCGAGTCGTTTGGCGAAGCCCGCGTCGTCGGCCCGCGCCGCCCAGGCCTCGACCTGATCGGCGCCGTAATCCTCGCTCGCCAGCTCCTCGACGCTGGCGCGGAAGATCTCCGCGCAACGCGCCGCGTCGGCGGGAAGAAAGGGGCGCAGCGAGACCACGCTCATCGCTTAAGCTCCCAGGTGGTTCCGTCCTTGGAGTCCTTGAGGACGACGCCGTTGCCGACGAGCAGGTCGCGCAGGCGGTCGGATTCCTTCCAATCGCGCCGGGCGCGGGCGGCGGCGCGCTCGGCGATCGTCGCCTCGATCCAGACGCGATCGACGGCGGCCTCGCCGAGCGCCGCGGCGCGGCGCTGCGACTGCGTCTCCAGCAGGAGGCCGAGCAGGTTGGCGCTCGCCTTCAGCGCCGCGGCGGCGCCGGGATGAACGAGGCGATGCAGCTCGGCGAGCGCCGCCGGCGTGTTGAGGTCGTCGCACAGCGCCTCCTCCACCTCAGGCGCGACCTCGCCCGGCGCGACGTCGCCGACGGTTTCGTACCAGCGGTCGAGCGTCGCCTCCGCCTCCTCGAGCGCCTTGGCGGTCCAGTCGATCGGCTGGCGGTAGTGGGCGCGCAGCATCGCCAGCCGCAGCGTCTCGCCCGACCATTTGCGCCCTCCGAACTTGGTCTGGCGCAGGAGCTCGTCGATGGTGACGAAGTTGCCGAGGCTCTTCGACATCTTCTCGCCTTCGACCTGCAGGAAGCCGTTGTGCATCCACACATTGGCCATGCGCGGCGCGCCGAAGGCGCAGCACGACTGCGCGATCTCGTTCTCGTGGTGGGGGAAGACGAGGTCGACGCCGCCGCCGTGGATGTCGAACACGTTCTTTGCGGGGTCGTCGCAGGCGAGGCCGCCGCCGAACGGGGCGAGCAGCTCGGCCGCCGACATCGCCGAGCACTCAATGTGCCAGCCCGGCCGCCCCGGCGCGGCGATCCCGCACGGGCTCGGCCACGACGGCTCGTTTTCCTTCGACGGCTTCCACAGCACGAAATCCATCGGGTCGCGCTTGTAGGGAGCGACGTCGACGCGCGCGCCGGCGAGCATCTCGTCGAGCGAGCGGCGCGCCAGCGATCCGTAACGCGGCGCGCCGGGCAGCGCGTCCATCGCCGCGGG
>CAZKHF010000048.1:0-13488 GCA_964552445.1 uncultured Bradyrhizobium sp. | reverse complement strand
GCGCCTACCTGCCGTCCGGCGTGTCGAGCCCGATCCACTTGTTCTTGACTTGGTCGAAATGGACCCGCGGGTCGTATTCGGCGACCGCCAACCCGAGCGTCTGAATCGACAGGCGGCCGACGGCGGAGAGCAGCGTGTACGAGGCGACCACCTGATCGTGCTGCGCGGTCACCAGTTGCACGCGCGCGTTGAGCAGCGCTTGCTGCGCGTTGAGGACATCGAGGGTGGTGCGCTGGCCGACCTTCGCCTCCTCGCGCACGCCGGCGAGCGCGATTTCGGAGGCCTGCACCTGGGCCTTGGCGGCGCGCACCACGCCCCCTGCGTTCTGGTTGGCGCCCCACGCGGACACTACCGCGGCGCGCACCTTGTCGCGCTGGAGGTCGGTCTGCAGCTCCTGCTGGCCGAGCTGCTCCTTGGCCTGGCGCGTCGCGGCGTAGACCGCGCCGCCCTCGTAGATCGGAATGGTGATCTGGCCGACTACCGAACCGACCAGGGACTGGCTCTTGTCCGGGTCGCCCGAGACGTCGAAGCGCTTTTGCACCTGGCCGGTCACCCCGACGGTCGGATAGAGCTGCCCTTCCGAGATCTTGATCGCCAGCGCCGCGGCGTCCACCCCATGCAGCATCGCCACGATCGCCGGATGCTCGAGCTGCGAAACGGCGATCGCCTCCGACTGCGACTTCGGCAATTGCTTGGAGAGCGGCGCGACCGGCGACAGGCTCTTCGGCTCTTCGCCGATCGCCTGGCGATAGTTGGCGAGCGAGGTTTGCAACTGCGATTGCGCGGCGAGCGCGGTCGCGCGCGCGCCGGCGAGGCTCGCCTCGGCCTGCGCGACGTCGGTGCGCGTCACCTCGCCGACGTTGAAGCGGTCCTGGGTCTGGCGCAGCTGCTCCTGCAGCACCTCGACGTTGTTGCGGTCGAGGTCGAGGATGGCGGTGTCGCGCAGCACGTCCATGTAATAGGTGACGGCGCTGAGCAGCACGTTCTGCTCGGTGTTGCGCAACTGCTCGCGCGCGCCGAGCACGCCCGATTCCGCCTGGCGCACCGAGTTTCCGGTGCGGTTGCCGTTCCATAGGTTCTCCGTCACCGACACGCCGTAGCCGCGAGGCTTGGAATTCTGCTTGTAGGGGTCGGGACTGGTCGGACCCAAGCCGGTGGCGTAAAGGCTCTGGTTGCCGGCGTCGGCCTCGGCGGCGACAGTCGGCAGATAGCCGGAATTGGCCTTGGGAATGTTTTCGTCGGCGGCGCGCACCGCGGCGCGCTGCTGGTTGATGTCGGGATTGTTGAGATAGGCCTTGGCCAACGCGCCGCCGACCGTCTCGGCTTGAGCGGCCGAGACCAGCAGGACGCCGAACGCGACCGCCGCGGCCGCCGGGCGCCAATATCGACGCGCCTCGAGACGACGCGTCGCCCAACCCTGACACCAGCTCATCGCCGCCTCTTTGGCGCGCCCGCGACCTCGAGGCCATAATAGGGCCTTGTCGCCGCTACGCCGGAACGAAAACGCCCGCCGCCGCCCCCGCTCCGTCGCCCTCGCCGCCTCGCGGCGAAACGACAGGACGCGGATGCGGCCAGCCCCGTTTGTGGTTGTAGCGTCAAACCCCCGCGCTCCGCTATGGCGCGCCCCCCCCGCGAAGGCGCGCCGACAAAGATTTCAACAGAGCGTCGCAAACATGCGACACTTCGCGCGGCCCGGTCGACGCGGTCACGCAATCGCGATCGCGCCGCGGCCGCTCAAAACGCGAAACTCGGCGTCTGGCGAAACGCATCGAGGATCGGCGCGCTGGTCTCGAACAGGGCGCGCCGGCTTAAGCCAGCGGCCGACCGCTCGAACAGCGCCGCCTCCCCTACGCCCGCCGTCGCCTCGACGCCGACCAGCCGTCCGCCCTCGGCGAGTTCGGCGAACAGCGCCTCGGGCGGCGATTCGAAGGCGCCGTGGACGACGATGACGTCGAACGGCGCCCGGTCGGGCGCGCCTTTGGCGAGGTCGCCCAGAATCACTTCGGTCCGCTCGGTCCCGGCGAGCGCCCGCCGCGCCGCTTCGACCGCGCCGAGATCGGATTCGAGCGCCGTCACTCGGGCGCCGAGCCGCGCCAGGATCGCCGCGCCGTAGCCGGAGCCGCCGGCGACGTCGAGGACCCGGTCGCCGGGCTTGACCGCGGCCGCTTGCAACAGGCGGGCGAGAGTCGAGGGCGCGAGCAGGCGCCGCGCGTTTGAGCCAAGCGCCGGCTGGTCGCTGTCGAGATAGGCGACGCCGGCGCGCGAGGGGTCGACGAACGCCTCCCGCGGCGCGTCGAGAAACGCCGCCAGCAGCTCGAGGTCGTTGACGCCGACGACGCGCAATTGCCCGTCGACCATGTGACGGCGCCGCGCCGCCGCCGCGTGCGCCGAAAGAGTGGAAGCCATGCGCCTCGCCCCGCGCTTAAGCCGGCGGCGAGCCGCCGCCGCGCGAAATGTCGCTTATTGGAGGCCTCGCCCGGAATCGAACCGGGGTGCGAGGATTTGCAGTCCTCTGCGTAGCCACTCCGCCACGAGGCCCTTGCCGAAGCGTCGGTTCCGCCGCGGCGACGCGCGCTATAGCAAGTTTCGCCGCGCGCCGGCAAGCCGCCATTTCGTCGGCCTTCCGCGGACGCCTAACCGCCGCTTGGCGGCTGGCGGCGCGCGATCGGCAAGGCGAGAAAGCATGCGGCGATCGCGACCAGGCCGGCCTTCGTCCACTCCGACGCGCCGAGGTCCTCAACGACCGCGTCGAGCGCGAGCGCCGCCCAGGCGTCGGTCGCGGCGAGCGCAGCCGCGCCGCTTGCAGCGGATGAACGAACTCGATCGGCGCGAACATCGCCGCGGCCGCGGCAAGCGTCAGGGCCGCGTCGATCGCCCAGGGCGGCGCAAGACGAAGAGATAGAGCGCGAATACGTTCCACACCGCAGGGAAGCTGCGAAACCAGTGATCCGCCGTCTTCATCCGCTTATCGGCGAAGTGGAGCGCCGAAGCGACGACGACCAGCAGCCGCAGCCAGAGCGACGCGGCCGCCGGCATCAGATCGGAGCGCGCGAGCGCGACGACCGGGACCAGCACATAGGCGAGGAAGTCCACCACCAGGTCGAGCGTCGCGCCCGAGACGGCGCGATTTCGCCCGACGTGCCGCCTCTCCGGACCCGCCCCGCCGAGCCCCAGGCCCCCGCGCTTGCCTGGACAGCCAGAAAGCACGCGTGCCAGGATAGGGTAATGACCGTCCAACTCTCAGCGGGCGTCGAAGCTTGCGACGTTTTCGTCGTCGGAGCCGGCTTGGCCGGACTCGCCGCGGCGATCGGCTTCGCGCGGGCGGGCTTTTCGGTCGTCTGCGGCGGGGCGACTGGCCGGGTCGGCGGCGGGCGGGCGGTGGCGCTGCTCGGCGGCTCGGTCGACTTTCTCGCCCAGCTCGGCGTCTGGTCGGCGATCGAGCCGGTCGCCGCGCCCATGCGCGCGGCGCGCTTGTTCGACGACACGCGCTCGCTCTTTCCCTCGCCTCCGCTCGCGTTTCGCGCCGCCGAGATCGGCCGCGACGTTTTTGGCTGGAACGTCGAGAACGCGCTCGTCGCCGACGCGCTCGCGGCGACGGCCGTGGGCTGCGCCGACCTGCGGCGTGTCGAAGCGGCGGCGACGCGCTTCGACTTCTCGGCCGAGCGCGCCGAGGTCGGCCTCGCCGACGGGCGACGGTTCGCGACGCGTCTGGTGGTCGGCGCCGACGGGCGCGCCTCGCCGGCGCGCGAAGCGGCCGGAATCGCCGTAGAGACGCGTCCCCATCCACAGAGCGCGCTGACTGCGTTCCTCGCTCACGCGCGCTCGCATGAGGACGTCTGCGTCGAGTTTCACACCCGCGAGGGCCCGTTCGCCCTGGCGCCGCTGCCGGCGGCGGACGGCGCGCGTTGGCGATCGAGCCTGGTGTGGGTGATGAGCCGCGACGAAGCGTCGCGCCGCGCCGCGCTCGACGACGCTTCGTTGGCGGGCGAGGTCGAGCGCCAGGCGCGTTCGGCCCTCGGCGGGATGCGAATCGAGGGCGAGCGCGGCGTTTTCCCGATGGAGAGCCGGCGGACGAGCCGACTGACGGCGACCCGTCTCGCCCTGGTCGGCGACGCGGCGCATGTCTTTCCGCCGATCGGCGCGCAGGGGCTCAATCTGGGCTTACGGGACGTCAGGACGCTGGTCGAGACGGCGCGCGACGCCGCGACGCGCGGCGAGGACTTCGGCGGACGGGCGGCGCTCACCCACTACGCCCGCGCGCGGCGTTTCGACGTCGCGGCGCGCGCCGCCGCGGTCGAGGCGTTCGACCGCTCGCTGATGGTTCGCTTCGCTCCGCTCGACGCCGCCCGCGCGCTCGGCTTCGCCGCGCTCGCCGCGATCGGCCCGTTGCGCAGGCTGACGATGCGTGAAGCAATCGCGCCCCTATTCGGCGGCTGACGCCGCCGGCCCCTGCTCAGAACTTGTAGCCGATTCGCAGGCCGAAGTCGGTGATGCCGGGGTTATGGCTGCCGCACAGATTGGCGTGCGAAATGTGCTCAGCGCTGGCGACGACGTCGATATTGGGAGTGAGCTGGTAGCCGAGGCCGATCGCTTCGTGGAAGGTCACGGGGCAGCCTACGTCGATGCGGTCGGGCTCCTTATGGGTCGGCGCGTCGTTGACCGCGCCGCCGAACTCGCTTTCAAGGAAAAAACGATCGACCAAGGGAAAGCGCCAGTCGAAGCCGCCGAAACCGTAGCTGTCCCGCCCGCGGGTGTTGATCATCGCGCCGAAGTCGAGCCGCGGGTTGATCAGCGCCGCAAGCCAAGCGTTATCGCTGGCGCCAAAGGAGATCGGCGACGAAAGCACTTGGAAAGACGCGTCGATCGGCGCGTTCTCGTTGTTGCTTTGCGGGTCATGGGCGAAGGCGCCGAAGCGCAGCTCCTGGACCAGCGAAAAACCCGTCGCCGTCTGTTGCGCGTCCGCGTCCGCGGCGCGCGTTCCCGTAGCACTAGCAAGGGCGGCCAGCAACGCCGCCGAGTAGGCCCACCACCGGCAACCCATCGACGCCCCCGCCTCCGTCGGCGACCCCCTCTCCGGCTCGCCGAGAACCCCGCGACGACAAGCGGTCTATGCAACGTCGCGCGCTATCGTCGCAGAGAATCGTGTTTCGACGCGCGAGTCAAGGTTCCTCGACGTCGCGCCGGCCCGGCTTAGGCCGACCGCTCCTCGATCAACCGCGCTGCGTAACGCGCCATCAGGTCGACCTCGATGTTGATTTTGTCGCCGACGCGTCGGCCGCCCCAGGTGGTGACGTCGAGGGTGTGGGGAATCAGCAACACCTCTAATTTATCGCCGTCGACGGCGTTGATGGTGAGCGAGACGCCGTCGAGCGCCACCGACCCCTTGACGGCGATGAACTTCGCCAACGCGGCGGGCGCGCGCACGGCGAGATGCGCCATGCCGTCGAAGTCGCGGCGGGAGACGAGCTCGGCGACGCCGTCGACATGACCGCTGACCATGTGCCCGCCGAGCTCGTCGCCGACGCGCAGCGCGCGCTCGAGATTCACTTTCTCGCCGACGCGCCAGGAGGCGAGCGTCGTCACCGCTAGCGTCTCCGCGCCGACGTCGACCGAGATCGCCGCGCCCTCGCCGCGGCGCGCCACGTCGACCACGGTGAGGCAGGCGCCGGCGTGGGCGATCGAGGCGCCGACGGCGATCGAGGCGGGGTCGTAGCGGCAGGCGACAGTCAGCCGGCGCTGCTCGCCGGCGATGCGAAGGGCGACCACCTCGCCGACGTCGCTGATGATTCCTGTGAACATTTCTTCTCCTTTCGCGCCTCGTCGCGCGCCCGCGCCGGAATGGACGTCGATCAGCGCGTCCGCTCCCAGCGGCGCAGCGCGTCGCCGCCGTAGACGGCCTTTTCGCTCTCGCGATAGCGGGCGGTGTCGGCGAGCGCGGCGTAGGCCGCCGCGTCGAGCGCCGGCAAGCCTGGTCGCCCGAGCGGCTTGAGCGCGGTGAACAGGGCGACCTCGTCGGCGAGGCCGAGCGCGATCAGCCGCGCCGCGACGCGCGGGCCGCCCTCGCTGAAGACGCGAGTGAGGCCGCGTCGCGCCAACAGCCGCAGCGCTTCGCCGAGGTCGACGCGGCCGGAAGCGTCGCCATCGACCCGCGCCGTTTCGACTCCGCGTTCGACCAGCGCCGCCTCGCGCGCCGGGTCGGCCTCCCGCGCGGCGATGACAAGGGTGGGAAACTCCGTCGCGGTCGCGCACAGCCGCGAGCGCAGCGGAAGCGACAGCCGCGAATCAAGCACCACGCGCAGCGGCCGCTGTTCGACGCCGGGCAGCCGCACGGTGAGCAGCGGATCGTCGTCGCGCGCCGTGCCGACGCCGATCATGATCGCGTCGTTGAGCGAGCGCATCGCCTGCACCGCCGAATTGGCCGCTTCGCCGGTGATGGCGAGCCGCGCGTCGTGATGATCGCCCGCCGCGTAGCCGTCGGCGGTGCGGGCGAGCTTCAGCGTGACCGCCGGCCGCCCTTCGACGACGCGCAGGATGTGGCCGCGATGGTCGCGCCGCGCCGCTTCGGCACCGGGGCCGAGCGTCACGACGACGCCGGCGCGGCGAAGAATCGCCAGCCCGGCGCCGGCGACCCGCGCGTCGGGGTCCTCGATCGGACAGACCACGCGCGCGATCCCCGCGGCGACGATCGCCTCGGCGCAAGGCGGCGTCACGCCGTAATGCGCGCACGGCTCGAGCGTCACGTAGAGGGTGGCGCCTCGCGCCGCCTCCCCCGCCTCGGCGATGGCGATCGTCTCGGCGTGCGGGCGCCCGCCGGGCGCGGTGACGCCGCGGCCGACGACGACGCCGTCGCGCAAGATCAGCGCGCCGACCGAAGGGTTGGGCGCCGCGAGCCCCATGCCGCGCCGGCCGAAGCGCAGCGCCGCCGCCATCCAGCGTTCGTCTTCGGCGGCGTTAAGCGCGCTCATCGCGGCGTGAGGCGATGGCGCGGCGGCGGGAATTCGGCCGGCGTCGACGATTCCGGCTCGCCCTCCAGCTCGCCGACGATGGCGTTGAAGTCGCGCGCCTCGCGGAAATTGCGGTAGACCGAGGCGAAGCGGACATAGGCGACGTCGTCGAGAGCCTTCAAGCCCTCCATCACCAATTCGCCGATGCGCTGCGTGGGGATGTCGCCGTCGCTCTGGCTCTCGAGCTGGCGCACGATGCCGTTGATCATGCGCTCGACGCGCTCGGGCGCGACGGCGCGCTTTCGCAGCGCCACCTCGACCGAGCGGGTGAGCTTGTCGCGGTCGAACGGCGCGCGGCGGCCGTTCTTCTTGACCACCGTCAGCTCGCGCAGCTGCACGCGCTCGAAGGTGGTGAAGCGGCCGCCGCAGTCCGGGCAGATGCGCCGGCGGCGGATCGAGGAAGCGTCCTCGGTCGGACGCGAGTCCTTCACCTGGGTGTCGAGACTGCCGCAATAGGGGCATCGCATGGCGTGGACATCCCCCCGGCTCGCGCCCTCGCCTCGCCTTATGCGGCCCTGAGGCGGGGACGTTCGCTTGTCAGTAGATCGGGAAGCGCCGCGTCAGGTCGGCGACGCTCTCGCGCACCCGCGCCTCGACCGCGGCGGCGCCCGCTTCGCCGTTGGCGGCGAGGCCGTCGAGAGTCTCGACGATCAGCTCGCCGATGCGCTTGAACTCGGCGACGCCGAAGCCGCGCGAGGTCGCCGCCGGCGTCCCCAGGCGGATGCCCGAGGTGACGGTCGGCTTCTGCGCGTCGAACGGCACGCCGTTCTTGTTGCAGGTGATGCGCGCGCGCCCGAGCGTCGCCTCCGCCGCCTTGCCGGTGAGGCCCTTGGGACTGAGGTCGACCAGCATCAGGTGGTTGTCGGTGCCGCCGGTCACCAGCTTGTAGCCGCCCGCCAGGATCGGCTGGGCGAGCGCCTTGGCGTTGGCGACGATGGCGTGGGCGTAGGTCTTGAACTCCGGCGTCAGCGCTTCATGCAGCGCCACCGCCTTGGCGGCGATGACGTGCATCAGCGGCCCGCCCTGCAGGCCGGGGAAGATCGCCGAATTGATCTTCTTGGCGAGGTCTTCCTCGTTGGTCAGGATCATGCCGCCGCGCGGGCCCCGCAGCGTCTTGTGGGTGGTGGTGGTGACGACGTGGGCGTGGGGGAACGGCGAGGGATGCGCGCCGCCCGCCACTAAGCCGGCGAAATGCGCCATGTCGACCATGAAATAGGCGCCGACCGAGTCGCAGATCTCGCGGAAGCGCTGGAAGTCCCAAAAGCGCGCGTAGGCTGAGCCGCCGGCGATGATCAGCTTCGGTTTACAGGCGCGCGCCAGGCTCTCCACCTGGTCCATGTCGACGCGGTGGGTCTCGCGGTCGACGCCGTAGGCGACCGGCTTGAACCAGCGCCCGGACAGGTTGACCGGCGAGCCGTGGGTCAAGTGGCCGCCGGCGGCGAGGTCGAGCCCCATGAACACGTCGCCCGGACGCATCAGCGCCAGGAACACCGCCTGGTTGGCCTGGCTGCCGGAATTCGGCTGCACGTTGGCGAAGCGGCAGCCGAACAGCCGCCGCGCGCGGTCGATGGCGAGGGTCTCGGCGACGTCGACGAACTGGCAGCCGCCGTAATAGCGCCGGCCCGGATAGCCTTCGGCGTACTTGTTGGTCATCACCGAGCCCTGCGCTTCGAGCACGGCGCGGGAGACGATGTTCTCCGAGGCGATCAGCTCGATCTCGTCGCGTTGACGACCGAGCTCTTGTTCGATCGCGCGGGCGATCTCGGGATCGGACTCGGCGAGCGCGGCGGAGAAGAACGAGTTGGAGCGGAACGGCTGGGCGAAGGCTTCGGACATGGCGGACCTGAGAAAAGCGCGGGCGATCCCGCGCCGGCGGCTTAGCATGAAGGGGGCGAGCGGGGGAAGCGCGACGGAAAAGGGGCCGCCGCCGCAACGCGGCGCGCCTTGGCGAGGCGGCCCTTCCCGTCGCCGCGAACCGGCGCCACTATTTCATCCGCGCAGGCGCACGCCGGCGCCGATCGCTTCCGGATTTCACTGATTTCGCGCGAGGGAGCCCGCCTCATGTCGACCTATTCCGCCGTCGTCCGCTGGACGCGAAAGCCCGAAGAGCCGTTCCTCGACGGCCGTTACAGCCGCGCGCATCAATGGCGCTTCGACGGCGGCGCGATCGTTCCGGCCTCCTCCTCGCCCCACGAGGTGCGCGTCCCCCTCTCCGACCCCGCCGGCGTCGATCCCGAGGAGGCGCTGCTGGCGGCGCTGTCGAGCTGCCACATGTTGTTCTTCCTCGATTTCGCCCGGCGGCGTGGCTTCGCCATCGATCTCTACGAGGACGAGCCGGAAGGCGTCGTCGGCCCCGGCGTCGACGGGCGGGTGTCGATGACGCGCGTCACGCTCAGGCCCCGCGTGGTCTTTTCCGGCGACAAGCGCCCGACCGCCGCCGTGGTCGAGGAGCTGCATCAGGCCGCCCACCACGCCTGCTACGTCGCCAACACGGTGCGCAGCGCGGTCGAGGTCGAGGGGCGCGGCGAAGGGCTGGCGCCGGGCTGAGCGCCGGCGTCGTCGCCGTCCGTTCCGCCATGGCGAGCGAAGCGAATCCATCCGGGGGCTTTGGGGTCCCAGTCCCGAGATCGCCCGCGAGGCTCATTGGCGAGCAGCGTTCCAGCACGCGTCGCGGGCGGCGGCCTGCCCGCCCGCGACGGGCAGGCATGGCCACGTGCGCGACCGCGACCGAATGAGATCGATTTCGGCGTCCCAATTCTGAACGACGGGTCTGCCTTTCTTGTAGCGAAAGTCGCAGATGTCGTCGCCCTGCGCGAGCGTCTTGGCGCGGCGCAGGCCTGAGCCGATGGCGGCGCTCTTGAGAAAGTCATTCAGGCGCACGCAAGGCGCCGGCTCCGGCGCGCCTTTTGAAGTACTTCACCAGCCGGATCGTCGGCGGAAGGCCGCGACCGCTCGCAACGGCGCGCCGCGGCGTGAACTCGCGCCGATCCGGGCCCCCGCATCAGGGGCGCCCAAGACATCGATTCGTCTCATAAAGCCGCAACCGCAACGAAGAGGATCTGGCGCCGCGTCGGACCGGCCCCCTCGCGGGCGTCAAGTTCTTTCGTAGTCTCAATGGATTACGTCACATTGTGGCGGGGATCCGGTTCGCCGCGGATTCACGCCGTGAATTACAGTCCGCCGCTCACGCCAACAGTCTTATGGGTCCGGACGCCAGTGGTGAAAATCGAACGGGAGAGTCCGGCGACCCGTTAGCCATTTCAATCGCTTGCGCTGTTGTCCGCGGCATGGCGCGCACACGCGCCGCCATCGCGAAGATCGCGAAGCGGTTCAACGCAGCCGCAATTGTCACCTAAGTCGCCCCGACCAGCCGTACGGAGAATGGCGGCTAAGTATATTCCGAAGCTATCGCCGTCCAATGACCGCGCTAGAACTGCGTCCTGATCGAATGGGGTGCATTAATGCGCTATCGCCTCGATGAGAAGCGGCTTCCTCAGACGACGCTGTCGCCTCCTTCAAGGTCGCTGGAAACCGACTTTGAGAAACTTTCAGGCAAGATCGGCGAAATTCTTGAACAACTCGACGCGCCCATTGCCGCCTCTGAAGAGGCTCTCGCGGTCGTCCAACGGCGACTGCGAACGAAGCCGGCTCCTGTTCCATGATGGCCGTAAGCGAGCTCTCCTAGGCAAAGATTGAGCTCAACGGTTGTGCGGATCAGCACAGGTGTCCCTGCGTCAATGCGCGACGCGGACAAATGACTGTCCCTCCCCCCCCCACGGCCGACGAGCGGCGCCGGGAACCAATCCTCAGAATTTGACCACTAAGGCTTCGGTCCTTCGCTCCCCGCGACGACGTCGAACGCCGGGCGGTCTGGCGCTCGAATGCGATGCTTTGCTACGATCTGCTGAAATTGCGCGCTGATTCCGGCCCCGGTCGGCGAACGGCGCGCTCCCGCCGGAGGCGGGACAACTTGGAGGTCAATCCGTGGCGCAATCCCATCTCTTCACTCCCGTCAAGATCGGCGGCCTGAGCCTCGACAATCGCATCGTGATCGCGCCCATGGACCAATATTCGGCCGTCGACGGCTGCATGACCGATTGGCACATGCTGCACTACGGCGCGCTCGCCCTCTCCGGCGCCGGCCTGCTGACGATCGAGGCGACCGCCGTGTCGCCGGAGGGGCGCATCACCTATGGCGACCTCGGTCTCTATTCCGACGCCGGCGAGACGGCGATGGCCCGGGTTCTCGACGCCATTCGGCAATGGTCCCCCATCCCAGTCGCCGTTCAGCTCGCGCACGCCGGCCGCAAGGGGTCTTGCGATGTCCCGTGGAAGGGCGGCGCGCAAATCGCCCCCGAGTCGCCGCACGGCTGGCGCACCACGGCCCCGTCGCCGCTGCCGGTCGCGCCGACCGACGCCGCCCCGGCGGCGTTGAGCCGCGAGGGCATGGCGGAGATTCGCGAAGCCTTCGCTTCCGCCGCGCGCCGAGCGGCGCGGCTGGGCGTCGACGCAGTGCAACTGCACAGCGCCCACGGCTATCTTCTGCACCAATTTCTGTCGCCCTTGTCCAATCGGCGCGACGACGGCTACGGCGGCGAACTCGCCAATCGCATGCGCTTCCCGCTCGAGGTCTTCGACGCCGTCCGCGCCGCTTTTCCGGCCGACCGACCGGTGAGCGTGCGCCTTTCGGGCACGGACTGGATCGACGGCGGATGGTCGATCGAGGAGACCTGCGCTTACGCGGAAGAGCTGCAAAAGCGCGGCTGCGCCGCGATTCATGTTTCAAGCGGCGGGCTGTTGCCGGCCGACATCCCGCTCGCTCCCAACTATCAGGTTGCTCTCGCCCGGCGCGTCAAGGCGGCGACGACGATCCCGGTCGTCGCCGTCGGTCTGATCACGCAGTTCGATCAGGCGGAAGCGATTCTCGCCGCCGGCGACGCGGATTTGATCGCCTTGGGGCGGGCCTTTCTCTACGATCCGCGTTGGCCTTGGCATGCGGCGGCGCATCTCGGCGCCCAGGTTCGCGCGCCCAATCAGTACCTTCGCAGCCAGCCGCGGGAATTCAAAACCCTGTTCAAGGCGTAGGAAGGCCTCCCATCGAAGGCGGAGCGCGCGCTCCGCCGCGTCGACGAACCGATCGAGAACGAGGCGCGGCGAACCCGGGACCGACGCTCGGCGCGACGGCGGCTTTTTCGCCCTGCTCGCAACCACGGCGAGAGCCGGCTTTACATCAGCGGGTTAGACCGGATTGCAAAAGCGCCTCGTCAACGCCGCCGCGCCTCAGTTGGCCTTCGTCGCTGGGACGAAGATGACCACGTCGTCCTTGCCGACTCGGTCGAGCGACGCGCGCGCCTCTTCGTCGAGCAGGTCGCGGTCGACCGATTCGGAGCGCATCGAATCGACCAGCCGCCGCCAGCGCGCGCGCTCGGTCTGCGCGTCGGCGAGTTCGGCGCGCAGCTTGGTCGCCTCAGCGTCGTAGGCGGCCTTGGCCTTCAGACCGTGGTCGCCTTGCGAAGCGCCCCAGACGAGATAGCCGCTCGCCGCCCCGAGCACGAGGTAGAAGAGAAGCGGAAACAGGACGGCGCGGACTCGGGTCTTCACGGCCATGGCGCGACGATGGCGGCCGCGCGGTTAAGATTCCGTTGCCAAAGCTCCGCGACGCCGGGCCTCAGGCGTGCTTGATCGCCGCGCGGCCGGCGTAGCGCGCGTGCTCGCCGAGCTCCTCCTCGATGCGCATGAGCTGGTTGTACTTGGCGAGGCGGTCGGTGCGCGCGAGCGAGCCGGTCTTGATCTGCCCGCAGTTGGTCGCGACCGCGAGGTCGGCGATGGTCGCGTCCTCGGTCTCGCCCGAGCGGTGCGACATCACCGCGGCGTAGCCGGCGCGATGGGCCATGTCGACCGCGGCGAGCGTCTCGGTCAACGTGCCGATCTGGTTGGCCTTGATCAGGATGGCGTTGGCGATCCCCTGGGCGACGCCTTGCGACAGCCGCTCCACGTTGGTGACGAACACATCGTCGCCGACCAGCTGGCGCTTGGCGCCGAGCGCCTCGGTCAGCGCCGCCCAGCCGCGCCAATCGTCCTCCGCCATGCCGTCCTCGATGGTGAGGATCGGATAGGCCTCGGCGAGCGAGGCGAGATAGCGCGCTTGCTCTTCGCGCGAGCGCTTCTTGCCCTCGCCGGCGTAGACGTAGGCGCCGTCCTTGAAGAACTCGGTCGCCGCGCAATCGAGGCCAAGCGCGATGTCCTCGCCGGGCGTGAAGCCGGCGGCCTCGATCGCCTTGACGCAGAAGTCGAGCGCCGCTTCGGCCGATGGCAGGTTGGGCGCGAAGCCGCCCTCGTCGCCGACGTTGGTGTTGAGGCCCGCCTTCCTCAGCGCGCTCTTCAGCGCATGGAAGGTCTCCGAGCCCCAGCGCATCGCCTCCTTGAAGCTCGGCGCGCCGACCGGCAGGATCATGAACTCCTGGAAGTCGATCGGGTTGTCGGC
>CAZKHF010000047.1:0-13492 GCA_964552445.1 uncultured Bradyrhizobium sp. | reverse complement strand
GCGCCACCGTGTCGCCGGGATGGACGTGCGCCAGCGACGGCTCGGGCACGAAGAAGCGGACGAAGATGTTCCCCGGCGGCAAGAGCGATACGACCGGCGCGCCGGCCTGCAACGTCTCGCCCGGCCGCGCCAGCACGTCGGCGACGACTCCGGCGACGGGCGACGCGACCGAGCGCTGGGCGAGTCGCCACCGCGCCTGCGCCAAAGCCGCCTCGGCGGCCTCGACCGCCGAGGCCTGGGCGACGATCTCGTCCGGCCGGCCGAGTGACGCCTGAGCCTGTTGCAGCGCGGCCTGGGCGGCGGCGATCTTCGCCTCCGCCGAGGCGAGGTCGGCCTTCTCCTGGTCGACGAGCTGCGCCGTCGCATTGCCGCTCGCCAACAGGGTCTGGTTGCGCTGAAGATCGGCCTGCACCTTGCCGCGCGCCGCGATCGCGTCCCTGAGATTGGCCTCGGCCTGGGCGATCTCGGTCGGCTTGCCCGGGCTCTTGAGATTGGCGAGCTGATCCTTCGCCTGTTGGACCAAGCGCGCCGCCTGATCGACCGCGGCGTGGTCCATCGTGTCGTCCTGGTCGAACAGCGGCGCGCCTTTGACGACTTGGTCGCCGCGCTGGACGTGGACCGCGGTGACAAGGCCTTGCTGGGTCGGCCCGACCTTGACGAAATCAGCTTCGGCGTAGCCCTGCCATTCCTCGGGTCCGCCCGCGCCGCGGCCGAAATAGAACCAGGCCGCGACCGCCAGCGCCGCCACGATCAACGCCAGAACGAGGATTCGCTGGTTCATGGCCCGCTTCGCCCCGGTTCGGCCGACCGCGACCCAATAGGCCCGCCCGCTGGGGCGCGCAACCAAGGGCGGCCGTCGTTCTTACGGCGAAAAGCTGCCGCGGGGTTCTAAGGTTTTGGCGTCCGGTTGCGCTTGCGCGTCTTCGCCTCCAGCCGCGGCCCCTCGACCAGGCGCACGATTGCGCCCCACAGCGTGCGCACGTCCTGCTCGGTCATCGCCATGCGGTGGAACATGTTGCGCAGGTTGCGGCGCATCCCCGGCTTCTTCGGCGCCGGGCGGAAGAAGCCCGCGTCGTCGAGCTTGCCTTCGAGAAACTCGAAGAACGCCAGCGTCATCTCGCGCGTCGCAGGCGGCGAGACGGCGCGCGCGATCGCCGGCGGCGGCGGCGCGTCGCCGTGCGCCGTCTTGAACCACTCGTAGCCGACGATCAGCACCGCCTGGGCGAGGTTAAACGAAGCGTAGGCGGGATTGGCGGGAAAGGTGAGGATGGCGTCGGCGATCGCCACCTCGTCGTTGTCGAGGCCGGTGCGCTCCGGCCCGAACAGCACGCCGCGCTTCTCGCCCGCCGCCCGCGCCGTCTCGCCCATGGCGCGCGACGGCGTCAGCACCGCCTTCGCCTGGCCGCGCTCGCGCGCCGTGGCGGCGTAGAGGAAATTGAGGTCGCCGACCGCCGCCTCGACATGATCGAACACGCGCGCCGCGTCGAGCAGCGCCGCCCCGCCCGCCGCGGCCGCATAGGCCGCGTCGCGGTACTCGGCGGGCGGCGGCCAGCCGCAGCGCGGCGCGACCAGACGCAGGTCGTCGAGGCCGAAATTGACCATCGCCCGCGCGCACATGCCGATGTTCACCGCGAGCTGCGGCCGCGCCAGCACCACCGCGGGGCCGCCGCCGAACTGCGCCTTTGTCCGATCCGTTCCCGCGCCGACCATGCTCGCGTCTCAGGCGACCCCGGCCCGTTGAGCGGCGAAGCGCCGCGCGATTTCCTCTGCGATCAAGCCGCTCGAATCGATCGGCTCGTAGGAGAAGCGCTCGATCGCGCCGGCGAAGCGGCGCGCCGCGCCCTTGGCGACCAGCGCCTCGATCGCGCCGGAGAGCTTGTTGGCGCGGCCGCCGGTCGGCTCGAAGATGTGCACCGGCGCGCCGGTCGCCGTCGCCTCGCCGACCATGTTGGCGCTGTCCCCAGTCACCAGCACCGCGTCGGCCAGCGCCAGCATCGACGCGTAGGGGTTGTCGCCGCTCCAGTCCCAGACGAAGCCCGGCGCGCCGCCGAGCCCTTCCTTCACCGCCGCGAGCAGATCGGGCGTGGTGCGGCGCGACGGCGTCGCCATGATCGAGAAACCCTGGCCGACGATCGTCCGCATCGCCTCGCTGAGCCGCGCGAGGTCGGCGGCGGTGAAATGTTGCGCGCCGTTCGGACCGCCCAGCACCACCGCGCAACGCGGCGCCGGCAGGACGGCGAGCCGCGGGTCGGGCGCGAGACGCGCAGCGGCGAGCCGGCGACGGGAATAAGGATGCGGCGAGGTCAGCGTCGTGATGACGTTGGGGCCGCGATGGCGATCGTGCTCGGGGACCCAGATCAGATCGATGCTCGAACGCGCGAAGCGCGGGTCCTGGAGGAACACCGTGAACACGCGCCGCCCCGCGGCGCGTTTGAAGGCGCTGAGGTACGGGACGGTGACCCGCCCGCAGGCGATGACGACGTCCGGCGTCGGCCCGTCGAACGGCGGCCGCGCCCAGTCGCGCGGGTCGACCGGCCCGAACGGCGACATCCAGACGAACGGCCGGCGCGGCTTGACGCGCCTCAGCTCATAGGGCGCGCCGAGCGCCTCGGCGACCCCTGCGACGTTGATTTCGTGCCCCGCCTTGCCCGAACCCAACAGCAGGACGCGCTCGCCCGCGCCCAGCGACGCCCCCTTCGTCACCGCGCTACAGTCCGATCTTCCCGGGCAACCACTGGGCGAAGCTGAGCGCCAGCGTCTGGACCCGCCGGCGATAGTTCTCCTCCTGCTGGTTCGGCAAGTCCGGGTAGCTGGAGGCGCCGACCGAGCAGTAGAGCGGAAAGGTCTCGAGGACGTGGCCGCGCCCGTCGAGCGCCACGCCAGCGCCCTCGATCCCGTCGAACGTGTCGGGGCCGATGCCGCCGCCCGCCCATCGCGCCTCCGGCGGCCCGAGGGCGATGTCGTCGATGCGCGCGACCAGCACCGCCGCGCCGCGGTCGCCCGGCGCGAGATATTTGGCGAAGGTCTGCTTCAGATAGCCCGGCAGCACCGCCGCGACCCACTTCGCTTCGACATCGTTGTCCTTGGCGATCAGCGGCGACACGTCGACCCTGATCTCGCGGAAGCGCGTCGCGACGGGCGCCGCCAACGCGACGCCCGGCGCGACGGCGATCGCCGTCAACGCCGACAGCGCGGCGCGACGGGTCAAGAGAGCTTTGTCCATGTTCGTATCCTCGCCGGACGGGCCGGCCCCTTCGGGCCTCCGCCCGCCCTTCAAATATAGGCGACTTTCAAAATCTCGTAACTCTTGCCGCCGCCGGGCGTGCTCACTTCCACGCTGTCGCCGACCTTCTTGCCGATCAGCGCCCGCGCGGTCGGCGAGGTGACGGAGACTCTGCCCGCCTTCACGTCCGCCTCGGACTCGCCGACGATCTGGAACCTCTTCTCCGCTTCGGTGTCCTCGTCGATCAAGGTCACCGTCGCGCCGAACTTGATCGTCGACCCCGACAGCTTCGACACGTCGATCACCTCGGCGCGCTGGAGCAGATCCTCGAGCTCGACGATGCGCCCCTCGTTGATCGATTGCGCTTCTTTCGCGGAATGATACTCGGCGTTCTCCGACAAGTCGCCGTGCGAGCGCGCTTCGGAGATCGCCTGAACGATGCGCGGGCGCTCAACCTTCTGCAGCCGCTCGAATTCGGCCGCCAGCGCTGCGTGGCCGGCCGCCGTGATCGGAAATCTGTCCATCGACCATCCCGTCTCGAATCTCAAAACCCCTGACCCGCGATCGACGCGCGAAGCGGCGTCGGATCACGCGAAGTAGTCCTGCAACGCCCGGACTTCAAGATCGCCCGCCAGATAGGCCTTGATTCCCTCGGCCGCGGCGACCGCGCCGGAAAGTGTCGTATAGTAAGGCGTCCTTTGCAAGAGGGCGGCGCGACGCAGCGGCTTCGAGTCGGCGAGCGAGGTCGCTCCCTCGGTGGTGTTGAACATCAGCTGTACCCCGCCGTTGCGCACCAGGTCGGCGGCGTGGGGGCGGCCTTCCGACACTTTGTTGATTTTGTCGGCGGGCACTCCGCGCCCTTCGAGATAGCGCTGCGTGCCGCCGGTCGCGAGGATCGTGAATCCCAGCGAACGCAGGAGCTTGAGCGGCGCGACGACGCCCGGCTTGTCGGCGTCGCGCAGCGACACGAACACCACGCCCGAGCGCGGCAGGTGCGAGCCCGCGCCGATCTGGCTCTTGGCGAAGGCCACTTCGAAGGAGCGATCGAGGCCCATCACCTCGCCGGTCGAGCGCATCTCCGGACCGAGCACCGTGTCGACGCCGGGGAAGCGCGCAAAGGGGAACACCGCCTCCTTCACGCCGACGTGATCGAGCGCGCCGAGCTTCAGGCCGAACGAAGCGAGCGACTCTCCCGCCATCACCCGGCTGGCGATCTTGGCGATCGGCCGGCCGATCACCTTCGCGACGAAGGGCACAGTGCGCGAGGCGCGCGGATTGACCTCGAGCACGTAGATTTCACCGTCTTTGAGCGCATATTGCACGTTCATCAGGCCGCCGACCTCGAGCGCCAGCGCAAGCTTGCGCGTCTCGTCCTCGAGTCGGGCGATGGTCTCGGCCTTCAGCGAGCGCGGCGGCAGCGAACAGGCGCTGTCGCCCGAGTGGATGCCCGCTTCCTCGATGTGCTCCATGATCCCCGCGATCACCACGGTCTTGCCGTCGCTCAACGCGTCGACGTCGATCTCGATCGCGTCGGAGAGATAGCGGTCGAACAGCAGCGGGTTCTTGCCCAGCACCGTGTTGATCTGGCCGGTCTTGTCGTTGGGATAGCGCGCCTTGACGTCGGCCGGCACCAGGCTCGGCAGCACGCCGAGCAGATAGTCGTCGAACTCGCCCTCGTCGCGGATGATCGCCATCGCCCGGCCGCCGAGCACGTAGGACGGTCGCACCACCAGGGGCAGGCCGAGGTCGGCGGCGACCAGACGCGACTGCTCGACCGAATAGGCGATGCCGTTCTTCGGCTGCTTGAGGCCGAGCTTGTCGAGCAGGCGCTTGAAGCGGTCGCGGTCCTCGGCGAGATCGATCGAGTCGACCGAGGTGCCGAGGATCGGCGCGCCCGACTGCTCGATGACATGGGCGAGCTTCAGCGGCGTCTGGCCGCCGAACTGCACGATCACGCCCTTCAGCGTCCCCGCTTCGCGCTCCTTGGCGAGAATGGCGAGCACGTCCTCCGCGGTCAGCGGCTCGAAATAGAGGCGATCCGAGGTGTCGTAGTCGGTCGACACGGTCTCCGGATTGCAGTTGACCATGATGGTTTCGTAGCCCGCCTCTCGCAGCGCGAAGGAGGCGTGGCAGCAGCAATAGTCGAACTCGATGCCCTGGCCGATGCGGTTGGGGCCGCCGCCGAGGATCACCACCTTGTCGCGCCCGCTCGGCTCAGCCTCGCAAGCGAGCGCGCCGGCGAACGGCGCTTCATAGGTCGAATACATGTAGGCGGTCGGCGAGGCGAATTCGGCGGCGCAGGTGTCGATGCGCTTGTAGACCGGCGCGACGCCGAGCGCCGCGCGCGCCTTGGCGACGTCGCCCTCGGCGAGCCCGGCGAGCGCGCCCAGGCGCGCGTCGGAGAAGCCCGCCGCCTTGAGGAGGCGCAGATTGTCGGCGTCTTCGGGCAGGCCGAAGCTGCGCACCTTGTCCTCGAGGCGGATGATCTCCGCCACCCGCTCGAGGAACCACGAGTCGATGCGCGTCACCTCGTAGATCTCGGCGACGCTCATGCCCAGGCGCATCGCCTGCGCGACCTTCAGCAGCCGATCGGGCGTCGGCGTGCCGATCGCCGCGCGCAGGGCGTTGTGGTCGTCGCCCTTGCCGAGGCCTTCGATCTCGACTTCGTCGAGGCCGGTGAGGCCCGTCTCCAGCGAGCGCAGCGCCTTCTGCAGCGATTCGGCGAAGGTGCGGCCGATCGCCATCGCCTCGCCGACCGACTTCATCGAGGTGGTCAGCACCGGCTCGGCGCCGGGGAACTTCTCGAAGGCGAAGCGCGGAACCTTGGTGACGATGTAGTCGATCGTCGGCTCGAACGAAGCAGGCGTCGCGCCGCCGGTGATGTCGTTGGCGATCTCGTCGAGGGTGTAGCCGACCGCGAGCTTCGCCGCGACCTTGGCGATGGGAAAGCCGGTCGCCTTCGACGCCAGGGCCGAGGAGCGCGACACGCGCGGGTTCATCTCGATCACCACCATCCGACCGTCGTCCGGGTGGATGGCGAACTGCACGTTGGAGCCGCCAGTCTCGACGCCGATCTCGCGCAGCACCGCGATCGCGGCGTCGCGCATGATCTGATACTCCTTGTCGGTGAGGGTCAGCGCCGGCGCGATGGTGATCGAGTCGCCGGTGTGCACGCCCATCGGGTCGACGTTCTCGATCGAGCAGACGACGATGCAGTTGTCCGCCTTGTCGCGGACGACCTCCATCTCGAACTCCTTCCAGCCGAGCACGCTCTCCTCGATCAGCACCTCGTTGGTCGGAGAAGCGTCGATGCCGCGCTCGACGATCTCGATGAACTCGCTCTTGTTGTAGGCGACGCCGCCGCCTGTGCCGCCGAGGGTGAAGCTCGGACGGATGATCGCCGGCAGCCCGATGTCGTCCAGCGCGGCGAGCGCTTTCGGCAGCGTCTTGACGTGATGCGAGCGCGGCGTCTCGAGGCCGATGCGGGTCATCGCCTTGCGGAACAGCGCGCGGTCCTCGGCCTTGTCGATCGCCTCGGCGGCGGCGCCGATCATTTCGACGTCGTAGCGTTCGAGCACCCCCATCTTTCTCAGCGACAAGGCGCAGTTGAGCGCGGTCTGGCCGCCCATGGTGGGCAAAAGCGCGAAGCCGCCGGGCGCCGCATAGCGCTCCTTGGCGATGATCTTGGCGACGATCTCCGGCGTGATCGGCTCGACATAGGTGCGGTCCGCCATCTCCGGATCGGTCATGATGGTGGCCGGATTGGAGTTGACCAGGACGACGCGGTAGCCCTCGGCGCGCAGCGTCTTGCACGCCTGGGTGCCCGAATAGTCGAATTCGCACGCCTGCCCGATGATGATCGGCCCCGCGCCGATGATCAGGATGGTGGAAATGTCGGTCCGTTTCGGCATCGATTCCTCAGGGCTCGCGCGCCGGCGCGCGGCCGTCTTGGCGCGGCGCGCGCGACCAGGCTGCGCCGCAGGCGGCCGTGATCGCTCGCCGCTCGCAATGTCGGCGCGGGCCGCCCGCCCCAGCGTCGGCCCTAGTAGACGATAATCGCAGCGGGGGGAAGGGCGCGCGAAACCGCAGCGCCCGCCCAGCTTCGGCGCCGTCTCACTTGCGCACGGTGCCGCCGCCGCCCGGAGCGGTCGCCGGCGCGCCGTCGGCCGGAGCGGCGAGCGAGCCGGGCGACAGCCGTTTCACCGCCGCGACCGCGTCCTGCTCGCCCTGGTCGGCCGCCTTGCGGTACCAGACGAGCGCCTCGGCGACGTTCGCCGAGACGCTCTGGCCGCGCTCATAGATCAGGCCGACGTTGTACTGCGCGTAGGCGTTGCCCTGGTCGGCCGCCTTGCGGTACCAACTCAGCGCCTCGGCGTAGTCCTGCGCCACGCCTTGTCCGTTGCGGTAGAGGTCGCCGACGTCGGCCTGCGCGACCGCGTTGTTCTGGTCGGCGGCCTTGCGGTACCAGGTCATCGCCTGGGCGAAGTCCTGCGCGACGCCGTAGCCGTTGGCGTAGAGATAGCCGATGTTGTCCTGCGCGGCCGTGTTGCCCTGGTCGGCGGACTTGACGAACCAGTTCATCGCCTCCGCGTAGTCCTGCGCCACGCCGGAGCCGTTCACGTAGAGCATGCCGAGGTTGTTCTGCGCGGAGGCGTCGCCTTGTTCGGCCGCCTTGCGGTACCAATTGGCGGCCTCGGCGTAGTCCTGGGCGACGCCCCTTCCCTTGTCGTAGTAGTAGCCGACGTTGAACCCGGCGGTGGCGTTGCCCGCTTCGGCGGCCTTGCGGTACCAGGTCAACGCCTGCGCGTAATCCTGCGCGACGCCCTGGCCCTTGGCGTAGAGATCGCCGATGTCGAGAGCGGCGAGCGCGCTGCCCTGGCCGGCGGCCTAGCGATACCAGACCATCGCCTGGGCGAAGTTCTGCGCGACGCCCTGGCCGGTGGCGTAGAGAAAGCCGATGTTGTCCTCGGCGGCGGCGTCGCCCTGGTCGGCCGCCTTGCTGAACCATGTCATCGCCTGGGCCGGATCTTTGGTGACGCCCTGGCCGTTCAGGTAGAGGACGCCGAGCTTCGTCTGCGCGCCCGCGTCGCCCTGATCCGCGCCCTTGCGGTACCACGACGCCGCTTGGGCGTAGTCCTGGGCCACGCCGCGGCCGTTGCGGTAGAAATCGCCAAGGTTGCTCTGGGCCGGCGCGTAGCCTTGAGCGGCCGCCTTGCTGTACCAGGCGAGCGCCTGGGCGTCGTCGCGAGCGACGCCCGAGCCGTTGGCGTAGAGGTCGCCGAGGCAGTTCTGCCCTCGCGCGTCGCCCTGGTCGGCCGCCTTGCGGTACCAGGCCAACGCCTGCCCGTAATCCTGCGCTACGCCGCGGGCGTAGCGATAGAGGTCGGCGAGGTTGCTCTGCGCCGGCGCATAGCCCTGATCAGCAGCCTTGCGCCACCATGTCATCGCCTGCGCGTAGTCTTGCGCCACCCCGTCGCCATTGGCGTAGATGGAGCCGACGCTGTTCTGCGCGGCGGCGTTGCCGTCGTCGGCCGCTTGGCGGTACCAGGTCATCGCCTGCAAGTACTCCTTGGCCACGCCGCGGCCGTAGAAATAGAGATCGCCGATCTCGTCTTTCGCTCTTGCGTTCCCCTGGTCGGCGGCCTTGCGGAACCACGTCATCGCTTGCGCGTAGTCCCGCGCCACGCCGCGGCCGCCGACGTAGAAAACGCCGACGTTCACCTGTGCGGTGGCGTAACCCTGGTCGGCCGCCTTGCGGTACCAGATCAACGCTTGCGCGTAGTCTTGCGCGACGCCGAGACCGTTGTCGTAGCAGTAGCCGATGTCGTTCTGCGCCCTTGCATAATCCTGGTCGGCGGCCTTGCGGTACCAGGTCAGCGCCTGCGCGTAGTCCTTGGCGACGCCGCGGCCATAGAAATAGAGATTTCCGATCTCGTCTTGCGCTCGCATATTCCCCTGGTCGGCGGCCTTGCGGAACCACGCCATCGCCTGCGCGTAGTCCTGCGCCACGGCGCGGCCGTTGGCGTAGAAGGCGCCGACGTTCGCCTGCGCGACGGCGAAACCCTGGTCGGCCGCCTTGCGGTACCACGTCAGCGCCTGGGCGTAGTCCTGCGCCACGCCGTAGCCCCAGTCGTAAGAATAGCCGACCTCGTTCTCCGCCCTCGCGTCGCCCTGGTCGGCGGCCCTGCGATACCAGATCAACGCCTGCGCGTAGTCCTGCGCCACGCCGCGGCCGTCGGCGTAAAGGTCGCCGAGGCCAGCCTCGGCGGGCGCGTAACCCTGGTCGGCGGCCTTGCGATACCACGTCGTCGCCTGCGCGTAGTCCTGCGCCACGCCGTGGCCGGCGGCGTAGAGGTCGCCGAGGCTGGCCTCGGCGGGCGCGTAACCCTGGTCGGCGGCCTTGCGATACCAGATCAGCGCCTGCACGTAGTCCTGCGCCACGCCGTGGCCGGCGGCGTAAAGATCGCCGACGCCGCTCTCCCCCGCCGGGTCGCCCTGATCGGCGGCCTTGCGATACCACGTCATCGCTTGCGCGTAATCCTGCGCCACGCCGTGGCCGTCGCGGTAGAGGTCTCCGAGCCCCGCCGCGGCCGCGGCGTAACCCTGATCGACCGCCTTGCGGTACCACGCCGACGCCTGCGCGTAGTCCTGCGTCACGCCATGGCCGTCGCGATAGAGATCGCCGAGGCTCGCCTCGGCCGGAGCGTAGCCCTGGTCGGCCGCTTTGCGGCACCACGCCGCGGCCTGCGCGTAGTCCTGCGCCACGCCGTGGCCGTCGCGGTAGAGGTCGGCGAGCCGGCTCTGCGCCGGCGCGAAGCCCTGGTCGGCCGCCTTGCGCCGCCAGGTCATCGCCTCGATGTAGTCCTGCGCGATCCCCTTGCCGTCGGCGTAGAGATCGCCGAGGGCGCTCTCGGCCGGCGGATAGCCCTGATCCGCGGCCTTGCGATACCAGATCAACGCCTCCGCGTAGTCCTGCGCGACGCTGCGGCCGTCGCGATAGAGATCGCCGAGGCTGGTCTGGGCGGCGGCGTAGCCCTGGTCGGCGGCCTTGCGGTACCAGATCAGCGCCTGCGCGTAATCCTGCGCGACGCCCTGGCCGTCGCGATAGAGGTCGCCGAGGCTCGTTTGTCCGGCCGGGTCGCCGAGGTCGGCGGCCTTCCGGTACCAGCCCGCCGCCTGCGCGTAATCCTTGGCGACGCCGCGGCCGAGACGGTAAGCGTCGCCTTTCTGATCCTCCTGCGCCGCAACCACGTTCGCCGGAGGAAACAGCGCGTCCTTGAACGCGTATCCGACGCCCGCGGCGACGAGGAGGGCCGCGCCTCCGGCGAGAATGAGGACCAGCCTGCGATCGAACGGCTCGCGCTTCCGCTGCTTCTTTCTCGAGTCGTCCTTTTCTTCTTCCTTGCGTGGCCGCAGATCTTCCTTGCGGGGCGGCGGCGTTTCGCCCGCCTCGGCCGCCTTGTCGGCCGGCGGGGCCTCCGGCTCGGCCGGCTTCGCCCCGCCTTCCGGCGCTGCGAGGCGGGCGGCGGGCGGCGGCGCTTCGGCCGTGGCGGCCTCGGTCGTCTCGGAGGTCTCCGCCTTTCGCCCCTCGCCCGCGCCCGCGGGCGCGTCGCCCGGATGCACGAACTGCGAGTCGAGCAGCCGCTTGACCGCGTCCGCCAGCCGCTCGAGGTGCTTCTCCAACGGCGGCGTGAAGGCGTCGAGCCAATGCGTCTCGCTAATGAAGTATTCGAGCGTCGCGTTCGGTTGCACGTCCTCAACGCGGAAGGGCACGACCGGAATGCCCTTGTTGATGGCGCGCTCGACCTCGCGCTCGATCTGGTGGGAGGCGTTGGCGTTGCTGGAATAGACCAGCACCATGATCCGCGCGTGGTTGATCGCGCCGATGATCGACTGCGCCCAACCGACGCCGGGGAGGATGTCGCGCGGCGCCATCCAGACGCGAACGCCCTTGCGTTCGAGGACGTTGCAGGCGGCGTCGGCGGCCGCCTTGTCTTGCGACGAATAGCTGAGGAAGACGTCGTGGGCCATGGCTGCGACACACAGTTGGACGGCGCGGTTTCGAGCATAACCGAGGGGCGCGCGCTGGCAAGCCTCCCGCTCGCCGGATCCGCGCCGAACGAAAAGCGCGCGGCCGACCCCGCGCCGCCGACCCGTCCGTTGGCGAGCGCCGACGCGCTGAGAGTTTCCCAATTCTCAGCGATCGGGCATTTCCCAATTCTTTGCGATTTGACGCTAACGGTGGATCGGGGAACCAATTGGCGCTAACGCAGAACCCGGCGACCGCCGGCCGGCCCGCTCCGGGCCGGCCGGCGGCCGAGCGGCGGGAGAGGCTTCATGGCGATCGAGGACACCGAGACGCAGAAGGCGCTCTTGGAGCGCGCAACGACGATTGACGACCAAGCGCCGCATGAGGAGGCGCCGCATGAGGAGACGCCGCGCGCCGACCCGCCGGCGCCCGTCGCGCCCTTCCCCAGCCTGCCGCCGAATCCGGTCGCGGCGCCTTTCGTCGGCGAAAAGAGCGCCAAGCTGGTGCGGGTCGAGACCTACTCGCGCCGCGACCCCGACGCGATCCGCCACGCCTTCGAGACCGGCGACTACCCTTACAAGTCGAAGGTGGGGGAGAAGGCCTATCTCGAGCGCCTGTTGCCGCTGCAGACCGAGCTGCTCAAGGCGCAGAACTGGGTCAAGCAGACCGGCGAGAAGATCGTCGTGCTGTTCGAGGGCCGCGACGCGGCGGGCAAAGGCGGCACCATCAAGCGCTTCATGGAGCATTTGAACCCGCGCGGCGCGCGCATCGTCGCGCTGGAGAAGCCGACCGAGCGCGAGCGCTCGCAATGGTACTTCCAGCGCTACATCGAGCACCTGCCGGCGGCGGGCGAGATCGTCTTCTTCGACCGCTCCTGGTACAACCGCGCCGGCGTCGAGCGCGTCATGGGCTTCTGCACTCCCAACGAGTATCTCGAGTTCATGCGCCAGTGCCCCGAGATCGAGCGGATGCTGGTGCGCTCGGGAATCCGCCTGTACAAATATTGGTTCTCGGTGACGCGGGAGGAGCAGAAGCGCCGCTTCCGCTCGCGCGAGAACGACCCGTTGAAGCAATGGAAGCTGTCGCCGATCGATCGCGCCTCGCTGGACAAATGGGACGAGTACACCGAGGCCAAGGAGGCGATGTTCTTCAACACCGACACCGCCGACGCGCCGTGGACGATCATCAAGTCCGACGACAAGAAGCGGGCGCGGCTCAACTGCATGCTGCACTTCCTGTCGTCGCTGCCCTACGACAACCGCGACCATCGCGTGGTGGTCGGCCCCGACCCGCTGATCGTCGGCTCCTCGTCGCTGGTGATCGGCGCCAGCCCCAACATTCTCGAGACGTCGCTGCACCCGGCCAAGCGCCACAAGGGCTAGCCGTCCGGCGCGACGGGCGACGGCGGCTCGCGACGCGAAAAACGCTGATATTTCCGTTTGTTCGACGATTTAGCACTCGGCACGGCCGAGTGCTAATTTTTCTTCCGCATCCCCTTGAAAGCGAAAATGACGCCTCCCACTTGAGGAATGCCGCCGGCCGTCTGGAGCCGGCGCCGCATTTCTCGAACGGCGGGGCACAGCCGCCGAAATTTAGCAGGAGGGACTCATGAAATTTCGTCCGCTGCACGATCGCGTGGTGGTCAAGCGCATCGAGGCGGAGGAGAAGACCAAGGGCGGAATCATCATTCCCGACACCGCCAAGGAGAAGCCGCAGGAAGGCGAGGTGATCGCCGTCGGCCCGGGCGGCCGCGACGACAACGGCAAGCTGATCCCGATCGACCTCAAGGTCGGCGACCGCATCCTGTTCGGCAAATGGTCGGGCAACGAGATCAAGCTCGACGGCGAAGAGCTCCTGATCATGAAGGAGAGCGACGTCATGGGCGTGATCGAGAGCGGGGCCAAAGGGTCGCGCAAGAGCGCCTGATCCAATCGCCCGGGCGCAGGGTTCGCAAGTTCTGATCTCTTATGTCTTACGGAGTGTGGCAGCATGTCCGCAAAGGAAGTGAAATTCTCGCAGGAAGCGCGGGAGAAGATGATCCGCGGGGTCGACGTCCTCGCCAACGCGGTGAAGGTGACGCTCGGCCCCAAGGGTCGCAACGTGGTGATCGACAAGAGCTACGGCGCGCCGCGCATCACCAAGGACGGCGTGACCGTCGCCAAGGAAGTCGAGCTGGCCGACAAGTTCGAGAACATGGGCGCGCAGATGGTGCGCGAGGTCGCCTCCAAGACCAGCGACGC
>CAZKHF010000046.1:0-13511 GCA_964552445.1 uncultured Bradyrhizobium sp. | reverse complement strand
GTGTTCCACGACGGCAAGCCGCGCATCCTGTCGATCAAGGGCATCAAGGTCGACGGCGAGTTCACCCCGTCGATGATCTACGTCACCAATGAGGACAAGCCCGGCTTCATCGGCCGTTTCGCGAGCGTGCTCGGCGAGGCGGGGGTCAACATCGCCACCTTCGCGCTCGGCCGCGACCATCCGGGCGGGTCGGCGATCGCGCTGGTGGCGATCGATGGCCCGGCGCCCGAGGACGCGCTCGCCAAGGTGCGCAAGCTCCCGGGGGTGAAGCAGGCGACGGCGCTGCAGTTCTGAGCGCGGAAGCGGCGGCGTCAAACGCCGCCGCGCCGTCGGAACTCGGACGGCGAAACGCCGAACGTGGCGCGAAAGCGCGCGTTGAAGGTCGAGAGATCGGAAAAGCCGCTGTCGAAGGCGATCGTCGCCACGCTCTCAGACGAGCCGGCGAGGCGCGCCGCCGCGCGCCGCAGCCGCGTCGCCAGCAGGTATTGATGCGGCGTCATGCCGACGACGCGGCGAAAGACGCGCAGGAAGTGGTGCTTGCTCAAGCAGGCGACGCCGGCGAGCGCCGCGAGGTCGAGCGCGTCGTCGTCGCCGCGCGCCTCAATGACGCGCACGGCTTCAGCGACGCGACTTAGCTCGCGCGCGGAGACGCGCGGCGGCGCTTCGCGCTCGCCCGAGACATAGGCGAGGGCGCGCTCGGCGAGCTCATGCGCCTTTTCCTCAAGCCGCCGCGGCGCGCGCTCGCGCGACGAATCCTGCCGCGCTAACTCTTCGAGGCCGGCGATCAGCGGCGTCAGCTCTCGCCGCGCCGGCGCGGCGGCGGGAAAGCGATAGCGGCTGGACCCGGCGGCCGAGGCCGCGATCTCGGCGAAAGCCTCGGGGGCGAGGTTGAGCGAGACGCAGCGGTCGCCGCGGCTGTGGGCGTGGCCGCAGGCGTAGCAATGGCCATGATTGCCGAAAAGCAGCGCGCCGGGATAGAGCGCCGCCTCGCCCGCTTCGCCGCGATAGGTGAACGAACCCGACAGCACCGCGGCGATGGCGAAGCCGTCGTGCCGCTCCTCGTAAGGACGGTCGTCCGGCCCGGCGGAGCAGACGAATTCCTCGACGCTCCAGCCGTCGCCGGCGGCGATCGGCCGCCGCCGCATCGCCTCGCGCGCGCTCGACGTTTCGCTGCCGGTCGTCGCCATGGCCGGAAAATAGCAATTTTCCCCAAGCCGCGGAACTATGGCGCGGGCGAAGGTGGCGCTCCGAAACGTCAAGCCTATGGAGGCCCTCATGCTCGACCACTTCTCGATCGGCGTCGCCGACGTCGCCCGCGCGCGGCGCTTCTACGACGCCGCGCTCGCGCCGCTCGGCTTTTCCGCCCTCAGCGTCGGCGACGATTCGCTCGGCTACGGCAAGGACTCGCCGGCGCTATGGATCAGCGCCAGCGCGAGCCCGCCGCCCGCCGACCCGCGCTCCGGCCTGCATTTCGCCTTCGCCGCGCCGACGCGCGCTTCCGTCGCCGAATTTCATCGCGCCGCGCTCAAGGCGGGAGGGCGCGACAACGGCGCGCCCGGCCTGCGCCCCGACTATGGCGCGAGCTATTACGCGGCCTATGTGGTCGACCCCGACGGCTATCGGCTGGAAGCCGTCTGCTGGGGCGAGGACTGAGCCATGGCCTCGCTCCGCCGCGAGATCGTCACCCGCGCTTGCGCCGACGAAGCGTGGGACGCGATCGCCGACGTCGGCGCGCCGCATGCGCGCTTCGTCCCCGGCTTTGTCGTCGCGCTCGCCGACGGCGCGACGTCGCGCGAGTCGATGGTGGCGCTCGACGCCGCGGCGCGCCGGCTCGTCTGGTCGTCCGAGGACGGCCGCGCGACCCACTACAACGCCTCGGCGCAGGTCTTCACCGAACCGGCGGGCGGGGCGCGCGTCGTCTGGATCGCCGACTTCCTGCCCGATTCGCTTACGCCCGCCATCGCCGCGGCGATGGACGCCGGCGCGGCGGCGATGCAGGCGGCGCTCGACGGCGCGGCCCGGGCCGCGCCCCGGCCGATGATCCTGAGGCTGTGGCGCGGCGTCGCCAAGCCCGGCGCGGCCGACGCCTACGAGGCGATGCTGAAGCCGGAGCTCCTGCCCGGCGTCGGCCGGGCGCAGGGCTATGAGCAGAGCTGGCTCTTGCGCCGCGCCGCCGGGGCCGAGACCGAGTTCGTCACGCTGATGTTGTGGCGTTCGCTCGACGCCATCCGCGCGCTGACCGGGCCCGACTGTGAGACGGCGATCGTGCCCGAGGAACGGCGAAAGCATCTCGCGCGCTACGACGCGCGGTCGAGCCACTACCAGGTGGCAGCGACGCATCGCCGCGAATGGGGCTAGGCGCGTGTTCGCCGATGAAAACCCTGGCCGTCGCGCTATACTGAGCGGGCGGCCGCGGCCGCGTGAAAACGGAGGCGCAAGCGATGGGCGAAAGCGAATCCGGCCCGCTCGACGAGCAGGCGGCGGCGAGCGAGCCGACCCGCGTCGACCCGCGGCTGTTGGAAATCCTGGTCTGCCCGCTGACGCGGGCGACGCTCTCCTACGACGCCGAGCGCCAGGAGCTGATCTCCCGCGCCGCCAAGCTCGCTTACCCGATCCGCGACGGCATCCCGATCATGCTGCCGGAGGAGGCGCGGCGCCTGGAGGAGTGACGGGCGAGGTCCGGAGGCGCATAAACCGAGGCAGCCCGTCACGGCCGTCATGGCCGGGACAAGCCCGGGCCATGGCGGCTGCGGGCCGAGAGCCGCGGGGCGATTGGGCGCGGCCTCAGCCAGCGCCTCAGCGCCGTGCGGCGAAGAACGCGCGCAGCATCTCGGCCGCCTCGCTTTCGCGAATGCCGCCGTAGACCTCCGGCGCGTGGTGGCAGGTCGGCTGGGAAAAGAGGCGGGGCCCGTGCTCGACCGCGCCGCCCTTGGGGTCGGGCGCGGCGAAATAAAGCCGGCGCAGCCGCGCGTGGCTGATCGCGCCGGCGCACATCGCGCAAGGCTCGAGCGTCACATAGAGATCGCAGCCGATCAGGCGCTCCGCGCCGAGCTTGGCCGCCGCCTCGCGCAGAACCAGCATCTCGGCGTGAGCGGTCGGGTCGGCGTCGCCGCGCATGCGGTTGCCGGCGCTGGCGATCACCGCGCCGTCGCGCGCGAGCGCCGCGCCGATCGGAATCTCGCCGCGGCGCTCGGCCTCGCGCGCCTCGGCGAAGGCGACGCTCATCGGATCGGCGGACATTTCGCTCGGCTCTCGAAGCCGCCCTCGCGACAGCGGCGCGGCGAGCTGCTAGGACAGGCGAAAGCGCAATGCAAGACGAGATCATGACCGACACCCCTGCCGACGCGAAGCCGCCCGCCGAGCGGCGCGCCGGCCAGCGCATCGCCAAGGCGATGGCGCGCGCGGGCCTGTGCTCGCGGCGCGACGCCGAAGGCTGGATCGCCGCCGGGCGCGTCAGCGTCAACGGCGTCGTGCTGACGAGCCCCGCGTTCAACGTCGGCCCCGACGACGACGTGCGGGTCGACGGCGAGCCCCTCAACGCGCGCGAGCGCACCCGCCTGTTCCTCTTCCACAAGCCGCGCGGCCTGATGACGACGGCGCGCGATCCGGAAGGGCGGCGCACCATCTTCGAAGCGCTGCCCAAGGACTTGCCGCGCCTGGTCGCGGTCGGCCGGCTCGACTTCAACACTGAGGGGCTGCTGCTGCTCACCAACGACGGCGGCCTCGCGCGCGTGCTCGAATTGCCGGCGACCGGCTGGCTCAGGCGCTATCGCGTCCGCGCGCATGGCGCGGTCGATCAGGCGCGGCTCGAGGAATTGCGCGAAGGGGTGACGATCGACGGCATCCATTACGCCGGCGTCGAGGCGCGGCTCGAACGGGTCCAGGGCTCCAACGTCTGGATCGCCATGGGCCTGCGCGAGGGCAAGAACCGCGAGATCAAGCGAGTGCTCGAACACCTCGGCCTGTCGGTGAACCGGCTGATCCGCGTCGCCTTCGGCCCGTTCGAGCTCGCCGATCTCGCCGCCGGGGAAGTGGCGGAAGTCCGCACGCGGGTGTTGCGCGACCAGCTCGGCCATCGGCTCGCGCGCGAAGCGGGCGTCGACTTCGAGGCGCCGATCGTCGACCGCGCGCCCCCCCCGCCGCCGCCGCCGGAGCAAGCGGAGCCTTCGCGGACGCGCGCGCCGCGCCGCGGGCGCGAAGACGTCGAACGCCGGCCGGCGCGCGCTGGGCCGAAGCCGGCGCGGCAGGAGCGCCGGCCCGCGCCGGCGCCCTCGTCGCCCGAGCGCAAGCGCAAGCACGTCTCCGCGCTGCGCGCCGCGATCGCCGCCGAGGCCGCTTCGGGGCCGCGCAAGCGCATCGAGCGCGCCGAGACCAGCGACCGCAAGGGCCGGCGCGTCGAGGTCGAGCGCATTCTGCCGACGCGTGAGGAATTGACCCGGCGCGAACATGCGGGCAAACGCGCCGCGCCGCATCGCCGCCAAGACGCCGAAGCCGGCTTCGGCCCGCGCGCGCGGCCGCTGAAGAAGCGCCCCGTCGGCGAGCGCCCGGACTCGCGCGCGGGCCGCGCGCCGCCGCGCGGGTCAAAGCCGGGCGGCGACAAGCCGCCGCGACGCGGATAGAGCGATGCGCGTCGTCGGCGGGAGGCTGAAGGGGCGCGCGCTCCAGGCGCCCGCTTCCTACGCGATCCGTCCCACCTCGGAGCGGCTGCGCGAGGCGATGTTCGACATTCTCGTCCATCGCCATCTCGGCTCGCTCGAAGGCGCGCGCGTCGTCGACCTGTTCGCCGGCTCGGGCGCGCTCGGCTTTGAAGCGCTGTCGCGCGGCGCGCGCTTCGCGCTGTTCGTCGACAACGGAACGGAGGCGCGCGCGCTGCTTCGCGCCAACGTCGAGGCGCTGGCGCTCGGCGGGGTGACGCGCATCTGGCGCGCCGACGCGACGCGTCTCGGGAGGGCGCCGGCCGGGCCGCCGTTCACCCTTGCCTTTCTCGATCCGCCCTACGGCAAGGGCCTCGGTTCTCCGGCGCTCGCGGCGCTGATCGACGGCGGCTGGCTCGCGCCGGGCGCGCTCGTCGTGGTCGAGGAAGCGGCGAAGGCGGAGGTTGTCGCGCCGGAAGCGCTCGCGCTCGTCGACGAACGCCTCTACGGCGACACGCGCGTCCTCTTCTTCGCTGTCGCCGAGGCGGAGCAAGGCGAGGCGAAGATTTAAGCATGGGGCGGCGCGGCGTCTGGCGGCGGGCGGAAATGCGCCCTATATGTCCGGTTTGTGTCAGGCCGCGGCTTATCGCCGCGGCGCAGACCTATCTCCAGCCGGCCGGGGTTCAATGACGTCCGAGGCCTCTCCCACCAATTTCGACGCCGCCGCGGCGCCCTCGGCCGTCGCGGCCGCCTCGCGGGTCGCCGAGTTCCGTCTCGCCAACGGCCTTGACGTTGTCGTCATTCCCGATCGTCGGGCCCCCGTCGTCACCCATATGGTGTGGTACCGCAACGGCTCGGCCGACGACCCGCCGGGCAAGTCGGGCATCGCCCATTTTCTCGAACACCTGATGTTCAAGGGCACCAAGGCCCATCCGCAGGGCGAGTTCTCCAAGCGCATCGCCGAGATCGGCGGCCAGGAGAACGCCTTCACCGGCAACGACTACACCGCCTATTTCCAGCGCGTCGCCAAGGAGCATCTCGCCGAACTGATGGAGTTCGAGGCCGACCGCATGACCGGCCTGACGCTGACCGACGAGGTGGTGACGCCCGAGCGCGACGTGGTGCTGGAGGAGCGGCGCATGCATTGCGACGCCGACCCCGGCGCGCAGCTCAACGAGGCGATGCAGGCGACGCTGTTCACCCATCATCCCTACGGCACGCCGATCATCGGCTGGGCGCACGAAATCGAGGGGCTCGGGCGCGAGGACGCGCTCGCCTATTACGCGCGTTTCTACACGCCCGAGAACGCGATCCTGATCGTCGCCGGCGACGTCGATCCGGCCGAGACGCGCGTCCTCGCCGAGCGCTATTACGGCCCGCTTCGCCCGCGCGGCGACGCGCCCACGCGCAACCGGCCGAAGGAGCCGGCGCCGGTCGCCCGCCGCCTCGTCGTCGTCAACGACGAGAAGGTCGAGCAGCCGAGCTGGCAGCGCTGCTACCTCGCCCCGTCCTACCGCACCGCCGCGCCCGGCGAGTCCGACGCGCTCGAGGTCCTCGCCCATCTCATCGGCGGCGGCCAGACCGCGCTGCTCTACCGCAAGCTGGTGCTGGACGAAAAGAAGGCGGTCGCGGCCGGCGCCTATTACATGGGCTCGGCGCTCGACGACACGCGCTTCTTCCTCTACGCCGTCCCCGCCACCGGCGTCGCCTTGCCGGATCTCGACGCCGAGGTCGATCGCGCGCTCGCCGGCCTGCTCGCCGACGGCGTCGACGCCGCCGAGCTCGAGCGCGCCAAGACCCGCCTCGTCGCCGAGGCGATCTACGCCCAGGACAGCCAGTTCGCGCTGGCGCGCTGGTACGGCGCTTCGCTCGCCACCGGCCAGACCATCCACGACGTGCAGGAATGGCCCGAGCGCATCGAGGCGGTGACCGCCGAAGCCTCGCTCGCCGCCGCGCGCAAGTGGCTCGATCGCCGCCGCGCCGTCACCGGCTACCTCCTGCCGCCGGAGGGCGAAGCAGCCTGAACGCCGCCGCGGGCCACAGTTCCAACGAACCGCTTCCGAGAAGCGGCGCGCTTGAGTTCGAGGAAACGCCGATGAACATGCCCGTCGTCAAACCGAGCGCCGAGAGCGCGGTCAACGTGCGCGATCTTCATTCGCCGCGCGGCGTGCGTTTCTGGCTGGTCGAGGACTACGCGGTTCCGCTGATCGCGCTCGAATTCGCGTTTCGCGGCGGCGCGTCGCAGGACCCGACGGGTAAGGCCGGCGCGGCGACGCTGGTCGCCGGCCTGCTCGACGAAGGCGCCGGCGACCTCGACAACCGCGCCTTCCAGCAGGCGCTCGACGACAAGGCGATCGAACTTTCGTTCCATTGCGAGCGCGACCAAATCGGCGGGCGCTTGCGCGTGCTGACGCGCCATCTCGACCGCGCCGCCGAGCTGTTGCGGCTCAGCCTGGTCGCGCCCCGGCTCGAGGAGGAATCGTTCGAGCGCGTGCGCGAGCAGCTCAACGCGCAGCTGAGGCGCGAGGCCAACGATCCCGCGGCGATGGCGAGCCGCGCCTGGACGGCGCGCGTCTTTTCCGGCCACCCCTACGGCCGGCCGCGGCGCGGCGACCAGGCGACGCTTTCCGCGATCGAGCGCGACGAGTTGAAGGCGCTCGTCCCTCGGCTGATCGCCCGCGACGCGCTCTGCGTCGCTGTGGTCGGCGCGATCGACGAAGTGCGCGCGGCGCGGCTGATCGACACCGCTTTCGCCGACCTGCCGGCGGGCGGCGCGCTGACGGCGATCGCCGAGGCGCCCTTCGCCGGGCTCGGCGGCGTCGAGGTGCTCGACCTCGACGTGCCGCAATCGACCATCCGCTTCGGCCGGCCGGCGCCCTCGCGCGCGGACCCCGACCATGTCGCCTGCCTGGCGCTCGCGCATGCGCTGGGCGGCGGCGCGACGCTGACCTCGCGCCTGTTCCGGGAGGTGCGCGAGAAGCGCGGCCTCGCCTATTCGGTCTCCGCCGGGATCACCTCGTTCGACCACGCGACCTACCTCTATGGCGGCGCCGCGACCAAGAAAGAACGCGCCGCCGAATCGCTCGAGGTGGCGCGCGCCGAGATCCTCGATCTCGCCAACGGCGGCCTGAGCGAGGACGAGCTCGAGAAAGCCAAGCGCTACCTCATCGGCTCCTACCCGTTGCGCTTCGACACCTCGACCAAGATCGCCGGCCAGCTCACGCAAATGCAGCTCGAGGGCCGCGAGCCGAGCTGGCTTACCGAGCGCAACGCGCGCGTCGCCGCGGTGACGATGGCCGACGCGCGTCGCGCCGCCGAGCGGCTGTTCGGCGACGGCGCGCTCTCCGTGGTGATGGTGGGGCGGCCGGGGCGGGGATAAAGCGGGCGAAGCGAAAGCCCGGCGCCGTCTCCGTTCCGCGGAGCGCTGCGGCGGAGCGAGCTATGGCATAGGGCTGGGATGAGCGTCGCCGACGACGAAAACCACATCGACATCGCCGCCTTCGCCCCGGCCGACGCGGCGGGCGCGCTCGACGTCATCCTCCCCATCCAACAACGGGAATTCGGCGTCCCGATCACCGCCGTCGATCAGCCCGATCTCGCCGCCATCGAAACGTTCTACCAGAGCGGCCGCGGCGGCTTCTGGGTGGCCAAGCGCGACGGCCGGGTGGTGGGAACGATCGGCCTCAAGGACATCGGCGGCAGCGAGGCGGCGCTGCGCAAGATGTTCGTCGCCGCGCCCTTTCGCGGGCCCCGGTTCGGAACGGCGAAGAAGCTGCTCGACGCGCTCGTCGCCCACGCGGCCGAGCGCGGGATCAAGCGCATCTTCCTCGGCACCACCGACAAGTTCGTCGCCGCGCATCGATTCTACGAAAGGCATGGCTTCGCCGAAATCGCGCGCGGCGATCTTCCCGCTTCGTTCCCCGTCATGGCGGTCGACAGCAAGTTCTACAGCAAGGAAATCGCCTTACCTTAGGCGAAGCGGAAAAGCCGACGATTCCGCTTGAATCCGACCGCGCGCGGCCCGAAATGGGGCCCATGTCCATCCGCCGACTCGATCCGCTGCTGATCGACCGCATCGCCGCCGGCGAAGTCGTCGAGCGGCCGGCGGCGGCGGTCAAGGAGCTGATCGAGAACGCGCTCGACGCCGGTGCGCGGCGCGTCGACGTCGCGATCGAAGCCGGCGGGCGCGCGCTGATCCGCGTCGCCGACGACGGCGCCGGCATGGACGCCGACGATCTCGCGCTGTCGGTCGAGCGCCACGCGACCTCGAAGATTCCCGACGGCGATCTTTCCAACATCGCGACGCTCGGCTTCCGCGGCGAGGCGCTGCCGTCGATCGCCTCGGTGTCGCGGCTCGAAATCCGCAGCCGCGCCCAGGGCGCCGACGCGGCTTTTGCCTTGTCAGTCGAGGACGGCGCGAAGAGCGCGCTGCGGCCAATATCCCATCCCGTCGGTACGCGGGTCGAGGCGCGCGATCTGTTCGCCGCGACGCCAGCGCGGCTGAAGTTCCTCAAGTCGGACCGCACCGAGGCGCAGGCCTCGGCCGACGTCGTGCGCCGCCTGGCGCTCGCCAGCCCCGGCGTGCGCTTCTCCTTCGCCAGCGACCTCGGCGGATCGTTCGACTGGCCGGCCTGCCCGGCGGGCGAAGCGGGCGAGCGCGAGCGGCTGCGCCAGGCGCTCGGCGACGCGTTCGTCGCCGACGCGCTGAGGGTCGAGGCGGCGCGCGAAGGCGTCCGCATTTCCGGCTGGGTCGGCCTGCCGACCTTCAACAAGCCGAACGCGCTGTCGCAATATTTCTTCGTCAACCGCCGCGCGGCGCGCGACCGGCTGCTGTCGGGCGCGTTGCGCGCCGCCGCGCTCGACTTCATCCCGCGCGACCGCCATTGCGTCGCGGTCCTGTTCGTCGATTGCGCGCCGAGCGAGGTCGACGTCAACGTCCATCCCGCCAAAGCCGAAGTGCGCTTCCGCGACAGCGGGCTCATCCGCGCGCTGCTGATCGGCGCGGTGCGCCAGGCGTTCACGGCGGCGGGGCATCGCGCCAGCGCGAGCGGCGGCGTCGACACGCTGGCGGCGATGCGTGCGCCCGACTACCGCGCGCCGCCGCCCGCCGATTGGGACTGGCGCGCTTCTCCCGCTGCGCCGTGGGCGGGCGCGAGCCGCTTCGCCGAGCCGGCGCAGGCCGCCTTCGCCGAATTCGCTCCGACGGCCGACGCGCGCGCCGCCGCGGCGCCTCCTGCGGCCGCCGACCTCGCCGCGCCGCTCGGGGCGGCGCGCGCGCAGGTGCACGACGCGTTCATCGTCTCGCAGACGCTGGACGGCGTCGTCATCGTCGACCAGCACGCCGCCCACGAGCGCATCGTCTACGAGAAGCTGAAGCGCCAGCGCGAGGAGAGCGGAATAACGCGCCAGATCCTGCTTTCGCCGCTGGTGGTCGACCTCGAGCCGCGCGCCGCGGCGGCGCTCGCCGACCACGCCGCCGAGCTGGAAAAGCTCGGCGTGGTGGCCGAGGCCTTCGGCCCCGGCGCGGCGCTGTTGCGCGAAGCGCCGGCGCTGCTCGAAGGCGCCGACCTCGGCGAGCTGGTGCGCGACCTCGCCGAGGACCTCGCCGCCGAGGACGGCGCGATGTCGCTCGAACGCCGGCTCGACCATCGGCTGGCGACCATCGCCTGCCATCACTCGGTGCGCTCGGGCCGCCGCCTCAAGCCCGAGGAGATGAACGCGCTGCTGCGCGAGATGGAGGCGACGCCGGGCGCGGGCCAGTGCAACCACGGCCGCCCGACCTACGTCGAGCTGAAGCTGGCGGATATCGAGCGGCTGTTCGGAAGAAGGTAGGGGCGGGGAGCGGCCGTCGCCGTGATGATTTCACTGGCTTGGGACGCGACTTTGCCGCGCCTTAAGTGCTGGCGGTCCCGATAGAGAAGGCGTTGTACGGAAGAAAGACGCGCGGGGTAGTCCCGTCGACTCCTAACGGTATCTGGGACCATTGACACAGCTCTCAGAGCCCAACTGAAGAGCGTCGCGAGGAATAATTTCGACAGCTTTCTTCAACGTTTCCTTAATCGATAGTAGTCAGTATCTAGTGAATGAAATCGATGGCGCTGACGATCAGTGTGCCATAGTCAGATCGTATTACCGTGAAGCTAAACGCGCTGAATAGAACACGTATCTCCTTAATCGCTCCAGAAATGAAGTCAACAAAAATCTGAAATCCGGCAACCCGTCTGTCATAGACATTATGTGCGTTCAACGGAGTACAGATTGTTGTTACAGTCATCCGATAGAGAACACCCAAAGCGTTAACGACACTGCGGCGTCGCGCGTCCTGCATAGCAGAAATACGATCGTGTACATCACAAGTGAGATTTAATACATTAAAGACGTTCCAATATTCTTCGTATGAATGGAGCATTCGAGCCCCCCTTTTCGTAACCCCGCCTTAGAATCGACAGCCCTCCCCCGGTTAAAGCCAACTCTAGCGACACACTGCGGCGAATGTCAACCGATCGGGCGTATTTTTAGTTGACATTCTCCGCCTTTCGGACTCTTGTTCGCTTGTGGCAACGGCCGCCGCTTTGGCCGGTTCATCAGGAGGCAACCATGCTCTCTCATTCCTCACATCGGCTGGTGCTCGCCGGCTTCACCGCGACAGATGCGAAATGTCTCGAAGACGCGCGTCCTGCGTAGCGCGCTATGACGACCAAGACCTATCCAACCACGCCCGACAGATCTTCCGCTTCTCTCTAGAAGCGTGGAAGAGTGTCATAATCAGCTTTTTTGGCGTCTGCGGCGATAACACAACACGCGCGACGCATAACGCATGGAAATCCTTGTCTCAGCGCCACTGCGACACGGGGGAGAGGAGACCATGCGGGAGGACTTTATCCATGGCAAAAAACATAAATCTTGCGGAGCAGCCGGAAACCGCGCGAGTGCGGCTGACGCTCGAACTCTCTCAGAAACTCAATGGGATCGTCGACAAAATAGCTGCAGAGAACGACACAACCAAGGCAGACGTGCTTCGATTCGCAATCGAATTTTTAGAAGCCGCGACGAAAGCCCGAAAGGACGGAATGCAAGTTGGAGCTTGGGAAGACAAGGCCGATGGAGTTCGGAGAGAACGAGAGTTTGTAGGGCTCTGAAGGGCCGCTGCGGCGCGCAATAGAAATAGGCCGTCTAGCGAGGCGGCCTATTTCGTCACCGGAGACGACAATGGTTGAGAAAGAAGAGCCAGTCGCCATTCGGCCGTTCAATAAGCATGACGAACGCGACTTGGTCACGATTTCCGAGATCGAGGTGGAAGCACAAAGGATTCCTATTCGCATATTTCGGAGAAATGCGTACAACGAGTCGCAGATTCTTGAAGAGAAAATTGTCCGAACAACCGATGAGTATATCAGGCTACTTACCCTGAAGTCGCGCGCGGTCCTTGACAAGGCAGCGCATTACGCAGGAATAATAATCCTTCTATCTGTAGTAGTAACGTGTATATGGATCATACTGATACCGTCAACTTCTTCACAACTCGACAATGCAACCAAGATGTTATTTCTAGTTATCGGCGCTGTACTAGGGACGTTGTTTCCAAACTCGCGAGAGAATAAAGACTAGCTGGCGGTTGGACACGGAAGCGTTAATGTTCACGAGCGAAGCAAGCTACTCGCGAAGCGGGCGTGACATTGACGCTAAGACTAAATCAGACAGTGCCGGCCCCGTGAATGCGGACCCTTGCACTCAACTGCGCCACTCGCCGATCCGTCGGGCAGCGATTTGCCGGCGCGTTTCCCGCGCGGCGGTGCGAGAGTCGGTCACCGCGCCTCACGCCCTTCCTATCCGGCCTTGTACGTACTATATACGTACCATTATGGGAGTTCCCATGCCGCGCGCGACATTCAAAGGCGCCATCACCACCACCGGCCGCTCGGAGGCGTTGCGGCTCGATAAGGCGCTGTTCAAAGCGCATCCGGAATTCCGCCAGAAGGCGCGCATTCGCGCCCAGGTGATCGGGCCGGGGAGCCTGCTGGTGACGCTCGACGCCGACCAGCGCGACGACGCGCAGGCGCCGGACGAAGTCGAGCGCGATCCGGTGGTCGCGGCCTATCTCGCCTTTATCGAACGCGACCTGCGCGAACACCCCGAGCGCGTCCAGCCGTTCAGCGAAGACGAGCTCGCGCGGCTGGAAGCGTTGACCAAGGACGTCGTTGTTTCCGACGATGAGGCGATTCCGGACGACGTGACGCTGTGAGCGCGGCCGGCGGGCCGTTCGCGGAGCGGCATGGCTGGAAGCTCTATCGCGCCGGCGCGTTCGCGCACGCTCTCGCCGCGCTCCAGGCGGAGGTCGAGCGTCTGGCGGCCGAGCAGCCCCAAAGCTGCCGCGCACATCCGAAGACCGAGCTGCTCGCCCGCGTCCGCGCGCTCATTCTCGATGAAATCCCGCGCGATCCGAACGCCCGCGTCTACGCGCTTGGCAACACGCTCGGGCCGGCGCACCGCCATTGGCGGCGCGCCAAGTTCCTGCAGCGCTTCCGCCTGTTCTTTCGCTTCGACGGCATGAGCCGGATCATCGTCTACGCGTGGATGAACGATGAGAACACGCTGCGCAAGGCCGGGGCGCGAAGCGACCCCTACGCCGTGTTCGCCCAGCGCCTCGAAGCCGGCGATCCGCCCGACGATTGGAACGAGCTGTTGAGCGAGGCGCAGCGGAGGTAGGGCGACGGAAACCGACTCGGCCAAGACGACGATCCCGCCCGCCGGCGCCGCGCCTATTCCGCCTCGGGCTCGGACGGCGGCGTCAGGAAGTAGGGCTCGACCGGCCCGCTCAGCTTGATCGTCAGCAGATTGCCCTTGCGGTCGCGCGTCTTGCCGACGGGGGCGCGGATC
>CAZKHF010000045.1:0-13549 GCA_964552445.1 uncultured Bradyrhizobium sp. | reverse complement strand
AGGCGCTCGACCACGGCGGCGAGCGCGGCGTTGCCGGTGGCGGCGGCGATCGCGCCGTGAAAGCCGAGGTCGGCCCAATCCCACGGGCGGCCGGCGTCGTGGTCGCGCGTCATCTGGTCGATCAGGTCGGCCATCGCGGCGACGTCGCCCGGCGTGGCGCTCGAGGCGGCGAGCGCGGCGATCTCGCCTTCGATCAGCATACGCGCGTTGAGGATGTCGCTCGGGCTGTCGCCGACATTGAGCGGCGCCGGCGCGTCGACGCGACGCTCGCGCACGTACGCCCCCGACCCGGTGCGCACCTCGACCAGGCCGGCGATCTCGAGCGCGATCATCGCCTCGCGCACCACCGGGCGGCTTACGCCCAGGGTCTTGGCGAGGTCGCGCTCGGCGGGCAGCCGCTGGCCGGGCGGAAACTCGCCGTTGCGGATCAGGTCGCTGATCTGCTTCGCCACCTGCTCGTAGAGGCGAAGGCTGTCGATAGGCTGGATGGGCATCGATCGCTTCCTTAGGCCCGCCGCGGCCTCAAATGAACCCCGGGACGACTGGGGTGAAAGGGGGGCGTCGGCTTGGCCCGCCGGTCACAGCTTGTAGGCCGACTTCGCCAGCGCGTAGGCGAGGTCGCGGGCGACCTCGAACGCCTCGTCCATCTCCAGGCGATGCTCGGCGACCAGCCGAGCGAGAAAGGCGCAGTCGACCCTGCGGCTCATGTCGTGGCGCGCCGGGATCGACAGGAAGGCGCGGGTGTCGTCGTTGAAGCCGACGGTGTTGTAGAAGCCGGCGGTCTCGGTGACGGTCTCGCGGTAGCGGCGCATCCCTTCCGGGCTGTCGTAGAACCACCAGGCGGGGCCGAGCCTCAGCGCCGGGTAATGGCCGGCGAGCGGCGCGAGCTCGCGCGAATAGGCCGTCTCGTCGAGCGTGAAGAGGATGATGGTGAGGCCGCGCTCGGCGCCGAAGCGGTCGAGCAGAGGCTTCAGCGCGTGGACGTAATCGGTCGGCGCGGGAATGTCGCAGCCCTTGTCGCGGCCGAACGCCTTGAACACCGCCGGATTGTGGTCCCGGAACGAGCCGGGATGGATCTGCATCACCAGCCCGTCGGCAAGGCTCATCTTCGCCATCTCGGTGAGCATCTGCGCGCGGAACGCCTCGGCGTCGGCGGGCGAGGCCGCGCCGGCGCTGACGCGCGCGTAAAGCGCGGCGGCGTCCGCTTCCGGCAGGTCGGCCGTGCGCGCGGAGGGGTGTCCGTGGTCGGTCGAAGTGCAGCCGACCGACTTGAAATAGGCCCGCCGGTCAGCGAGCGCCGCGAGATAGCCTCGCCAGGTCGAGAGGTCGCGGCCGGAGACGCGGCCGAGCGCGGCGAGGTTGTCGACGAAGCCGGGAAAGGCGGGATCGACCACCGGATCGGGACGGAATGCGGTAAGCACGCGCCCGCCCCAGCCGCTCGCCTTGAGCTTACGGTGCCAGCGGAGATCGTCGAGCGGGCTTTCTGTAGTCGTCAGCGCCTCGATGTTGAAGCGCTCGAACAACGCCCGCGGCCGAAACTCGGGCTTTTCCAGGCAGGCGGCGATCTGGTCATAGACGCGATCGGCGTTGTCGGCGTTTAGCCGCTCGTCGACGTCGAAGACCTCGGTGAAGGCGTGGTTGAGCCATAGCCAGGACGGCGTGCCGCGGAACAGGCGGAAGTTGGCGGCGAAACGCCGCCAGATGGCGCGCGGGTCGCTCTCGACTGGCCCACCGTCGACCCGCGGCACGCCGAGGTCCTCGAGCGGGACGCCCTGGCTGTAGAGCATGCGATGCACGTAATGGTCGGGCGTGATGAACAGATGCGCCGGGTCGGGGAACGGCGCGTCGTCGGCGAACCATCGCGGGTCGGTGTGGCCGTGGGGGCTGAGGATCGGCAACCGGGCGACCGACGCATAGAGCTCGCGCGCCAGCGCGCGCGTCTGCGGCTCCGGCGGGAACAGGCGATCGGGATGAAGCGCAAAAGGCGTGGGCTTGGCGGGCATGAGAGAAAAGTCCCTGGGGCGTTTCGTTTACGCCGATCGTGCGGCGAAATGTGACTCGACTTTCCCGCAAGTTGGTCTAATGGTCAAGTGGTCAGGCCAATTTGTCGGCGCGTCGGCCCCCTTGACGAGGCGGAAAAGGCGGGCGCGCGGCGGCGGGGTCTGCGAGCGGCGGCGCGGCTCAACGGCGCCGACCGCGGGGGAGGAATGCGCAACGGCGGGAGGGAACGTCATGCGTTCATGGCAAGGGGTGCGTTGGAAGATGCTGGCGCTGATGCTCGCCGGCACGGTCGTCATCTACGTCGACCGCAACGTGCTCGGCGTGCTGGCGCCGATCCTCAAGACCGACCTCAAATTCACCACCGAGCAATATTCCTACGTCGTCTCGGCCTTCCAGCTCGTCTATTCGTTCGCGCAGCCCTTCGCCGGCTTCCTCACCGACCTGATCGGCCCGCGCGTCGGCTACGCCGTCGCCGCCCTGGTTTGGGGCGCGGCCGCCGCTTTGCACGGCCTGTCGACCGGCTGGATCTCGATGGCGGGCTTCCGCGCGCTGCTCGGCCTTTCCGAGGCGGTGGCGATCCCGACCGGGACGAAGATGTCGACCGTGTGGTTCCCCTCGCGCGAGCGCTCGATCGCCACCGGCTGGTTCAACTCGGGCTCCTCGATCGGCTCGATGATCACGCCGCCGCTGGTGATCTGGATCGCCGCCACCTGGGGCTGGCGTCCCGCCTTCCTGCTCACCGGCGGGCTCGGTGTGCTGCTCGCCTTCGTCTGGTATTGGCTCTACCGCGACCCTGAGGCCTATCCGCGTCTCTCCGCAGAGGAGCGCGACTACATCTACCGCGGGCGCGAGACCGAGAAGAAGGCGCGCCCCGACGTGCGGGCGGTGTTCACCAAGCCGAAGTTTATCGGCATCCTTATCGCGCGCTTCCTCACCGAGCCGGCGTGGCAGACCTTCGGCTTCTGGATCCCGCTCTACATGGTCAGCGTGCGCGGCATGGACATCAAGCAGTTCGCGCTGTTCGCCTGGCTGCCGTTCCTCGCCTCCGACGTCGGCTGCCTGTTCGGCGGCTATCTCGCCCCCAGCCTGCACAAGCGGCTTCATCTCAATCTGGTCAACGCGCGCCTGACGACGATCTCGATCGGCGCGCTGTGCATGGTCGGCCCGGCGTTGATCAGCTTCGTCGTCAACCCGATCGTCGCCATCCTCTGCTTCTCGCTCGGCGGCTTCGCGCACCAGATGCTGTCGAGCATGATGTACGCGCTGATGGGCGACGTGTTCGAGGACAAGGATGTCGGCACGGCGACCGGCGTCGCCGGCATGTTCGGCTATCTCGGCGGCGCGCTGTTCACCCTGGTGCTCGGACAGCTCGCCAACACGATCGGCTACGAGCCGCTGTTCGCGGTCCTGTTCCTGTTCGACATCGTCGCCGCGGCGGCGCTGTGGGCGTTCATCGGCGTGCGCAAGACAAGCGCGGCCGCCCAGCCGGCGGAGTGAAGCGCGAGGCGGGCGGTTGACGCGCAGCGTCGGCCGCTTGTCCGCGAACCGCGCCTGACGACCTCACGCGCGGCGGTATCCTGCTAACACTTCGTCGGAAATGTCGGGCAGATTGACGACGATGTTGTCGGGCGAGCGGCAGGCGAGCCACCACAGCTCTTCCGTGACGCTCATATTGGCTTCGAGGTGCGGCAGAAACGGCGGCACGTACATGAAGTCGCCTTCGCTGAGATCGACGAACTCCTGAAAATTCTCGCCGAAATAGACGCGCGCGCGGCCCGAGAGAAGGTAGGCGCCGGTCTCCGCCTCGCCGTGATGATGAGGCAGCGAGCGGAAGCCGGGGCGATTGCTCGCCTTGCCAAACCACAGCCGCGTCGCCGGGGTGTGCTGTCGCCCGACCCCCGTCGCCAGCGCCAGACCGCCCGACTGGGCTGTCCCGCTGTGCTCAGCGCCGCTTCGCGTCACGATGGGCCGATCGGTCATGGCGACATTCTCCAGCTTCATAGGATAGCGACGAGCAAGCGCGCGGGCCGAAGCGCCTCTAGCATGACGTCCCTTTCAACGCATCTCTCTCGCCGGCGCGCCGCGCCCGCGCTTTGCGCCGGCCTCGCCCTCCGCCGTTCGTCGCATCGACCCACGCCGGCAGTTCGGCGAGCGAGGCCAGGCGCGCGAAACGGGGATGGCCGGCCGGGTCCTCGGCGCGATCGAGCTCCCAGACGTGCTCGTGCGGCACGTGCGCCGCCCAGGCGCCCGCCTCCAGCGCCGGCCAGACGTCCGAGCGCAGCGAATTGCCGACCATCACCGCCTCCTCGGGCCGCGCGCCGTAGCGGGCGAAGATGCGGCGGTAGGTTTCGGCGTTCTTCTCGCCGACGATCTCGACGCCCTCGAAGCGATCGCCAAGGCCCGAAGCGGCGAGCTTCGCCTCCTGGTGGAAGACGTCGCCCTTGGTGACCAGCACCAGGCCGCCGCGTTCGGCCAAGGGCGCCAGCGCCTCGGCGACGCCGTCGATCAGGCGGACCGGATGACTCAGAAGATCGCGGCCGATGGCGAGAACCGCGCCCATCGTCGCCGCCGGCAGGCGGTCGCCGGCGATCTCCAACGCCGTCTCCAGCATCGACAGCGTGAACGCGTTGACGCCATAGCCGTAGACGCCGAGGTTGCGCCGCTCGACCGCAACCAGCCGCTCCTCGATCGCGGCGCCCTCGCCGAAGGGCGCCAGCAATTCAACGAAGCGCTTATAGGATAGGCGAAAATAGCCCTCGTGGCCCCACAACGTGTCGTCGGCGTCAAGACAGATGAGACGGATCGGCACGCGGCCTCGCGAGCATGGAGTTGGGACGTTGGTCGGCCCGCCGACGACCGGCGGGCGCGAAGATCGAGCGCGCATCGTCGCGCAGGGGCGCGCGTCGCGCAAGTTGACCCGCGCTGCGGCGCGTCGCTCACGCTTCGTCGGGCGCGAGCGTCGTCATCGCCAGGGCGTGGACGCCGGCGGCGAGCTCCTCGGCGAGCAGCGCGTTGACGAGGCGATGGCGCTCGAGGCGCCCCTTGCCGGCGAAGCGATCGCTGACGATATAGAGACGGAAATGAGTTTCCCCGCCCGCGCCCGCGCCGGCGTGTCCCGCGTGGCGGCCTGATTCGTCGACGATCTCGAGCGCCGTGGGGCGGAGAGCTTCGGTCAATTTGGCCGCGATGCGCTGTTTTATGGTCATGGACGCCGCTCCTTCAGCGTTCGCTGACTCGACATGGCCTCGCGCCGCGCGGTTTGTCAAAGATGGTTCGGCGCGGCGGCGGATTGGGCCGTCGCAAAACGGAAAGCTTGCCCGCCGACCCCTCGGCGCCTAAGATTCGCGGATGGATCTCACCTCACGACTATTCGATCGGATACGCATCAAGCCGACGCGCAAGCGCGCCGAGCCGAGCGTGACAACGCCGTGCAGCTATCCGGGCTGCAAGCAGGAAGGGATTTTTCGCGCGCCGAAAGGCCGCGATCGCGAAGGCGAATATTTCTGCTTCTGCATAGAGCACGTACGCGAATACAACGCCGCCTACGATTATTTTCGCGGCATGGACGACGAAGCTTTCGCGAAATTCCGTCAGGCGGAGTCGATCGGCCACCGGCCGACGTGGAAGATGGGCCCGCGCGGCGGCGCGCAGGGCGCGCTGCACATCGACGAGACGATCTACGCCGAGGCGCGGGCGGTGCGCCGACGCGGGGCGCGCCGCGCCAACGGCGAAGCGGAGGCGCCGCGCTACAACGTGCTGGCGCTGAAAGCGCTCTGCGCCCTCGACCTCGACGCCAACGCGACCGAAGCTTCGATCAAGGCGCGCTACAAGGAGCTGGTGAAGCGTCACCATCCCGACGCCAACGGCGGCGACCGCTCCTCCGAGGACAAATTGCGGGAGATCATCCAAGCCTATAATTATCTGAGGGCGAACAAGCTGGTTTGACCGCCGCCCCGAGGCCCCGCGCGCGATCTCTTGAGGCTTCGCCGCCGCGACCGGCGTGGCGCCGGCGCGCGGTTGTCGATATAGCAAACATCATCCCCGCCGCTCGGACGACGGGGCATGGAGGACCGATGAAAGCCGCGCCTACGCCATCGCCGAACGAATCCACGCCTGCCGCCGCCGGCGCGCCCGACGCGCGCGTCTCCGTCCGCGCCGCGTTCAATATCGATTCGGAGATGGAGGCGCCGGCCTATTCGTTCCCCGACGAGCATGTGCCGGAGGTCGACCCGGATTACCTTTTCGATCGCGACACTACGCTCGCCATCCTCGCCGGCTTCGCCTTCAACCGCCGCGTGCTGATCACCGGCTATCACGGCACCGGCAAGTCGACGCACATCGAGCAGGTGGCGGCGCGGCTCAACTGGCCGCTGGTGCGCATCAACCTCGACAGCCACGTCTCGCGCATCGATCTCGTCGGCAAGGACGCGATCGTGCTGAAGGACGGCAAGCAGGTCACCGAGTTCCGCGACGGCATCCTGCCCTGGGCGCTGCAGAACAACATCGCCCTGTGCTTTGACGAATACGACGCCGGCCGGCCCGACGTGATGTTCGTCATCCAGCGGGTGCTCGAAGTCTCGGGCCGGCTGACCCTGCTCGACCAGCGCCGCGTCATCAGCCCCCACCCGGGCTTTCGCCTGTTCGCCACCGCCAACACCATCGGCCTCGGCGACACCTCGGGCCTTTATCACGGCACGCAGCAGATCAATCAGGGCCAGATGGACCGTTGGTCGATCGTCGCCACGCTCAACTACCTGCCGCACGACAAGGAGGTCGACATCGTGCTCGCCAAGGCGCCGCAATACCGCGGCGGCAAGGAGGGTCACGACATCGTCAACAAGATGGTGCGGGTCGCCGAGCTCACCCGCAACGCCTTCGTCAACGGCGACCTGTCAACGGTGATGAGCCCGCGCACGGTGATCACCTGGGCGGAGAACGCCGAGATTTTCAAGGACATCGGCTTCGCCTTCCGTCTCACCTTCCTCAACAAGTGCGACGAGCTCGAGCGCACCCTGGTGGCGGAGTTCTACCAGCGCTGCCTCGGCAAGGAGCTGCCGGAGAGCGCGCTCAACGTCGCCCTGACCTGAGGCGGGCGCGGCGACCGCCGCGCGCCTGCTCGTCCCGCGCTTCGGCGCGCTCGCCTGAGCGGCCTACACCCTCATATCGCCGGGGCGCTGTTCCTTTTGCCGTTCCTGCCCGGCGCCTTGCCGCCGCCGTCGGGCGGAGCTTATAGAAAACGCGCGCGCAGGCGCGCAGAGCACGAACTCCGTTTGGCATGGCGACCCTCGACCTCAAACCCGGCGGCAACCGCAAGCCCCCGTCCAAGACGGACGCGGCCAACGAGCCGCTCAAGCGCGCCGTCGCTTCGTGCGCGCGCGCGATGGCGCATCGTCCCGACCTCGAGGTCGCCTTCGCCGCCGACAAGCCGATTCTCGCCGCCGGCCCCGAAGGCCCACGAGCCCGCCTGCCTGAGCCGCCGCGCAAGCTCAGTCCGCGCGACGCGGCGATCTTGCGCGGGACCGCCGATTCGATGGCGCTGCGGCTCGCCTGCCACAACGACGCGACCCACCGCCGCCTCGCCCCGCGCGACGCAGCGGCGCGCGCCCTGTTCGACGCGGTCGAACAGACGCGCGTCGAAGCGATCGGCGCGCGGCGCATGGAAGGCGTCGCCGCCAACCTCGCCGCGATGCTCGACGACCGCTACCGTCGCAGCCCCCACGCCGAGGCGCGCGAGCGCGACGAGGCGCCGATCGAGGAAGCGGTCGCCATGCTGGTGCGCGAGCGGCTGACCGGACAGGCGCCGCCGAGCGGCGCGAGCCGTCTCGTCGACCTGTGGCGCCCCTACGTCGAGGACAAGGCGGCCGGCGAGCTCGACAAGCTCAACGGCGCCATCCACGACCAGCGCGCCTTCGCCCGCGGCGTGCGGCGGCTGCTCGCCTCGCTCGACATGCCCGGCGATTCGGACGCCGACGCCGAGGAGCCCGAGGACGCGCCCGACGATCAGGCGCCGCCCGACGAGGCCGGCCAGGGCGAGGAGGACGGCAAGGACCGCGACTCCGCCGAGAGCGGCGAAACGGAAGCCTCCGACGACGGCGGCGAAGAGATCGAAGACGGCGCGATGGAGACGGCCGACGCGGCGTCGGCGGAGACGCTCGACGAAGGCGAAGGCGGCGAATCCGAGGAGGCGGCGGAGAACAGCCCGCCGAAGAGCGCGGGCGAGCGCCGCGGACCCGACTACAAGGCCTACACCGCGCGCTTCGACGAAGTGGTCGACGCCCAGGACCTGTGCGAGCCCGAGGAGCTGCAACGACTGCGCGAATATCTCGACAAGCAGCTGCAGAACCTGACGAGCGTGGTCGCGCGGCTCGCCAACCGGCTGCAGCGCCGGCTGATGGCGCAGCAGAATCGCTCCTGGGAGTTCGACCTCGAGGAGGGCGTGCTCGACAGCGCGCGGCTGTCGCGCGTCGTCGTCGATCCGCAGCAGCCGCTGTCGTTCAAGCGCGAAAAGGACATGGACTTCCGCGACACCGCGGTGACGCTGCTGATCGACAATTCCGGCTCGATGCGCGGCCGGCCGATCACCGTCGCGGCGACCTGCGCCGACATCCTCGCCCGCACGCTCGAGCGCTGCGGCGTCAAGGTCGAGATCCTCGGCTTCACCACCCGCGCCTGGAAGGGCGGGCAGTCGCGCGAAGCCTGGCTGCAGGCGGGCAAGCCGCCCAACCCCGGCCGGCTCAACGACCTGCGCCATCTCATCTACAAGGCCGCCGACGCGCCCTGGCGGCGCGCCCGCAAGAACCTCGGGCTGATGATGCGCGAAGGCCTGTTGAAGGAGAACATCGACGGCGAGGCGCTCGACTGGGCTCACCAGCGCCTGCTCGCGCGTCCCGAACAGCGGCGCATCCTGATGACGATTTCCGACGGCGCGCCGGTCGACGATTCGACGCTGTCGGTCAACGCCGGCAACTACCTCGAGCGGCACCTGCGACATGTCATCGAGGAGATCGAGACGCGCTCGCCGGTCGAGCTGATCGCCATCGGCATCGGCCACGACGTCACACGCTACTACCGCCGCGCGGTGACAATCGTCGACGCTGAGGAGCTCGGCGGCGCGATGACCGAGAAGCTCGCCGAATTGTTCGACGAGAACAGCGCCGCGCCGCCGAAGACGACGCGCGCCGAGCGCAAGCGGCGCAGCGCCACGTAGCGGCGGCGAACGGCGGTCGCCGTCGCGAGCAGGCCGGGTCGCGCCGATTCCGGGTCCCTTTCCGCCTCCGCTCGCGCGACGTTTCGGCCCGCGCCGGCGGCCAAGCGACGTGCGACAATGCAACGCAGCGAGCGGTCGATCGCCTTCGCCGCGACGCTAAATCGATCCTCGCGGGACGCGGAACGCGACCTCTCGCGTCCACTTCGCCCGTCCGACGCGCCGCCGCGCGCCCCAGTCGGTTGTGCACATCCGCGCATCCGTCAATCGTTTCAAATTGCCAAGTTTTCTGACCTAGCGTTATCGTTGTCGGGCGCGATTCGCCGGAATGCGCGACGCGCGCGAGGTTCCCTCCGCTACGGCAGCCTTGGGCGGCTGCGACGTGTCGATCGGCTGCGAGGCCGTTCGGCGGCGAAGCGTGGCGCCTTTCCGGCGGGCGCGCGTTAACGAATTGTTGTGGCGGTCAAATTCCGCGTTTCCTCGGCGTGTGGTCACGGCCCGGTCATGCGTAGCGGCTAGCCTACGCCATTCCGGCGCCGTTAGCGGCGAGGGGAAGTGGCCGCCGTGAGAAAAACCTTAAGGGAATAAGGAGCGCGCCCACCATGTCCATCGACTTGCTTGTAACCCGCGCGCAAGAGGCGCTCGCCGCCTCGATGCGCGACGCATATCACGCCGGCCGCTCGGAGGCCGCCGTCACCTTGAAGTCGAAAGTGCTGACTCTGTTCGAGGAGCTGCTTGGCCCGGCCGCGACCGCGGAGCCGGCGCCGCCGGCGGCGGAAGCGCCGGTCGCCGCCGAGAAGCCGGCCGAAGCGCCTGCGGCTGCGGAAGCGCCCGTCGCCGAAGCGCCCGCCGAGCCCGCCGTAGAAGCGGCGCCTGCCGTAGCGGAAGCGCCCGCCGAAGCGGCGCCCGCCGCTGCGGAAGCGCCCGCGCCCGCCGATCCGGTCGCCGAAGCGGCGCCCGCAGCGGAGGCGTCGGCCCCTACGGAAGCGCCCGCCGAAGCGACGCCGGCCGCGGAAGCGCCGGCGCCCGCAGCGGAAGCGGCGCAATAGACCACGCCGGGGCGGCGGCCGACGCGCCGCCGCCCGCAGGCCAAGCCGACGCGGCCGCCCGCCAAGATCGATTGGGCGCCGCCGGCGAGCCGGCGAACGCGAAAACGAGCGTGCGCGGTTTCTTGCGGGCGCTGGCGTCGTGGGCTTGCGCAGCGGCGCGCGGCTCCGTGAGGCCGCCGGAATGAAGGCCGCGCAAGCGCTCGAGGGCCGGCGACGCGAATCCGTCAGCGCGCCGCCGGTCCTGATCTTTGACGACGGCGGCGCGTCCGCCTCGCCGTCGCCGTCGCGAACGAAGACCTCCCTCCGTGGCGGGCCGCGCGGCTCGGATTGGCCGGCGCGACGGAACCGGCTAACAATGCGCCGCCAACGATAAGGGGAGGTTCGCATGGCTGAGGACAAGGAAGCCAAGCGCGCTGACGCAAGCGCCTCCGCCGACCCGCGCGGGCGGATCGTCGACGCGTTGATGGCGCTCGCGGCCGAGCGGCGCTTCGAGGAGATCGCGCTTCGCGACATTTGCGACAAGGCCAACGTCTCGCTCGCCGACTTCCGCGACTTTTTTCCCTCCAAGGGCGCGGCGCTCGCCGCCTTCGTCCGTCGCGTCGACCGCGCGGCGCTGTCGGCCGAGGACCAGGCGACCGCGCGCGAGGCGCTGCGCGACCGGCTGTTCGATGCGCTGATGCGCCGGCTCGACGCGATGGCGCCTTATCGCGAGGGCTTGCGCGAGGTCGTCGCCTGGCTCAAGCGCGATCCGCTCGCCGCGCTGGCGATCAATCGGTCGCTCGCCAACGCGATGCGTTTCCTGCTCGAGGCGGCCGGCGTCGGCTGCGAAGGCGTCGCCGGCGCGATCAAGGCGCAGGGTCTGGCGTTCGCCTGGGCGCGCGTGGTCGAGACCTGGCTTGAGGACGACGACCCCGGCCTCGCCAAGACCATGGCCGAGCTCGATCGCGCGCTGACGCGCGGCGAGCGCGCGGTCGTCGCGCTCGATCGGCTCGAACGCGTCGCGCAGCCTTTCAAGACGGCGGCGCTCGCCGCCTTCGAACGGCGCCGGCGCGTGCGCGACGCCTTCCGTCGCCGCGCCCGCGAGGCGCGCGAAGGGAGCGAAGCCGGACGGCTTTGATCGGCGCTCGCGCCGACGGCGAACAAAGGTCAGCGGCGCGGCGGGCGCGTCTCGCGCGCGAGGCGTTCGATCCATGCGGCGAGCGCCAGGCAGCTGGTCAGGCCGGGGGATTCGATCCCGAACAGGTTGATCAGCCCCGTTGCGCCGTGATCCTTTTCGCCCTGGATGACGAAATCGACGCTCGATCCGCCGGGACGCGCGATTTTCGGGCGGACGCCGGCGTAGCCGGGTTGCAGCGCGCCGTCGGACAGGCCCGGCCAATAGGCGCGAATCGCCGCGTAGAAGACGTCGGCGCGCCTGGGATCGACGGCGTAGTCGACTTCGTCGACCCATTCGACGTCCGGCCCGAAACGGGCCTGTCCGGCGATGTCGAGCGTCAGGTGCACGCCGAGGCCGCCGCCGGCGGGCATGGGGTAGATCAAGCGCGAGAACGGCGCCCGGCCCGAGAGGACGAAGTATGTCCCTTTGGCGAGATGCTGGGGCGGAATCTTGTCTTTCGGCATGCCGACGATCGCGCGCGCGACCGCCTGCGCGCCCAAGCCCGCGGCGTTGACCACGAGGTCGGCGACGATCCGCGTCGGCTCGGCGCCGCCGGTTTCGATCGCCACCCCGCGCTCGAGCGCCTCGCCCCCGACGACCGGCGTCGCCAACGAAAGCGCCGCGCCATGCCGCTCGGCGTCGCCGAGCAGCGCCAGCATCAAGGCGTGCGAATCGATGATTCCGGTGGAGGGCGACAGCAGCGCCTTCTTGACCGTCAGCGCCGGCTCGAGCGCGCGCGCCTCCTCGCCGCTGAGCCAAGCGAGGTCGTCGACGCCGTTGGCCTCGCCTTGCGCCTTGAGGGCAGCGAGCTTGCCCGTCTCCTCGTCGGCGGTCGCCACGATGAGCTTGCCGCAGCGCCGATGCGGGACGCCGTAGTCGCGGCAGAAGTCGTAAAGGCTGGCCTTCCCGCTGACGCACAGCCGCGCCTTGAGAAGGCCGGTCGCGTAGTAAATTCCGGCGTGGATGACCTCGCTGCTGCGGGAGCTGACGCCCGCGCCGATCTGCCTCTCGCGCTCGACGACGACCACCTCGCGGCCCGCGCGCGCCAGCGCGCGCGCGATGGCGAGCCCGACCACGCCGGCGCCGATGACAAGACACTCGACCGTTTCCATGGTTCGCCGTCGTCGCCCGAAAGAGGACCGCGTTCCGCCGGTTCGCTCGACCGACGAAGCCTGCCCGCGAGCATCAAGCGACGACCGGGCGCGGTCAACTGCGGCCGCGCGCCGCGGCCGCGGCGCCCTCCGGCATTTTCTTGACAGGTTCGCGGCCCTCTCCGTATATGCGGGGCCGCCTGGGCGGGGCGCCTCGGCGACAAGGTTCGGCGGGATAGCTCAGCTGGCTAGAGCAGCGGAATCATAATCCGCGTGTCGGGGGTTCGAGTCCCTCTCCCGCTACCACCGTTCCCCCTTCCCCGCCGAGGCGTCGCCGCCAACCGACGGCCGCCAATGCGCGAGATCGGCGATGCGATCGATCTCGACGTCGGCCGGCGGCAGATCGGTCAGCGCGGGGGCGTCGAACGCGTAATGGCCCTGCTTGACGAAGATCGTCGTGACCCTGTCGCCCCAAATCCGCTTGACCGCGGCGAGAATGCGCAGCTTGTCGTCGATCAGCGCATAGCGTCCGGCGGGATGCCAGCGCTCGACGTCGGCGAGCTCGCGCTCCTTGTGGACGTAAATCAGGACGCGTCCCTCGAAGGCGCGCCACAGACCGGAACGCTCGATCTTGCGCGGCTGGAAGACGGCGTCGCCGTCGGACAGGATGACCGGCCGGCCCCATTGGCGCGCGCGGCGCACCGCGTCGAGGGCGCCGGGATAGAGCCGATCGGCGAACGGATAGTCCGCCAGCCAATTCGCCATTTGCAGGATGTGCGGGTCGTGCAGCGCTTCCAGCCGATAGCGTTCGAGCGCGCCGAGATAGTCCGCATAGCCGATCTCGGCGCGCAACTGCTCGAAGATCGCCCAGTAGCGCTCGCGCGCCGAAGCGCCGTACGTCCGCGCGAGGTGTTCGCTCAAGTCCGCCTGGACCCGGTCATTGTCCAGAAGCGTGTTGTCCACGTCGAAGAGGACGACGAAGTCCGTCGGGTCGGCCATGTCACGTTCCTTTGACGCCGGAGCAGACCAAACCATAGCGTGCGCCGAC
>CAZKHF010000044.1:0-13627 GCA_964552445.1 uncultured Bradyrhizobium sp. | reverse complement strand
GCCGAGCAGCGGCCGATGATCGACACCGACTGGCGCCAGCTCAACAAGAGCTTCTTCGACGTGCTGACCGTCGAAGCCAACGTGATGTTCGCCATCCTGGCGCTGATCGTGCTGGTCGCCGCGCTCAACATCATCTCCGGTCTGATCATGCTGGTGAAGGACAAGGCGCGGGCGATCGCGGTGTTGCGCACCATGGGGGCGACGCGCGGCGCGATCATGCGCATCTTCCTCATCACCGGCGCGACCATCGGCTTCGTCGGCACCGCCTGCGGCGTCGGCCTCGGCCTTCTCGTCGCCCACAACGTCGAGCCGATCCGCAGGGGCCTGAGCTGGCTCATCGGCGTCAACCTGTTCCCCTCCGAGTTCTATTTCCTGTCGCAGCTTCCCTCGCGCGTCGAAGCGCAAGACGTGATCACGGTGGTGGCGATGACGCTGTTCCTGTCGTTGGCGGCGACGATCTATCCCTCGTGGCGGGCGGCGCGGCTCGATCCGGTCGAGGCGCTGCGCTATGAGTGAGGCGGCGCCGGCGCTGTGGCTTCAGGGCATCGAGCGCCGCTACGGACGCGGCGAGACGACGATCGAGGTGCTCAACGGCGCCGACCTGGCGCTGTGGCCGGGCCAGTCGGTGGCGCTGATCGCGCCCTCCGGGGCGGGCAAGTCGACGCTGCTGCATCTCGCCGGCCTATTGGAGCGGCCGGACGGCGGCGAGGTCCATGTCGGCGGCGCGCCGACCTCGTCGATGAGCGACGACAAGCGCACCGCGCTGAGGCGGGCCGAGATCGGCTTCGTCTACCAGTTCCATCACCTGCTGCCCGAGTTCTCGGCGCTGGAGAACGTCGCCCTGCCGCAGATGATCGCCGGCCTGACGCGCGCCGAGGCGGACGCGCGCGCGCGCGAGCTGCTCGGCTATCTCGGCCTCGCCGCGCGCGAGACGCACCGTCCGGCGGAACTGTCGGGCGGCGAGCAGCAGCGCGTCGCCATCGCCCGGGCGATGGCCAACGCGCCGCGGGTGCTGCTCGCCGACGAGCCGACCGGCAACCTCGACCCCAAGACCGCCGACCACGTTTTCGAGGCGCTCGCCTCGCTGGTCCAGGCGAGCGACGTCGCCGCCCTGGTGGCGACCCACAACCTGGAGCTGGCGGGGAGGATGGACCGGCGGGTGACGCTGCGCGAGGGGCGGGTGGTGGAGATGGGGTAGGGGGCGCGCCGTTTTCGCGCGCAGAAGGGATTTCAGGGGGTTGCGGGGCGGTTTTCTTCCGGGTTGGCGGCAGCGGGGATTGTAGACGTGATCGCTGATCGCGTCTTCCGCAGGGGCTGTGCAACGGGCGCGATGACGGCGCGTCGTCATGGGTCAAGTAAGGTCGACGTTACGGTGGCAATCGACAAGTTTACATTCACAATTTAAGCGCAATGACGCCCTAAATCTCTGCGCAATCAAAGTAATACTCAAGGTTTCTGTGACGCAGCGCCTCCCTTTATTGCTGTCACGAACGTGCTCAGCGCCGTAGACAAGTGTTTGGCGACCGGCGCAACGGGAGTTGCGATGACGCCAACGATCAAAGCGATCAACAAATCGCCCTGGGTGACGGCCCCGCCTTGGGAAATCGAAACGCCCGCGATGGCGAGCGATTGCAAATACGGACGCGATGGCTTTCGCTGAGTTCTTGTATTTTTGATCGGCTCGGGCGATCACGGCCGACAAGCGGGCGCCGACGCTGTCATCGAAAATCTGAAGGACCGCCTTGTCTTGAGGGTCCAATTTTTGGCCGGCGTTGCTCTTGGTTATCGCCGCTACAAAGGCGGCCGAGTCCAAATTTGGCATTGTCAACGCAAGTTCAGCCGCGTTGGCGCTGGTCGCGCCGAGCCTTATCAACGCCTTGGCGGCGGGGAGCTGGTCCGCTGGCGCCATTCCGCTGAGCCAGTTGGAGCGAATGGTCTCGAGACCGCCTTCCGGGTTCACAGAGTTCAGCGCGACTTGGAATGGCTTCACCGCATCCCTGATGAATGAGAAGCCGATATTCGAGACGCCGCCGGAAACCGCCTTTGTGACGTCGACAAGGCTTGAGGCGGCCGTTCCCAACGCGCCGACCGCCGCAGTCAGGTTGCCAAAATCACCAAGAGTGCCAAGCAATGTTATCGCCATCGGAGTTCCTCGTCGGCACAAAGCCGCCGCACTCGGCTCAAACCTTGGGAGCGCTCCAGAAGGTCCAATTTGCTAGCGGCGCTTGCTGTTGACAATCTTCATCCAAAAGATCCCAGCTGCCGGTCCAGGCAAATTCGCACAAAGCTCGACATGTCGTCTATTTCCTTTTCCCCCCTCCGGCGCAGGCGCGTAGTCATTAATACGCAACTTATATTCGCTCTGGTAAAGTTCATCGCCTTGGAGCCCGCTAAGCGCATCGTCACCGGAACCCCATACCCATATCCATATCCTGTCGGCGTTGGCTTTCGACCTAGTTAGACTTTGCTCCGCTCGTAAGTGCTGATCCTAGCTTTCCAATATCTTGAGCTGCTTTCGCATCGGCAGCGGAGGCGCTGATCGTAATTAAGATATCATCCGTGTCGTTTCGATTGAGGCCGAACAGTGACGTGCCATTCGAATTGACGGAAGTAGGGATCAATTTCCAAGTTGGCGTAATGTTGCCGGAACCTTTGACAACAAAATTTATTTCGGTTGTTAATGTCTTCGGGGACACATCTTTCAAATCATCATCTACGACCAACGGTCGAAAGCGACTATCGAGCCAATCATACAATTGCAAATCACTGTATGTTAGAATTCCGTCATATGGCGTGCTGCAATGTTCGGATGTAGGTGTGAATTCACCAGCTTTCCTAACGTATGCATCTTTTACAGAAATAGTATAGTCAGTTATATCAGTACGCGTTGCGTCCGATGATAGGCTTCCGCCCGCACCTAGAGTAAACGACTGAGCGAGTGAGACTGCTGGTTTCCCTGAAAATGTAGTAACAGAATTTGGAAACGGTTGCGTAATTAAAGTGTTTGGAGAGAGGCTGGACGACTCTTCAGCAATAAGTTTCAATGTTATTATTGCAGTCGCGTTATCAAGCCACGCATAACGTCGACCGCTCTTTTTGTTATTATCTTGATCAAGTTCGATCGCCCTCATAATGGCGCAACCCAATTCAGAATGAACATGTCCAAGAATCGCGATTACTAAATTTGACGTCGCTTGCTTGTCGCCCGACAGAACCATGTTAGGAGTCTTAAGTCCGCATGCGCTGGTTTGCAGCATCGCAATTGTTGCGAAAGCAACTTTGGTCAGGACGCGGCAATAAGTCATTGTGGATCCCTCGCATTGGTGCGTTTGTATACGACGCCGCATTAGACCATTGCGAAAAGACGTTATCCCCGATAGAGATCCTGCCTTATTGGTTCGCCGTGCTGGTCCCAGACATAGATTGTTTGACTACCATCTGGTTCGTTGATGATCTTGCATACCTTTCCAGGTGTTCTGTCCCCGTTGATGGCAGCTGGACGCACTGTCCGCGGGACATCGGAGGTGGAACGGAAGGTATTTCCACTTGCATTGGCTTGCGCCCGCAGCCCCGCAATAACCTCGCGGAGCCGCGCATTCTCCGCAACAGCGTCCCTTAGCCTCCGTGTCCAGGTCGCCGCCGGATGGGTCAGCAGAACCGCCAAGCTTGCCCCGATCGGCGACCCCAACCCCGTGCACGGGTCCGGGCCGACTCTGGCGCGGTAGGCGCCGTTGTCGCCTTTGGTGATGTCGTTGAAACAGGTCGGATTGAGATACAGCTCCGGGGTTACGAAGCCAAGCTTGGTTCCGAACGCGGCGAACAGGCCGGCATAGAGGGGGGCGACGGCGCTGGTTCCGCCGACGACGGTCGTTTCGCCATAGAGAACGATCTCGTAGCCGGTGTTGGGGTCGGCGTCGGCGGCGACGTCGGGGACCATGCGGCCGGGGCCGTGGGGCGCGCCCGCCTGCCACGACGGCATGGGGAAGAGCGTCGAGTAGCCGCCGCCCGTGCCTTCGCCGCTCGACTTGCCGGGGTCGTCGTTCCAAACGATTTCTTCGCCGGTGTGCGGCTTCTTGGTGCCGCCGCAGCCGATCACGTGCGGGGCGGAAGAGGGAAGGTCGACATTGGCGGGGGTCGGGCCGCCGTCGCTGGAATCGTTGTCGCCGGAAGCGGCGAAGACCACCATGCCGGCGGCGGTCGCGGCGATCGCCGCCTGTTCCAACGCGTCGCCCGCGGCCGCGCCCCAACTGGCCTCGTCCGCGCCCCAGGAGATCGAGCACACGTCGCAACCGTCGGCGGTCGCCGCGATGATCGCCTTGGTGATGTCCTGAGACCAATAGACGCGAATGTTCGCGGGCCGGCCAGTGGCCGCGGCGTAGGCGGCGCCCGCGACCTGGATATCCAGCGCGACTTCCCCGTCGGCGCCGTTCTGGGGCTGGCACTTGCTGTTCTCGGCGCCGTCGACCGACACGTCGATGATGTTCGGCGCCTGTAGTCCGGCCTTTGTGAAGAACCCAGTGACGTCGGCCTCCGTCCAGCCGCCGCCGAGCTCGATGATCGCGATGACGCCGCCGCCCTTCAAATCCGCCGGCCATTGGTAGGCCGCGCAGAGCGCGGGGACGCTCCAGGCGTTTACAGCTTCCGCGCCGCGAGGCCGCTTGAGGTACGGATGCACTCCGTTCCTTCGCGCCAAATGCAAATAGGAATGAACCCCCGCGATTGTCGGATGTTTTGCCTTGGGCTGCGACGCCATGCCGGCCTCCTGCCAAGAACGTAAGTGATTTTAGACGACTGCCGTTTTCAGCGAGCGACGACCACGCGGGTGCGTCTGCGCCCGTGCGGCGCACTGTCATTCGCGGCGCCATCGGCCGCGCGACCCGCGATCATGAGCCCCGTCATGACCGCCCTCCCGCTGGACTTTATTAACTTTCGTTAATTATGGCACGAATTGGGCAAAATGCAAGTCTTGGTGAGAAAAAACCGTGATAACCATGTTCTATGCAGGTTTCGCGCTGCAGTCTTGGCAATCATTACCGCGCCGCCACAATAAGCGCCGACAGTCTATTTCGATAAGGCGGCTGCGCATGAAAAGCGCCGAGGCTTTGTGCCTTCGTTCGAAGTAGGCAGGTTGGCGGGCGTGCGGAAAACCGCGCGCTATGACAATCACATAGCGAAAGATCAGTTCCGCGCCTCGCAGGCCGGCGCTATGCGCGGCCGTCGTCGTGGGCGCGCGCCATCGCGCACGCGACTTCGCGGAGGGGCGCCGTTTGAAGAAGAGCAGGGGCAATCCCGGCGCGTTCGACGCGCCGTCGGCTCAGCCTCAGGCCTGTTCCACCGCCTTCACCTGATCCGGCAGGAAGTGCCTCAGCAAATTCTCGATCCCGTGCTTCAGCGTCGCCGTCGATGACGGGCAGCCGGAGCAGGCGCCTTTCATGCCCAGATAGACGATCCCGTCGCGGAAGCCCTTGAAGACGATGTCGCCGCCGTCGCCGACCACCGCCGGGCGCACCCGCGTCTCGATCAGCTCCTTGATCGCCTCGACCGTTTCCGCGTCCTCGGCGTGGAAGAACTCCTCGCCTGGGGCCGGCGCCGCGCCGGAGAGGACCGGCGCGCCGGAGAGGAAGAATTCGGTGACGACGCCGAGCACCGCCGGCTTCAGATGCGACCACTCGCCGTCGTTCATGGTCACCGAGATGAAGTCGGCGGTGAGAAACACGCCGCCGACGCCGGGAAGCTCCATCAGCGCCTTGGCGAGCGGCGAGCGCTCGGCCTCGGCCGCGTCGCGCGCCTCGAACGTGCCGGATTCGAGCACCGGACGGCCCGGCAGGAATTTCAGCGTCGCGGGATTGGGCGTCGCTTCGGTCTGGATGAACAAGGACGGCTCCTGAGAGAATTGCGCGTTTCGCTCAACGAGATAGGCGCGCGGAGGAACGAGCGCAAGCGCCGCGGGCGGCTTCGCGCTCGCGCGCAAGGCCCCGCCGGCGTTTCATTTTGTCGCGATTCGACCGCGAAAAGCGGTTTCCCCTCGGCGCCGCATGTCGTTAGATGAAGCGAGCGAGCGGGGGAGAGCCATGGCCGATTCAGCGAGCGCGCGAGGCGCGAAGCGATGAGCGGCGCCTTCCGATTGAGCCAGGGCGGGCGCGTCGATCGCGCCAAGCCGATCCGTTTCTCCTTCGACGGCAGGGACTGCCAGGGTTGCGCGGGCGACACGCTCGCTTCCGCGCTAATCGCTGAGGGCGTCCATCTCATCGCCCGCTCGTTCAAGCTGCACCGCCCGCGCGGCGTGCTCGCGCTCGGCGCCGACGACGCCAACGCGCTGGTCGCGCTCGACCGCGGCGCGGGCCGGGTCACGCCGAACCTGCGCGCGACCGAGATCGAGCTCTACGAGGGCTTGCGCGCCTTTAGCCAGAACGCCTGGCCGTCGCTCGATCTCGACCTGCTGGCGATCAACGGTCTGTTCTCGGCTTTCATGCCCGCTGGCTTCTACTACAAGACCTTCATGCGGCCGAAGGGCGCCTGGACGGCGCTCTACGAGCCGATGATCCGCCGCGCCGCAGGGAGCGGGACGGCGCCGCGGGACCCCGATCCCGACCATTACGCGCTTCAATACGCCCATTGCGACGTGGCGGTGGTCGGGGCCGGCCCGGCCGGCCTCGCCGCCGCGCTCGTCGCCAGCCGCGCCGGCGCGCGCGTCATCCTGTTCGACGACCAGGCCGAGCTCGGCGGCGCGCTGCTCGCCGAGACGACCGCGCGCATCGACGGGAAGAGCGCCGCCGCCTGGCTCGCCGAAGCGACGCGCGAGCTCGCCGCCCAGCCGCGGGTCACCTTGCTGCCCCGCACGCAGGTCTTCGCCTATCACTTGCAGAACTTCCTCGTCGCCGAGCAGCGGCTGACCGACCATCTCGCCGATCCCGACCCGCGCTCGCCGCGCGAGCGGCTGTGGCAAGTCCGCGCCAGAGAGGTGGTGCTGGCGACCGGCGCGCACGAACGCCCGCTGGTGTTCCCCGACAACGATCGGCCGGGAATCATGCTCGCCGAGGCGGCGCGCGCGCTGGCGACGCGCTACGGCGTCAAGCCGGGCCGGCGCGTGGTGGTGGCGACTGCGCACGATTCGGCCTATCGCGCCGCGCTCGACCTCGCCGAGGCGGGCTGCGAGATCGCCATGATCGCCGATCTGCGCGCCGCCGCCGACGGGGAATTGCCGCAAGCGGCGCGCCGCGCCGGCCTGCGCGTCGAGACCGACGTCGCCGTCGTCGGCTCGCGCGGCGGACGGCGCGTCAGCGCCGCGCTGGTCGCCAAGCGCTGGGGCGATGGAGCGCCGGGCCGCGCCGAGCCGGTCGCCTGCGACTGTCTGGCGATGAGCGGCGGCTGGACGCCGAACGTCGCCTTGTTCGCGCAGTCGCGCGGGCGGCTCGCCTTCGACGCGGCGACGCAGAGCTTCCTTCCCGCCGAAGTGGCTCAGGCGCAGCGCTCGGCCGGCGCCTGCCGCGGCGCGTTCGATCTCAACGCGGCGCTGGCCGACGGCGCGGCGGCGGGCGCCGCGGCGACGGGCGCGCCGGCGCCGGAGCCGCCGCGCGTCGAAGGCGCCGCGCGCGCCGCGGGCGGCTGTCTCGGGCTCGTCGCCGGCGTGAGCGAGAAGGGGCGGGCGACGGCGTTCGTCGACTTCCAGAGCGACGTCACGGCGCGCGACCTCGACGTCGCTATGCGCGAGGGCATGCGCTCGATCGAGCAGGTCAAGCGCTACACCGCGACCGGCATGGCGACCGACCAGGGCAAGACCTCCAATCTCAACGCGGCGGCGATCGTCGCCAAGGCGCTGGGCAAGTCGATCGCCGAAGTCGGCCTGACCGGCTTCCGGCCGCCCTACGCGCCGGCGACCTTCGCCGCCTTCGCCGGCCCGGCGCGCGGCGCGCTGTTCGATCCCGCGCGCGAGACGCCGCTGCACGCCTGGTCGGCGCGGCTCGGCGCGAAGTTCGAGGACGCCGGCCAGTGGAAGCGCGCGACCTGTTTCGCCAAGCCGGGCGAAAGCCTCGAGGCGACCGTGCGCCGCGAGTGCCTAGCGACCCGCGCCGTCGCGGGGATCATGGACGCTTCCACGCTGGGCAAGATCGAGGCGGTCGGCCCCGACGCGACCGAGTTCCTCAACCGCGTCTATGTCAATTCGTTCTCCAGGCTCGCGGTCGGGCGCTGCCGTTACGCGCTTTTGCTCAGCGAGGACGGCTATGTGGTCGACGACGGCGTCGTCATGCGCCTCGCCGAGGACCGCTACCACGTCACCGCCACCACCGGCGGCGCGAAGCGCGTGTTGGCGACCATGGAGGACTACCTGCGGACCGAATGGCCGGACTTGAAGGTCTGGCTCGCCTCGATCACCGAGCAATACGCGACCATCGCCGTCAACGGCCCGGCCGCGCGCGACATTCTCGCGCCGCTGGTCGAGGGAATCGATCTATCCGCGGCGGCCTTCCCGCATATGAGCGTGCGCGAAGGCCTGATCTGCGGCGTTCCGACTAGACTGGCGCGCGTCAGCTACACCGGCGAGCTCGGCTTCGAGGTCAACGTCGCCGCCGACTTCGGCGAGAGCGTCGCCGAGGCGATCCGGCTCGAGGGCGAGAAGCGCGGCGCCGTGCTCTATGGCCTGGAGACGCTGCACGTGCTGCGCGCCGAGAAGGGCTACGTCATGGTCGGCCAGGAGGCCGACGGCTCGGCGACGCCCGACGACCTCGGCCTGGGGCGGATGGTCGCCATGTCGAAGCCCGACTTCATCGGCAAGCGCTCGCTGTCGTTGCCCGATCTCAAGCGCGAGGGCCGCAAGCAGCTCGTCGGGCTCTCGCCGGTCGACCCCGCCTTCAAGCCGGACGAAGGCGCGCAGATCGTCGCCGAGACGCCGCCGCCTACGGGAACGCCGGCGCTCGGCCATGTCACGTCGTCGTACATCAGCGCCACGCTTGGCCGCGGCTTCGCGCTGGCGATGGCGGCGAACGGCCGCGCGCGCATCGGCGAGACGCTCTACGTGACGGCGGCGGAAGGAACGCAGCCGGTTAAGCTGGTCGAACCGATCTTCTACGACAAGGAGGGCGAGCGCCTTGGGCTCTGAAGCTCTTCCGCGCGCCGAGCGGCGCGCGATCCTGGACGGGCGCGCGCTTCCCGAGAACGATCAGGCGAAGAGCGCGGTCGCGCCTTTCGCCTCGCGCTGGATCCTGCGCGGCGGCCCCGAGGCGGCCCAGCCGGTCGCCGCCGCCTTCGGCGTCGCGCCGCCAACCGCGCCTATGCGCGCGGCGACGGAGGGCGCGCGCGCGGCGCTGTGGCTCGGCCCCGACGAATGGCTGCTGATCGCCGAGGAGGCCGACGCCGGCCTCGGCGCGGCGATCGAGAGGGCGCTCACGGGCGTCGCGCACGCGCTGGTCGACGTCTCGCATCGGCAATGCGCGATCGAGCTTTCCGGCCCGGGCGCGGCGCGGCTCCTCAACGCCGGCGTTCCGCTCGACCTCGACGCGACCGCGTTCCCGGTCGGCATGGCGGCGCGGACGCTGTTCCTGAAGGCCGAGATCACCTTGTGGCGACGGGAAGCGGAGCGCTTCCGCGTCGAGGTCGCGCGCTCGTTCGCGCCCTACCTCGTCGCCGCGCTCGCCGCGGCCGCGCGCGAGCAGGCGGCGGGCTAGCCGCTTTCTCCGATTGAGAAAGGCCATCATCCGGCCGCCTTCTCCCGCAAGCGCGAAAGGACGTACACGCGCCTCTCTTCGAAACGGCCCGCGCCTGCCTGATCCGTGCTCGGCGTCAAGACCAAGCCCGCTAACGCGGGCGCTCCGCTGCGCTTCGCGGTCTTGACCCCTCCGCGCGGATCAGGCCTTTCGCTCCTGTGAGCTTTGCTGAAACCGCTGGCCCTTTGGGGCCGGCGGTTTCAGCAAAGCTCACAGCAGCCAATCGCCGCGTCGGGACGGCGGAGTCACCCGGAGGGCCGGAGCAAAGCGCAGGAGCCGCCCGGAGGGCGGCTTGACGCCGTCGGGCCGACGCGGCTCCGTCCACAGCCAAGAGATTGTCCGAACGCCTTAGTCCGGCTCGAGAAAGGCTGCATCGAGCAGATCGCTTCAGCCTGCAGGCGCCGCTCGCTGAGCGGCGAAGCGCCTGGTCACGTTGCGACGAACGTCGGCGCCCAGCCGCCCGGCGGCGCGAGGTCCATGCGCTCCTGGCGGCGCGAGGCGCGGCTGGAAACCGCCAGCGGCTGGCCGCGATAGGCCCATAGGCGGAGGTCGGTCCACACCGGCGCGCCGTCGACCTCCACCCGCGCCTTGTCGACGCGCTTTTGCGCGATGTAGCCGTCGCCGCGCTTCAACAGCCGGCGCAGCCGCTCCCGCCCGACCTCGGCGCCGTCGAGCACGCCGCGTCCGGCGTGGCCGTGCAGCGGCTTGAACACCAGGCCGCGCGCTTCGCGCGCCAGCGCCTCGAGGTTGTCCTCGCGCAGCACCCGCGATTCCGGCGTATGCGCGCTCAAGATCCGCCGCTCTTCGGCGGTGATTGCGAGCTCGGCGTCCCTCGCCGGCGACGACAGCCATTCGAGCAGGCGTTTGTCGCTGCGCGTCGCGTAAGTGGTCGGACTGGGGGCGACGTAGACGTCGCCGGCCTGGAACGCCTGGCGCAGCGCGGCGAATTCGCCGGCCTCGAAGAAGAAGTCGGTCGAGCGGTTGACGACGAAGGCGACCGGCCGGCCGTCGAAGGTCAAGCGCCCGCCTTGCCAGCGCGTTTCGGCCGGCGCGCCGATCTCCGCCGACCAGCCGCGCTCGCGAAACAGCGCGCGCAGCAGCCGCAGCTCGTCGAGAAACTTGCCGCGGCTCAACGATTCGGGGTCGTCGAGGATGAGCAGCAGGCCGGACGGGCGCGCGCCGAAGAACGCCGTCGCCTCGCGCTCCGCCATGTCGCCGATGGTTTGGCGGAACGCGGCGAACGGCGTCGGCGGCGCGACCGCGGCGTTCGCCGCGAGGCCCGCCGCCTCGTAGTAGAACGCGTCGATCATCGCCGCGAACGGCATGCCGGAGCCGTTGTCGTTGAACTCGATCAGCTGGAAGCCGCCTTCGGGCGGCAAGTGGAAGTCCCAGGCGCTGAAGAAGCAGATCTCGCGCCGCTGCATGCGCGCGGTCGCCGGCGCTTCGGCGAACGCCGCCTCGCGCCACGCCTCGCGGCCGGCGACGGCGTCGAAAACGCGCACGAACGCCATCATTTCGGCGAAGGTCGCGGCGGGGACGATCTGCGGCGCGAGCGCGATCGAGAACCCGCTTCCCGCCTCCGCCATGCCGTTGTCGCGCAGCGCAGCGAAGAAGCGTTCACGGCGGGCGGGGTCGAGAGTCAATCGGGCGTTCTCCTTGAAGGCCCGCTTGGCGCGGCGCCGCGGCGCGGATGATAGCCCGGCGGTCTCGGCTTCGCCAAGCGCGCCGGCGGCCTCTGCGCGCGGGGGACGGTTGCGCGTTTTCGCGGCGCGCGGCAATCTCGCTTCAGCCGCAACGTCGGCTGCGAGGCGCCCGTGATCAGCGTGTTCGAACTGTTCAAGATCGGCCCCGGGCCTTCCTCGTCGCACACCGTCGGGCCGATGAAGGCAGCGGCGGCGTTCGTCGACGGACTTGTGGCGGGCGACGCGCTTCAGCGCGTCGCGGGCGTCGAGGTCTCGCTGTTCGGCTCGCTCGCCTTCACCGGCAAGGGCCATGCGACCGACAAAGCGACGATCCTCGGCCTCGCCGGCGAGCGGCCCGAGAGCGTCGATCCCGACCGCGCCGAGGCGCTGGTCGCCGAGGTGGCGCGGACGAGGTCGCTCGCGCTCGGCGGCCGGCGCGCCATCGCCTTCGATCCCGCCGTCGACATTCGCTTCGATTGCCTGACCCCGCCCAAGCGCCACCCCAACACGCTGGCGTTCCGCGCCCGCGACGCGGCGGGGTCGACGATCGTCGAGGAGACCTGGCTCTCGGTCGGCGGCGGCTTCGTCATGCGCGAGGACGAGCCGCCGGCGCCGGCGGGGCAGGGCGGGGCGGCGCCCTTTCCTTTCGCCGACGCGGCCGAGCTCCTGGCGCGGGCGCGCGAGAGCGGACTAACCATCGCCGAGCTCGCGCGCGCCAACGAGGCCGCCGCCGGCGACCCCGCTTCGCTCGACGCGCGGCTCGACGCGCTGATCGGGGCGATGTTCGCCTCGATCGACCGCGGCCTCGAGCGCGAAGGCCCGCTGCCGGGCGGCTTGCGGGTCGAGCGGCGCGCCAAGCGCATCCACGACCAATTGCTCGCCGACGCCGCCCGCAACGCGCGCGCCGCCCACGAGATCATGGATTACGTGGCGGTCTACGCGATGGCGGTCAACGAGGAGAACGCGGCGGGCGGCCGCATCGTCACCGCGCCGACCAACGGCGCGGCGGGCGTCGTGCCCGCCGTGCTGCTCTACTACCGCGACCATTGCGCCGGCGCCGGCGCGACGGGCTTGCGGACGTTCGTCCTCACCGCGGCGGCGATCGGGGCGCTGTTCAAGATGAACGCGTCGATCTCCGGCGCCGAGGTCGGCTGCCAGGGCGAGATCGGCGTCGCCTCGTCGATGGCGGCGGCGGGCCTCGCCGCGGCGCTCGGCGGCGCCAATCCGCAAGTGGAGAACGCCGCCGAGATCGCCATGGAGCACCACCTCGGCATGACCTGCGATCCGGTCGGCGGCCTGGTGCAGATCCCCTGCATCGAGCGCAACGCCTTCGGCGCGGTGAAGGCGATCGCCGCCGCCTCGCTGGCGCTGCACGGCGACGGCCGCCACCGCGTGTCGCTCGACAGCGTCATCGCCGCCATGCGCCAGACCGGCGCCGACATGCAGTCGAAATACAAGGAGACGTCGCTTGGCGGGCTGGCGGTGAACTTCGTCGCCTGCTGAGAGGCGCGCGGGTCACCCGCGCTCGACGCGCGTCCATCCGTTGAGGCCGAGCCGCTCCTGCGGCAGGTAGGCGGCCTTGTAGTCCATCTTGCGCGAGCCCTCGACCCAATAGCCGAGATAGACGTGCGGCAGGCCGAGGCGGCGCGCTTGCGCGATGTGGTCGAGGATCATGAAGGCGCCGAGCGAACGGCGCGACTCGGCCGGATCGAAGAACGAATAGACCAGCGACAGCCCGTCGGCGAGCCGGTCGGTGAGGCAGGCGCCGAGCAGCGGGCGTTCGCCGCGTCGGCGATATTCGGTGAGCACGGTGTCGATGTGGCTGTCCTCGATCATCATCGAGTAGTCGAGCATCGACATGTCGGCCATGCCGCCGTCAGGATGGCGCGCGTCGAGATAGTGGCGAAACAGCGCGTATTGCTCGCCGGTAGGCTTGGCGGGGACGACTTCGCCGACCAGGTCGGCGTTGAGGCGCAGCGTGCGGCGCTGGCTGGCGCTCGGCGCGAAGTCGGCGGCGACGACGCGCACCGAGACGCAGGCGCGGCAGTTCTCGCAGGCCGGCCGATAGGCGATGGTCTGCGAACGGCGGAAGCCGGTCTGGGTCAGCGTGTCGTTGAGCGCGGCGGCGCGTTTGCCGACCAGGTGGGTGAACACCTTGCGCTCGAGCATGCCGGGCAGATACGGGCAGCCGGAAGGGGCGGTCAGATAAAATTGCGGAGCGTCCCTCAATTCCCGCGTCACGCT
>CAZKHF010000043.1:0-13657 GCA_964552445.1 uncultured Bradyrhizobium sp. | reverse complement strand
TCCATCGCCCGCTTGAGCACGCCTTCCAGCATCGGCGGATCGAACGGCACGACGGCGATGGCGTCGACCTTCTTGGCGATCAGATCTTCGATCTCACGCTCCTGCTGGGCCGCGTCGGCCTTGCCTGGGCCGATTTCGCTGGTGGCCACGCCCGGCGTCTTCTCGCCGAACTCCTTGACCCCCTCTTCCATGCGGACGAACCAGGTCTCTCCGGCCAGCTTGACCACGGTGACGATCGTCTGGCTTTCGGCGGCGACGACGCCGCCGGCGAAGAGGGCGCCGCCCAGCATCAAGGCGCCGAGCGTCAATTTATTGCACTTAGCCACGAATGTTCTCCTTTCACTCCCCAAGAAACCCTCATTGGTAGCCTGTGCGTGAGGGCGACCGCGCCGAGCCGCCCTGGATGCCGCGGCGACTCCGCGGCGACAGCCAGGTCCCGAGCTCGATTCTGGAAACGGCGAGGAAAATCAGCAGCAGCAACCCCCAGGCGAAGTCCCGGAAGAAATTCGATATGTCGAGGAAGTTGAACATGCTGGACAATATCTGCAGCGCCGCCGCCGACAGGACGACGCAGGTGATCTTTCCGTAGCCGCCGGCGGGGTTCACCCCGGCCATGACGACGATCAGGATCGCAATCAGCACGTAGGACGTGCCGTAGTCCCATTTGACGCTGGAAATGCGGGCGGCGATGATGTAGCCGGCGACCGACGCGAGCAGGCTGGAGACGGTGTAGGTCGCCATCAGCAGCCAGCGCTGGTTGAAGCCCGCGAACCGGGCCGCTTTGGCGTTGCTGCCGAGAAGGTAAAGGCGAACGCCGAAGGGCGTGAAGCGAAGCGTCGCCCCGACGACGGCGGCGATGGCGATGAACACGGCGAAGCAGATCGGAACGCCGAGCACCGGCATGTGGCCGAAGTCGTCGAGCGGCTCGATGTAGCCGAGACGGACGCCCGACCCGTTGGTCAGAACGACGCTGACGCCGGTGAAGGCGAGCGAGGTGCCGAGCGTCGCGATGATCGGCGTCAGGCCGGCGCGCGACACCAGCACGCCGTTGACCAATCCGCAGACCAGACCGACGCAGAGGCAGACCCCGGCGAAGACGAAAGCGAAGACGAGCGGATAGTCGTCCGGCGAAACCCATTGCGGCGCCGTCAGCGCCGCGACGATGCCGCAGAGGTTGGCGACGGCGATGCCGGACAGGTCGATGCCGCCGTTGCCGGAAATCATCGTCAGCGCCACGCCGATCGCCAGCAGCCCGAGCTCGGGAATCTGCACCGCCATCGACTGAAGGTTGTCGACGCTGACGAAGGTGACGCCGGCGATCGAGACAGCCGCAAGCAGCACCAGGACGTTGACGGCGACGAGAAAATTCAGCTGACGGTCGACCACGGGCCCCTTCCTTTCGCTACCAATTCCGCCGGCGGCACCGTTCGCGGAAGGACTTGCTGGGGCCGACGCGGCCGCGACGCCGGGTCGCGGCCAAACCGCCTCGCCGCGAGACGGCCGAGCCGTTGGCCCGCGGACCAATGCGCTGGCGAGGATAGACCCGAACAAATCCGGAGCTGGTGATGACAACCTGAGGCGCTGACGCACAAGGGGCCGTCGGCGAGTCGTTGGCCAACGCCCCGACGCTTGTTGGCTGTGCGGCGGCGCCGCCACGGTCGCGCGAACTGCGCATGATCGCCCTCCTCCCCACAGGCTTGATCGCCACCTCGCGACTGTCATGAGTTTACATATGTCGGTAAGCGAGGTCAAATGACAAATCATTCAGCTCGCTTGGCGAGCGAATCCGCCGCCTGGACGCCCAAGCCTCCTGGTCGACGCAGACGGGACCGCGATCCGGTGAGACAATTGTCAAACGTGATCTCGATAGGCGGCGCCGGATCGTCAACGAAAGCGACAACCAAGCCGCGGACCCGCGCTTCGTCCAAGTCGCGCCCGAGCGGCGGCCTCGCCGCCAGCGACGCCTCGACGCGATCCCTTCTGGGCGCCGCCCCCACGCCAAATTGACGCAGGCTCGGATCGCCGAGCCGCCGGGCGTTTCCGCATCGCCGTCGTTAATACCGACCGCAGATCGGGGCCAACCGTCGTCACAGCGAGGCTCCCCGCGCCCGCCGAGCTCCTGGCGCGGCGTCGAGCGGGCTACGGGGACGAACGAGGCGGCCGGTCTTGCTGAACGCAGGTCGCCGACGACGATCGCCAATTTGTGTTCGCCGGTGGAGCGGGACGGCAAGGCCGCAGCTCCGCGCGCGACGCCGCCCTTCCTTCCCGACGATGGTCTCAGCGTCGCCAAAGGCGCCGCCACCGCCGCGGCGCTGCGATCCTCGCGCTGCAACGGGGGCGAGACGTTCGCGCCGTTTGCGGGCCGGCGCGACAGGTGATCTTACAGGTGTGAACGGCGGCGCCCCTTTCGTCGCGTTCTGACGCGCGCTCGATGCCGGCGGGCGACAATCGAGCCGCGGATTTCCGTCGAGCGCGGGAGGTCGAGCCGCCGCGCGCGGCGGAGCGCGGCCGCCAGCGTCGTCAAGCTTGGCGGTTCCGACGGTCCGCCTCCGACGGTCCTGGTCAATCGAGGCGCGCCTCCTGTCGTGCGCTGGCCAACGTGCTGATGTTGCTGGATGCGCCTCAAGGGTCGAGAACGCTTTGGCGCCCCCGGCGCGGCGCCCCGCGGGGCCCTGCCGCAGCGCCGGGGCAGCCTTCGCCGCCGAACCGCAGCCGTCCCCGCTCGCCCGCGTCGCGGCGGACTGCAGGGGCGTCGAGCCACGGCCCGCGGTCGCGCGGGCTTGTGACGGCCGCCGGCGACGATGCTTGACTTTTGTACGATCTTGATGGACAAATATCAATATGATCAATTTCCGCCGGCGTAAGGGGGAAACATGGCGCCGTTGCTGAAAGTGGAAGGGCTTGACGCGCCGTTCGGCGGCGTCGCCGCCCTGCGCGTCGCCCGGTTCGCGCCTGAGGCCGGCACCGTTCCGGCCCGTTGCGCCCTCGCCGGGACGCGAAGCGACGTCTACCGCCGTTTCCGTGGCGAAGCGCCGGCGCAACGGCCGCGAGATCGAGCGCGGCGGCTCCTTCGCTGCGGCGGCGTTCCTGGCGGCTGACGGCGCCAAGCGACCGCGTAGACCGGCCGGTCGACGGCGGCGGCGCGATCGTTGGAACTTAAGCATCGGATCGGAAAGGACTTAGGAGCTCGCCACCATGCAGCGATTCATCAACGACCCGGATCTCGTCGTCGAAGACACCGTCCGCGGGTTCGTCAAAGCCCACGGCGATCTCGTCAAGCTTGCCGACAATCCGAGAGTGGTCGCGGCCGCCCAGGCGCCAACGCCTGGCAAGGTCGGGGTCGTCACGGGCGGCGGGTCGGGACACGAGCCCGCGTTCATCGGCTACGTCGGCCGCAACATGCTCGACGCCGTCGCCGTGGGAGAGATCTTCTCTTCGCCGACCGCCAAGAGCTTCTATGACGCGTTCAAGATCGCCGACGGCGGCCGCGGCGTCGTCTGCCTCTACGGAAACTACGCCGGCGACAACATGAACGTCAAAATGGCGGTGAAGCTCGCCGCCAAGGACGGCGTCGAAGTTCTCACCGTCGTCGCCAACGATGACGTCTGCTCTGCGCCGCCGAGCGAACGCGAGAAGCGCCGCGGCGTCGCCGGCGAGGTCCTGATGTGGAAGTGCGGCGCCGCCAAGGCCGCGCTCGGCGGGACCGCGAAGGAGGTGCAGGCGGCGGCGCAGAAGGCGATCGACGCCTGCCGCTCGATCGGCGTCGGCCTTGGGCCGTGCACGCTGCCGGCGGTCGGCCACCCCAACTTCGCGATCGAGCCGGGAAAGATGGAGGTGGGCATCGGCCACCACGGCGAGGCGGGGGTGCGCGTCGAGCCGCTGAAGCAAGCGAAAGAGGTGGCGCGCGACATGGTCAAGGCCGTGCTCGACGACCACAACCTGCCGGCCGGCGCCGAGGTCGCCGTACTCATCTCGGGCCTCGGCGCCACGCCGACCAACGAGCTCTACATCCTCAACGACACCGTCGACGCGGAAGTTCGCGCCCGCGGGCTCAAGATCGCCCGCGTCTACGTCGGCAACTTCTTCACCTCGCTCGAGATGGTCGGCGTGACGCTGACGATCATGGCGCTCGACGAAGAGCTCAAGCGACTGCTCGCCCTCGAAGCGGCGTGCCCTGCGCGGTTGTGAGGCGTCGCGCGATGCGAGAATTCTCCAATTCCAAATCGGGCGACATCGTCTCCGCCATCGCGCGGCGCATCGTCGAGAACCGGGCGTATCTCAGCGACATCGACGGCCTGATTGGCGACGGCGATCACGGCGTCAACATGGCCAAAGGCTTCAGTCTCGCGGCGGAGCGCCTGCGCGGCGAGGCGCGCCCGTTGTCGGCCTCGCTGGAGACGTTGGGCGATGTGCTGATGACGGAAATCGGCGGCTCGATGGGCCCGCTTTACGGCGCCATGTTCTCCGGCTTCGCCGACGCCTTGGCGGGCGTCGAGCGGATCGACGCGCCGGCGTTCGAGCGGATGCTGCGCGCCGGCCTGACGGAGGTCCAGTCGATCGGCGACGCCAAGGTCGGCGACAAGACGCTGATCGACGCCTACGCGCCGGCGTTGGAGGCGTTTTCCGCCGTGACCGCGAAAGGCGAGAGCTTCGACGCGGCGCTCGACGCGCTCATTGTCGCCGCCGAAAAAGGACGGGACGGCACAATCGACCTCGTCGCCAAGATCGGCCGGGCGAGCCGACTGGGCGAGCGCTCGCGCGGCGTGCTTGACCCCGGCGCGGCGTCCTGCGCGATCATTCTGCGCTCCTTGGCCGAAGGAGCGAAATCGAAACTGGAGGGAAAGCCGTGACGGACGCGATCGTCCGCCTTGCGGCGCGTCTGCGGCGAAACGCGCGCCGCGGACGCGCCTTATTCGCATCGCCGGCGACTCGTGTCCGGGCGCCGCGAACGAGGCGGCGCGCCGGCAAGCTATTCGAGGTGCAGCAATGAAGATCGCTCTGGGCGCGGACAGCGTCGGAAAACCCTTGCTCGACGTCATCGCCGCTCATTTGGCGCGTCGGCCGGATCTGACGGTCGCGGATTTGAGCGAGCCGGGCTTCTACGCCGACATCGCGGCGAAAGTGGCCAAGGCGGTTCTGGCCGGCGAGTACGACCGCGCCATCCTGTTTTGCGGCACCGGCATCGGCGTATGCATGTCCGCCAACAAGGTGCCGGGCATTCGCGCGGCCTTGACGCACGACGCCTACTCGGCCGAGCGCGCGGCTAAATCCAACAACGCCCAGATCATCACCATGGGCGCGCGCGTGGTCGGCCCCGAGCTGGCGAAAAGCATCGCCGATGTTTGGCTTCGCGCGGTTTTCGATCCAGCGGGCCCCTCGGCGGCGAACGTCGCTGCGGTCGACCGCCTCGACGCCGTCAAGCGAGCCGGCTGAGGCGCGGCCGGCGCCGGCGCCGAGAGGAAGGCGAATCTGGCGCGCCGCCGGCGCGTTGATGTTGAACGCCACGAAAGCGCTCGACACCGGCAAGGCCAACCTTCTATCCTCCTCATCTCCACGGCGCTTCTTTCGTTTGCGCCCGCCGCGGGAGAGAGGCTTTCGGGGGTCATGGAGGTCGGCGAGTTTCGCTCCAGCGCGCGATCGCGCTCTGCGCCGTCGGAATCCGGCGGGGCGACGCCACTGCGTTTTGGCGACGATCCCTACATCTGGGCGAGCTGGCTCTATTACCAGGAAGGGATGACGCAAAGCGACATCGCCCAGACCATGGGGGTGTCGCGCGCCACCGTGATCGCCTACCTCAACGAGGCGCGTGAGCGCGGGATCGTCAATATTTCGATCGAACCGGGGCGGTTGGCCTCTCTGAGCCTGGCCCGGTCGTTGAAGAGCCATTTCAATCTGCGCGATTGCTTCGTCATTCCCAACGGCGCCGACGATCGTTCGCTCGGCGACCGGCTCGGCGTCGCCGGCGCGCTGGCCCTGCGCAAGCTACTCCGGTCGGGCGACACGTTGGCCGTCACCGGCGGCCGCACCGTGATGGCGGTCGGAACCAACCTGCAGATCGCCGGCCTGCAAGATGTGACGGTGGTCCAGGCGATCGGCGGAGCGATCGCCAAGAATCCTTCGTCGCCCGCGCTTTGCGCGTCGACGATCGCCGCCGCGGTGAATGCGACCTGCGTCAGCCTGTCCGCGCCGGCGGTCGCATCGACCGCCGCAGCGCGGGCGATCATCGCCGCCGAACCCTTAGTCGCCGAACAGCTTGAGATTCTCCTGCGCGCCAACAAAGCGTTGTTCGGCATCGCCTCCTTGCGGTTGAACGCGTCGTTGTACAGCGATGGCGTGTTCGACGGGGCGGATCTCCAGCGCTACATCGACGGCGACGCCGTGGGGGTGCTCGCCGCGCGCTTCATCGACGCTTGGGGGCGCCCAGTCGCAGGGACGCTCGACGACCGTGTGATCGGCTTGTCGCTCGACGATCTGCTACGCGTCGATCTGCGCATCTGCGTGGCGGGCGGCTTCGATAAGGTGTCGGCGATTCTCGCCGCGCTTCGCCGCGGCTATCTCAACGTGCTGGTGACCGACGCGGCTACCGCCCGCGGCGTCCTGCGCGCCGACGGCGCGGCCGAGCTCGACCGGCGGGCGGTCGATAAGCACGCGGACAAGCCAATCGCGCATCAAACGCGCGAGCACGTCAAGAAGCTCATCAACGAGCCTGACGTCGTGGTCGAGGAAATGCTCGAAGGCGCGATCCGCGCCCATCGCGCTTATCTACGGCCGCTCGCCGCCTCGCGGCGCGCGCTGGTGGCGTTGGAGGGGCCGCGCTTGGGTAAGGTCGGCCTGGTGATCGGCGGCGGCTCGGGCCATGAGCCGTGCTTTCTCGGCTACGTCGGCAAGGGCCTCGCCGACGCCGTCGCCGTCGGCAACATCTTTTCGACGCCGCCGCCCGATCCGATCTTTCAATGCGCGCAGGCGGTGTCGGGGAGCGCGGGGGTCCTGTTCGTCTTCGGCAATTATGTCGGCGACGTCATGAACTTCGACATGGCCGCCGAAATCGCCCGCGACCACGGCATCGAGACGCGGTCGATCGTGACGACGGACGACGTCGCCAGCTCGCCGAGCGAGAATCGCGATTCGCGACGCGGCGTCGCCGGCAACGTCTTCGTTTTCAAGATCGCCGGAGCGGCGTGCGACAAGGGCTGGACCCTCGACGCCTGCGAGGCCGTCACGCGCAAGGCCAACGCGCGCACCTTCACGGTCGGCGTCGCGCTGGAGCCATGCTCGCTGCCGCAGACGCGGCGCTACAATTTCGAGATCGGCCCCGACGAAATCGAAATCGGCATGGGCATTCATGGCGAGCCGGGCGTCCTGCGCGGCAAGCTGACGACAGCGGACGAAACCGTCGACATGATCCTCGACCAGATATTCGCCGAAATGAGGCCGAGCTTCGGCGACAAAGTCGCGGTCCTGGTCAATTCGCTCGGCGGCACGCCGCTTATGGAGTTGTATATCCTTTATCGCCGGGTCGAGCAGCGGCTCGCGGCCAAAGGCGTTGAGATCGATCTCAGTCTCGTCGGGCATTACTGTACGTCAATCGACATGGTCGGCGCATCGATTTCGCTCTTGCTCCTCGACCGCGAGCTGCAGGAGCTTCTTCACCATCCTTGCCGAACGGCATTCTTGCAGGTGGGCTGAGCTCGGCGATCGCCTAGTGGAGAAACCAATGGTGGAGCTTCTTTCCCGCTGCTTGAGCCGGATGTTCCACAACATCGCCGATTCGATCGAAGACGCGAAGGAGCAACTGTCTGCGCTCGACGGGGCGATCGGCGACGCTGACCACGGAGTGACGATGTCGATCGGCTTCCAGGCGGTGAAGAACGAATTATCCAAACGAAACGTCGACAACGTGCCGCCTGCGAAGCTGATGAACGATCTGGCGATGACGTTTCTCAATTCGATCGGCGCATCGACCGGCCCGCTCTACGCGACCGGGTTTCTGCGCGCGGCGCAAGGGCTCGCGGGGGCGACCCGCGCGACGCCGGAAGTTCAGGCCGGCCTCGTCAAGGGGATCACGGACGGCGTGCGAGAGCGCGGCAAGGGGCGGCGCGGCGACAAGACAATGCTCGACGCCTGGATTCCTGCGGCCGAGGCGGCGGCCGACGCCGTCCGTCGTTCAGCGAGCGCCGAAGAGATGTGGCGGGACGTGTTGGCCGCCGCGGAAGCCGGCGCAGCGTCGACTTGCTCGATGGTCGCGGCGCGAGGACGGGCGGCGCGGCTCGGCGAACGCGCGCTCGGCCATCTCGACCCTGGCGCCGCCAGCGCCGTCGTCATCCTTAAGGCGATGGCGCGGACGTTCTGTGGAGACGACGCAAGCCGGAAGAAAACCTCGGACGAGTGATCTTCCGCCGGATGCCGACGCGGCGAGCGGCTGTTGGCCAAGGCGCCCTTCGGACATTGGAAGACCACCACCTTCACCGCGGGCTTGCGCCGCAACGGATTGGTCGCGCCCTTTGTTCCGGACGAACCGATCAACGGCGAGGCCTTCCCGGTCGACGTCGAGAAGGCGCTTGTCCCAACCCTGCAGCCCGACGAGATCGTGGTGATGGACGACCTGCCCGCTCACAAAGTCGAGGGCGTGCGCAAACTGATCGTCGACGCCGGCGCCGAGCTGCGTCTGCCGCCGGCCTACTCGCCCGACCTGAACCCGATCGAGATGGCATTCTCCCAGCCCAAAGCGCGCCTGCGAAAGGCCGCCGAGCGAACCGTGCCGGCGCTTTGGGACCGCATCGGCCAATGCCTCGACGAAATCACCCGCAAGCTTGCGCCAACTATTTCGTCCGGGCCGGATATGCGCCATCGTAGGCGGGCGATGCTCTAGCCTCAGCTGGAAGCGGTAGCGCCCGGCGCGGCGCCGCAGGAGGTAGGCCATGCCCTTCGCTCTCGTCGGGCGGCCCGCGCGGGCGGCATACATTTGCGGATACACGCCGTCCGCGGCGAGCCGCGCATTGGCCGCTAACCGGTTGACGGCGTTGCAGATTTAAAAGCGGATTCAGAGGCTTGCGTTACTGGTGCCGCAAGAGGGAATCGAACCCCCGACCCCATCATTACGAATGACGTGCTCTACCTGCTGAGCTATTGCGGCTTTGCGCGGCGGCGAAGCAAAGAGCGTCGGTCGCCGACGGAACTCCGTCTCTTAATCCACTTCGCCGCGAATTGGCAAGAACGGCGGCGCCGCGGCGGCGCGCCGCGCTCAAGCGTTCATTCGCGCGCGAACAGGCGGAATCCCGACCTGCGCTCGGCGGCGGCGTCCGGACCGGGGTCGTCGGGCGCGCCGGCGGGCAGCATCACGACCGACGGCGCGCCGCGCGGCGGCGCGGCGACGTGCGGGACTGCGGCGGGCGCAGCTTCCAAGGCCGGCGCGGCGGACGCAGGCGCGGAGGCTTCGGCGGCGGGCGGCGTCTCGGCCGGCGGCGGGGTCGCAGGCGCAAGCGCGGCCGGCGGCTTCTCGACCGGCGGCGGCGGCGCTTCAGGGGCCGGCGTCGAGGGCAAGGCGGGAGGCGTTGCGGCGGCGAGCGCGGGAGGCGACGGCGAAGGTGGGAGCGCCGGCGCGCTCAGCCGCTCGTCGGGCGTCCGCCAAACGAAGGCGTCGAGCGCGCCCGACGGCGAGGCGGGCGCCCAGCGATCGCTGATCAGCCCCTCGGCGATCCAGGCGCGATCGTGTGGCGCGCGCGCGGCGCGGGCGAGCCATTCGCGCGCCGCGCCCTGGTCGCCCGCCGCCTCTTCGATGTCGGCGATCAGCAGGCAGAGGCGCACGGGCGGGCGCTCGCCCTCCGCGCCCGAGGCCTGCGCGCGGGCGACCGCGGCGCGCGCCGCGGCGAAATCGCGCGCCTCCAGCGCCGCGCGGCCGACGGTGATCCAGCTTTCCACGTCGAGCGGCGCGACACGCGCCAGCGCGCGCGCGCGGGTCAGGCGGTCGGCCGCCGAATCGCCGTGGCGCATTCTCAGATAGACGGCGGCGAGGTCGGGATGCGGGGTGTGCCGGTAGGCGGTCTCGACCACCTTCGCCGCGCGGCGATAGTCGCCGGCGGCGGCGGTGAGCCGGCCGCACAACGCCGCTGCCGGGACCAGGCCGGGCGCGAGCGCGCACGCCTCCTCGGCGAGCGCCAGCGCGCCGCTCGAGTCGCGCTCGGCGATCTCTTCGGCCATCGCCGTCTTCAGCACCGCGCGCCAGCGGTTGGCGGTCGGCTTGTCGATCAGCTTCCGCGCCGCGTTGGCTTCGACGATCGCCAACGCCCCTGGCCAGTCGCCGCGCGCGGCGCGGTCGTCGAGCATCGCCTGCCCCGCCCAGGGCAGCGCGGCGTGGCGATGGGCGCGCGCGGCGTATTCGAGCGCCGCCTCGTGATCGCCGCTGCGCCGCGCTTCGATGTGCAGGCCGCGCAGGCCGAGCGCGTGGGTGCGCGGATCGTCGAGCATGGCGCGGAAGGCAGCGGCCGCGCCGGGTCGATCGCCGGCGAGCTGCGCCGCCTGCGCGCGCAACAGCTTCGCCAGCGGGTCGTCGCCGAGGCGCTTGTGGGCTTCCGCCGCGTGACGGCTGGCCGCGCGCGCGTCGCCCGAGCCGACCGCGATCATGCCGCGCGACAGCGCGGCGTAGCCCTTCTCGCGCCGGCGCGCCTTGTTGGCGAGCGACACCAGCGAGGGCAGGCGGAAGACGAAGCGCGCGACCGCCCAGGCGAGCGACAACAGGATCGCCAACCCCGCCACCACGCCGAGCGCGACCATCAGCGACACGTCGTATTCGACGCCGCGCCAGGTCAACGCGACCTCGCCCGGATTCTCGGCGAACCAAGTCAGGCCGCAGGCCGCCAAGGCGAGCGCGAAGAGGAACAGCAACAGGCGAATCATGGCGTCTCCGCTTCGAGCCTTATGGGCGCGCGGCGCGAGAGCCTAAGGCGCCGCCGGTGAAGATTCCCCTGCCGGCGCGCCTAATCGCCGGCGGCCAGACGCGCGACCGCGTCGTCGCGCAGGGCGCGCGCCGCCGCGCCCGCCGCCTGGCGCGCAGCGGCGGATTTCGCCCACTCCGCCCCCGCCTGCCGCGCCGGTTCGGGCAGCTTTCCGTAGGCGTCGAGCGCCGCGGCGAGATCGCCGCGCCCGAGCGCCGCCGCGACCGCCGCCGGCAAGCCTTCCGCGCCTTCGCCCGCCGCTCCGACCTTATGCACCCGCACCAGGGCGCGCATATGGTCGAACAGCCGATCGAAGACGCTTTCGTCGTTCCGCGCCGGCGCCGGAGTCGCCAACGCCGTGAGCGACGGCTCGAGCTTGGCGAAGGCGGCGGCGAGCGCCGCGAGCGTCGGCGCGCCCGAGTCGGCGTAGGGCTTCAGCGCGCCGATCCGGCCGGCGTCGGCGCCGAGGCGCGAAAGCCCGCTTAATTCCTGTGCGAACGGAGCGCCCGCTGCGAGACGCCCTTCCAGCGCGACGGCAAGGATCGCCGCCGCCGCCGCGCCGCGCGGCGCTTGCGCTTCCGCAGCGGCGACCCGCGCTTCGCTCTTCGGCGCGGCGAGCGCCCCCTCGAGCTTGGCGAGGCGGGCGTCGATCGCAGCGACGTCGGGCGCGCCCGATTTCAGCGCCGCGACACCGCTTTCGAGCTGGCCGACCCGCCCGGCGAGCGCCGCCAGCGCGGCGGGATCGACGGCGGGCGGCGATGGGCTCGCGGCGGGCGCGGCCTGTGGCGCGGCGCCGACGAGCGCCAGCGCCTTGGCGGCGTCGTCGCGCGCGGCGCGCGCCTCGGCAAGCGCTTCGTCGGTCGCCGGCGCCGGCGCCGGGCCCTTGCCAGCCGCGCTCTCCAACGCGGCGACGCGGCCCGCGAGCGCATCAAGCGCCGACGCCGCGGCGGCTGCGGCTTCGCCCGCTTCGACCACGGCGAGGCGCTTGGCGAACTCCGCGTCGGCGTCGGCCCGGCTCTCGTCGGCGCGTTCAAGGGCGGAGATGCGCGCCGTCGCCGCATCGAGCGACGCGGCGCGCGGATTGACCAGCGAACCGGCGCCGAGCGCCAGCGCCGCGCCGACGATCGCGCCGAGCGCGGCCGCCGCGAAGATGAGCTTCAATGACGGCGGCGAGGGCCGCCGAGGCGCGGCCGGCGGCTCGGACGCCGGCGGCTCGGCGGCGGGTTCGAAGGCCGCGGGTTCGGAGACCGGCTCGGCGGATGACTCGACGCTCGCCGCCTCGGCCGACGATTCGACCGGCGCCGACTCGGCCACGAGCTCGGCCGGAGACTCGGCGGCGGACGCTTCCGCCGGCTCGACTGCGGGCGTCGCTGGGGCCCCCTCGGTCTCGGCCGGCGCCGCCGGCGCGTCTTCCATGATTTCGGTCGCCTCGCCTTCGATCACGCCGGGATCGCGCGGCGGCTCGCGGCGCAGCGAGATCGGCGTCGGCGCCACAATTTCGGGTTCGGGTTTCGGGCTGGCGTCGTCGGCCATGGCGTCTCGCTTTCGCTCCTCCGCTTCTATAGGCGAGCCGCGGCGCGAATGAAACCGGCGCGCTTCGCCGCGCCGCCGCGTCAAAGGCGGCCGTCGCGCCGATTTGGTCCTTGCTTGCCTAGCGGAGCGTGCGCGAGAGAGGAATTCGAAGTCAAGGACCCGCGGAACGCGCGACCCTCGGAGGACCCCGCGACGCTACGCCGCTCTCCCCTCAGCCCCGGTCGTCGGCGAGCGCCGCCGCGAGCGCGTCGATCAATGCCCCTTCGCGCGGGCTGGCCGCGACGGCGAAGCGCGTCGCGCCCATGGCGCGAAGCGGCTCGGCGACGTCGGCGGAAAGGCAGGCGTGCAGCATGACGCGGAAGCGATCGGCGAAGCCGGCGCGCGCGGCGAGCGCGGCGGCGAGGGCTGTAGAGCGCCGCGAATAGTGCAGCGCCGCGCCGCAGCGCGCGACCGCCTCCGCCTCTTCGCCGCTCCAGGCCGCGCGCGCCGCGGCGACATACACTTCGAGCGTCGCGACGCTGACGCCCGCCAGGCGCAACGCGGCTTCGAGGACGGCCTTGCGGTGGCGGCCAGCGAGATAGAGCGCGCGCGAGCCACGCGCGAGCCGGGCGGTCAGCGCCGTCGCCAGCGTGGCGACGTCGGGCGCGGCTTCCGCCGCAAGCGATAAGCCGAGCGCGGCGGCGGCCCTCGCCCCCTCTTCGCCGACGACGTAGAACGGCAGGCCGACCAGCGCCGAGCGCGCCGCTGGCGCGAGCAGCGTCAGCGCCTTGGCGCTGGTCGCGGCCGCGGCGTCGAAGCGGCCGGGCGGCGGCGGCGCGCCGGTGGCGCGGATCTCCGTCGCCGGCGCGATCGTCGCCAGGAAGCCGCGCCCGGCGAGCCGCGCCGCGCTCAGCGAAGCGTCGTCGCGGGCGCGAAACAGCGCCACGCGGAGGGTCATCTTGCCGTCATCGTCACCGCGACGCTCCCTGCGCGCCCGCCGCCCGCGCGCTCTCAAGCGTTATTGATGTGCGCGGATTCTCATTATGCGTTGTGCGCGCTCGCGCCAAGCGTGTACAGACGACCGCCTTCGGCGGCGCGAAGCGTTCGCCGCGGCGAACGTGGGACGTGCGAAGCGAAGATGCGGGTTTTGGGAATCGAGACGACTTGCGACGAGACCGCCGCGGCGGTGGTGCGCCTGCGCCCCGAGGGCGGCG
>CAZKHF010000042.1:0-14098 GCA_964552445.1 uncultured Bradyrhizobium sp. | reverse complement strand
GGGCGCTGCTGCGCGCGCGCATCAAGGACTATCTGATCGCGCAGAAGATGACGACCGTGGTCGTCACCCACGATCAGACCGAGGCGATCGCGCTGGCCGACCGCATCGCGGTGATGGAGAAGGGCGTGCTGCAACAATTCGCCACGCCGCACGACCTACAGGACCGACCGGCCAATCTGTTTGTCGCTTCGTTCATCGGCGAGCCGCCAATGAACCTGTTCCCCGCCGTCGTGCAGGATGGGAAGGTCGCGGTTCTCAATGAAAAGCAGGAAGTCGCCTTTCGTATGCCGCTGTCGGTCTCGGGAGCGAGCGGAAAATTCGACGACGGCAAGCGAATCATGGTTGGCGTGCGTCCGCACCGGATTCATCTCGCGCCAAGTGGGCAAGTGGAGGGCACAACCCTCGTGGGCGAGGTAACCTCGAACCACTGGCTGGGCGACCAATCGCAAGTCGGGTTCCAGGTGCGTGGGTGTCATTTGATCGCCGTCGGCGGGCGTGACGTGCACGCGCCGACGGGTTCGCAGGTCCCGGTGGCGATTTCAAGCGAGGCTGTGCGCATCTTCGACGCCGACAGCGGCGAGGCAATCGAGCAAAGCGCGGACGCGACGGCTTCGCGCGTCGCCTGAGACCGCGGCGCCGAAAAGACGAATTCACGGGTTGGTCGCGCAAAGCGGTTTGCCCGTGAACCGTGACCTCGTCTCTAGGTCGCATCGCTCGCGAATTTTGCGTCGTCGAGTTTCGCAACGACAACCGGCGTTCTGACGCGGCGCGGCCTCGCGCGCTCCGGCGTCTCGCATTTCGACGGACGCGACTGTGGCGTTAGGGCGCGCGGCGTTCGGCTGGAATCGCCTGGATTCCAACTCCCCTCATCCTGACGCGCGCGCGCAAGCGGGCGTCGCGAACGATGCGGGGCGCATCACAACGAGTACGCGCGGGCCTTCGCGCCTGCGGCCGCCGAGGGCCGCGCCACTGCTCGGTTTACGTCGGTGCCCTCATCCTCAGACTCGCCCGCTTCGGCGGCGCGCAAGGATGAAACGCATCCCCCCACAACCGCCACCCGATCAAACCGGCGGCGTGCAGGGATGAGGGTCGCGTAAGCCCACCTGCAGCGCGCGCTAGATGTCGAAGTTGCTCGGCAGCACGACGATGTCGCGAATGGTGACGTTGCGCGGTCGCGACAGCATGAACAGAACGGCTTCGGCGACAGCCGAAGGTTCGATCAAGGCCCCGGCCGCTTTTGCCTTTTCAAGGTTCTCTTTGGGCCAGTCGGCGAGCAAGGCGCTGATGACAGGACCGGGAGAGACCGAACCGACACGAATGCCGTGCTTGAACACTTGTCGGCGTACGGTCTGGACAAAGCAAGTTATCGCCCATTTGGAGGCGGAATAGACGGGCTCCCAGGGAATCGGAAAGTGCCCAGCGACAGAGCTGGTCACCACGATGTCGCCAGTGCCGCGTTCGATCATGTGAGGCAGAACGTCGTGGACGTTCTTGATCACGACATTGACGTTGAGGTTCAGCATCCGATCGATCGTGGCGGCGTCGGCCTTGATGAGATCGCCGCCGATGTAGGTGCCGGCGTTGGCGTGAAAAATGTCGAGATGGCCGACCTCCTTGAGAATGCGCGGAAGCATCGACGCGCAACCCTCGGGATCGAGCAGATCGACTTCCAGCGGGATTGCCGCGGCGCCGTGCTCTTTGTGCAGCTCAGCGAGTCGCTTCGCGTCACGGTCAACGAAGACAACGCGGGCCCCGGCGGCCATCATCGCCTCGGCGCTGGCTAGACCTATTCCCGACGCGGCCCCCGTGACGGCGGCAACCTTTCCCTCGAGCGCCTTGGACACTTCAACCTCCTTGCGTTGCTTTCTACGTGCCTAACGAACCCATGATCGTTTGGCGCCGCTTCGCGTCGCGGCGATGCGGATGGCTATCAGTTGGCCTCGCCATCGCCGCGGCAGGCGCTGTTATAGTCACTCAGGCCCTCCGTGTCGCGCGCGAAGCGACGTCGGCGCCGTCCGCCGGCGGCGGCGCGTTCAGCCCTCCTTGGCCTGACCGTAATCGGCGTTGGAACCGTGCCTGCGCTTGAAGCGCTTGTCGCTCAGTTCGATCTCGATCTGTTTGACATCGGGCGCGAGCTGAAGCGACATCGGCGCCATATGCGCCATGCATTCGATCGCGACCGCCGTCTCGACCGCATTGGCGACGTTCGGTCCCCATGTGAACGGCGCGTGGCGGCTGACCAGCACACTCGGGCAGCCGACCGGGACGATTCCGTTCAGCCGCTCGACGATGACGGTCCCGGTCTCCCACTCGTAGGCCGAGGCGATCTCCGCCGCCGTCATCTCGTCAGTCACCGGTACTTCGTTCTTGAAATGGTCGGACTGGGCGGCGCCGAAATTGGGGATTGGCCGTCCCGCCTGGACGAAGGCGGTGGCGATAGGCGATGCGAACGCGTGGTTGAGGACGATCCGGTCGGCGCCTTCAGCGTGTTCAAAAGCGACGACCACGGCGTTCGGCGACAGCCCGATTGACGGTCTGCTGCGATTGGCGGTCCGTTGGAGGCTCAAGTCGTCGATGCGCGTCGTAGCGGGGACTGCTCTCGGCGACTCCGACACGGCGTCTTTCGCCCGCCTCTCGACTTCCGAGCTCGCCGTCTCCAAAGGTCGGAGCGTCGACGCGAGATCTGCAATTTCGAATTGGGCGGGTTCCAACGCGTCGGAACGCGTATGATTGAAATCCTGTTCCCGCCAGCGCAAAAGGCAAAGCGAACAGGGCTGGGTTAGAAAGAACGCAATGCGATGGCGAATATGCCGCATAAGACGACAATCTACGACATCTCTAAAGCAGGAGGCGTATCGCCGACCGCCGTCAGCCTCATTTTAAACGGACGATGGAAGGAACACCGAATCAAGTCGGAGACCGCCGCGCGCGTGCTCGATCTGGCGAACGAACTCGGTTATTCCATCAACCTGAAGGCGCGTGGGCTTCGCCTGTCTCGGTCGGGCATCGGCGGCATGATCCTGCCGCATTACAGCAACCATTTCTTCGTGGAGCTGGCGGAAAGCTTCGAGGCCGAGACCCGCCGCCGCGGCGTGTGTCCGATCGTCACGAGCACCCAACGCGATCCCGAGAAGGAGCTGCGGGTGACCGAGGTTCTGATCGCCCAGCAGGTCGACTTCTTGTTCGTGACTGGAGTTCGACGGCCCGACCCCCTCAACGACCTTTGCGCGTTGGCTGGCGTTCCCTGCATCAACGTCGACCTACCCGGCGACCACGCGCCGTCCGTAATGTCCGATAACAGCGGCGGCGCCTATCGGCTTACGGAAATCTTGCTGGCGAAGCTCGAAGCGCGCGGGCTGCCGATCGACGACTGGTTCTTCTTCGGCGGGGTGCGCGACGACAATTCTACGAGTGCGCGCATTGAGGGGTTTACGAACGCCTTGGCGAGACGCGGCGTGACGCTGGACGCCCAAGCGTTCGACTGCCAGGGATATCCGCCGATCGTCGCCGAAAAGGCTCTCGACGATTGCTATCGTCGCCTCGGGCGCTTGCCCACCAGCTTGTTCGTCAATGGCATCACGGGTCTCGAAGGGGCGTTGCGATTTTCGTCGCGGCTGCCGGGCGCCAATTTCACGCGAGCCGTCGTTGGGGCCTTTGACTGGGATCCGTTCGCCGCCCACCTTCACTTCGACCTGACGATGGTGCGGCAGGACGTCGACGCGATGATCAAGAGCAGCTTCCGGCTGCTTGACGAATATAAGCCGGGCAACAACCCTAAGCTGGTGATCCCCACCACCACGGGCAGCGCCTCCGATTTCGCTGCGGTCGTTTGACGCAGGGGCGGCCAAATCGCTTGCTAAACTGACGCTAAATCCATTTAGCTATTGACACTTTTCGAGTCGAGGCGTTTTCTGAGCCCGTCTTCGAGGGGGGACACTCACGACAAGACTTGAGAAATGAGCGACGCGCCAGGTCTTTGGCGCGAGCGGACGGCTGCGTCAAAAACAACCAATAGTTGTGCGAGGAGAGGAGAATCAAGGAATGTTTATTCGTAACTTCTTGAACCAGTCGATGATCGATCGGCGGCGGTTTCTGATCGGTTCCTCGTTAGGCGTCGGCGCTCTTGCGGCCTCGGGCGGCCAGTGGCCGGCCGCCGCGGCGAGCGGCTATAGCCTCGCCAGCTCGATCCGATCGCTGTCCAACGCCTTCCACGCTGCGTGGAACAAAGGCTCGGAAGCCTTTGCGACGAGCGTCGGCGAGCACTATCAGGCGCTGGTGACTGAGGGAAACAGCGAAAAGGGCCTGACCGACATTAAGGCGCTGCTCGCCAAAGTTGGCGACAAGACGATCCTCGCCGTCGATCCGAACGATAGTCCAGATGCACGGCCGATCGTCGAGGCGGTCGCGGCGGCGAAGGGTCGCGTGGTGACCGTGTGGAACAAGCCCGACGACCTGCATCCGTGGGACTTCGGCGACAACTACGTCGCGCATCTTTCGTTCAGCGGCGTTCCGGCGGGCGAGCAGACGGCCAAGGCGCTGTTCGACACGTTCGGCGGCGAGGGCGGCATCGTCGCTCTGGGCGGCATCCCCTCGAACGTGTCGGCGATCCAGCGCAAGGCCGGACTGCAAAAGGCGCTGGCCGCCAATAGCAAGATCAAGCTGTTGGACTTCCAGGACGCCGATTGGGATTCGACCAAGGCGACCAACATCGTCGCCGCTTGGTTGACGCGTTTCGGCGGCGACATCAAGGGCGTCTGGGCTGCCAACGACAGCATGGCCGTCGGCGCTCTCGAGGCCCTGCGCGCCGAAGGGCTGGCCGGCAAGGTCCTGGTTTCGGGGACCGACGGCACCAAGGACGCGGTCCAAGCGATCAAGAACAAGGAGATGGCGGCGACCGTGGATTGGGATCCGCTGTGGATCGGCGGCATCACCTTGTCGCTCGGCTATCACGCGGCGACGGGAAAGTTCAAGCCGTCCGACGAATCCCGCGCGCACCGCGAATTTTACGGAACGGGCGCTCTGATCACCCAGGCCGACGTCGAGGACTATTGGAAGAAGCACGTCGAAGCGACGCCAACGATCGACTGGAACGATTTGTGGGGCCGGCTGTCCGGGCAGATCACGTACAACTGAAGCAGGTCGCCATACGGCGGAAAATCGAAGCGCACCAGGCTCTGAGCCTGGTGCGCGCTCTGCGAGCGCCGGGACAGAACCATGATCGCACCGACGAAGTTTCGCTTGGCGAGCGCCATGCCAGTATTGGTTTTGGTCGGGCTATGCGTAGTGATTTCTCTGATCGAACCGCGGTTTCTCTCCCTCGATAACTTGATACGAATCGCGGCCGCTTCGACTGCGCCCCTGATGCTGGCGCTCGGCGTGACGTTCGTCATCATCATGGGGTCGATCGATCTGTCTGTAGAAGGGGCGATGGCCTTCAGCTCGGCTGTCTTGGCCGCCGGCGTCGCCAACGCGGCCAATACTGGGCTCAACCTGGGGCTGGCGGCGCTGCCGCTCGTCGTGCTCGGCACGGCTCTGTTCGGGGCGCTCGTCGGTTTCATCCACGTTTTCCTCAAGGTTCCCTCGTTTATGGCGAGCCTCGGCATGAGCTTCATCGGGCTCGGCATGGCGACGGTTCTTCTCGGCGGCGAACGCGTCGTCATCACCGATCCGTATGTGCGGGCGCTGACCCTGACGCGCGTGCTCGACCTGCCTATCGCCATCTACGTGGCGGCGATCATGTTCTTAGCGGCTTGGGTCATCGAAAATCACACGATATTTGGCAGGCATGTCTACGCATTGGGCGGGGCCGAGCATCTGGTCGTCGCCTCGGGCGTCAACGCCAATCGCGTTCGCGTCTTGGCGTTCGCCCTGTCGGGTTTCTTCATCGGCGTCGGTTCGATCCTCGCGTCCGCGCGCCTTGGCGCGTCGAGCGTCAGCATTGGCTCCGGACAGTTGTTCACGGCGATCAGCGCCATCGTCGTCGGCGGCACGGCGCTGAGCGGCGGCAGCGGCGGCGTCGCGTCGACGTTGGTCGGGGTTCTGATTGTGATGGTTCTGAACAACGGCATGGTGATCGTGGGTCTGCCGACGTTCGTCCAGCAAGGCGTTCTCGGCGTCATGATCATCATCGCGGTGTTGCTGAACCAGCGGAATCGCGTTCTCCCCGTGGTGAAGTAGGGCCTCTGCGATGCTGCGACTGACCAACATTTCGAAGGCCTTCGGCAAGGTTCAGGCGTTGACGCAGGTGTCGCTGCAGGTGCGGCTTGGCGAAGTCGTCGGACTGGTCGGCGAGAACGGCGCCGGCAAGTCGACGCTGATGAAGGTGCTGAACGGCAATTATCAACCCGACGCCGGCTCGATCGAAATTCACGGCAAGAAATGCGTCCTGAGCGGGCCGCACGATGCCGCGCGCCACGGCATCGGCATGGTGTTCCAGGAGCAGTCGCTTGTGCCCAACATCACCGTCGCCGAAAACATCTATCTCGGCAATGAGGCGCCGTTTCTCACGTTCGGCCGGATCAATTGGCGGGCGATGAACGAGGCGGCCCGGCGCCAGTTGTCGAAAGTCGGGCTCGAGGTTTCGCCCAAATCCGTCACTGGCGAGCTGTCTTTCATTCAGCGGCAGATGGTGGAGCTCGCCAAGGTTCTGACGCTGGAGGAAGCGATCGAAGGCAATCTCTGCATTCTGCTCGACGAACCGACGTCTATGCTCGAGAAGGCGGAAATCGACGTCCTCTTCTCGGTCGTTCGGAAATTGCGCCAGCGCGCCGGGATCATCTTCATCTCGCATCGCCTCGATGAAGTGATCGCCATTTCCGACACGATCTACGTGATGAAGGACGGCTGCGTGGTCGAGCGGATGGGCAAGGAAGAAGCAAGTCCTTCTCGCATCCACCACCTGATGGTCGGTCGCGAGGCCGCCGGATCCTACTACAAGCAAGATCACCGCCTCGCTCCGTCGTCGGACGTCGTTGTGAAAGTCGATCGGCTGACCAAACGAGGCGCCTTCGAAGACGTCAGCTTCAGCGTTCGGCGAGGCGAAGTCCTGGCGTTCGTCGGCGCCGAAGGCTCCGGCGCCGAACCGCTGGTGCGCAGCATGTTCGGGCTCGAGACGGTCGACGGAGGGTCCGTCGAGTTGAATGGGACTGCGCTCGGCAACACGCCGACCGATCACGCCGTCGCGGCGGGCGTCGGTTATGTGCCGCGCGAACGCAAGATCGAGGGCATCGTCGAGGCGATGACGGTGCAAGAGAACATCTTCCTGCCGCTGGCCGGCGAATGCACGCGGTTCGGCTTCTTCAATTTTGCTCGAATGGCGCAAACGACCGCCGCACTGATCGACAAATTGCGCATCAAGGCGCCGAGCGGCGCCACGCCTTGCGTCAATCTATCCGGCGGCAACCAGCAGAAAGTCGCGTTGGCCAGGTGGTTTCGCACGGGGGCGCGGCTGTTCTTGCTCGACCATCCCACCCGCGGCCTAGACGTCGGCGCCAAGGAAGACGTCTATTCGCTCATTCGCGAGATCTGCGCCCGAGGCGTCTCGGTCATTCTGATCGGCGATAGCCTCGAGGAAGCGATCGGGCTGGCTCATACGATCGTTGTTCTCAAGGACGGCAAGCAGTCGGCGGTTTTCGAGAACTCCGTCACGGCGCCGGTTACGCCGCTCGATCTCATTCCCTACATGGTGTGACGATTATGACGAGGGAAAGACTTTCGGCGCTCGTTCCTTGGTTCGCCTTGGCGGCATTGGTTCTGCTTGTTGGCTCCTTTGACGCGACTTTTCTCAGACCCGCCACGCTCATCGGTCTGAGCGCCGATTCGGCGACGCTGTTCTTGATGGCGCTCGGCATGACGTGGGTGCTCTACCTTGGGAGCATCGATCTATCGCTGCAATCCGTCGCAGCGGTCAGCTCGGTCGTTCTGGCGCAACTCATCCCAGGATACGGCTTCCTGGCGATCCTCGCGGCGCTGGCCGCCGGGCTGGCGTTCGGGCTGTTGTCCGGCTACGTCCATGGCGTGCTGAAGCTGCCGAGCTTCATCGCCACATTGGCGGTCGGCGGCATTGCGACGACGACGGCGCTGGCGCTTTCAAATCAAAGGTCGATCCAGATTGACGCGCTGCCGCGCTCCCACACGCTGGGCTGGGCGATCGGCGTCACCTTCGGCATCCCCAACGAAATCTGGGTGTCGCTGGTCGCTTTGGCGGCGGCGTTCGTTGTCGAGCAGATGACGCCGTTCGGCAAGGCGATGAAGGCTGTGGGTTGCAGCGAACCGGCCGCACGCGTCGCCGGCATCCGCATCAAGCAGTCGAAACTCATCGTGTTCATGTGCGCTGGCTTGTTCGCGGCGCTGTCCGGTATTGTCCTGGCCGGCCGGCTGTCGAGCGGGTCGCCGACCATCGCCAACGAGTTCCTGCTGCCGGCGATCGCCGCCGCGGTTCTGGGCGGAACTTCGCTGACCGGGGGAAGCGGCAGCGTCATCAGAACCCTGGTTGGCGCTCTGCTGATCGTCGTGGCGCGAACCGGCATGACCTTCGTCGGCATCAACGCGCTGGCCCAGCAAATCGTTTTCGGCGTCGTGCTCATTATCGCGGTGAGCCTGAGCGCCGGCCGCATCGTCCAAGGGACGGCGAAGTGAATGACGAACGTTCGCCTTCAGACAAATTGAATTGAGAAGGAAGAATCCCATGTTTCTCGAAAAGTTCCGGCTCGATGGTCAGGTTGCGCTTATCACCGGAGGATCAAGAGGCATTGGCTTGGCTATTGCTCGGGCGTTTAGCGAAGCCGGCGCCAAGATCGTGTTGGCCGCTCGCGCTTTGTCCGCAGAGTCGGCGGAGGTTCTGGCGAAGGCGGGCGTCGAGTATCACTTCGTCGCGTCGGATTTGCGCGATCCGTCGGCGTCCGACCTCGTAGTCAAGGAAACGCTGGCGAAGAAAGGGAAACTCGACATCCTGGTCAACGCCGCCGGCGTCGCCATTCACGGCGAAACCCTCGACTTCACCGACTCTCAGTGGCGGGATCAGATGAGCCTCAACGTCGACGCGGTCTTTCGCACCGCGAGGGCGGCGTTGGGCCCGATGACGAAGAACGGCTCCGGCGTCATTCTCAATATGGGGTCGATTTCCGGCATCGTTTCCAATATTCCGCAACAGCAGGTGGCCTACAATAGCTCGAAGGCCGCCGTGCACATGATGACGAAGAGCCTCGCCAGCGAGTTCGCCACGCGCAATATCAGGGTGAATTCGATCGCGCCCGGCTACATCGAAACCGATATGTCGCGCGGCGGCATCGCCGATCCGGAGATGTTCCCCATTTGGCGCGACATGACGCCGATGCGGCGCGTCGGTCAGCCGGAGGAAGTGGCGGCGGCGGCGTTGTTCCTGTGTTCGCCCGCGGCGAGCTATATCACTGGGGCCGTTCTCGTCGTGGACGGCGGTTACACCACGCGCTGAGCTGGAAGGCTGCGAACTGGCGGCGCGGCGGACCCGCACGATGACATGACGTAATCAGTTGAGAGTTCGAGAGAACTTCACAAGTTCGAGGGGTCGCGACGCAAAGCGAGCCGCGACCCTCTCGGTCGCGGCTTTCTGACCCCGACCAAAGACACGGGGTCAGCCGAATCACGGACGCCTCATTCGGCGCAAATCGATAGTCAGGTCTTGGCGGGGAAGGAGGGGCGGAGCTGGCAGGATCAGTGAGACATTAGCGGAGATTTCGCGCCGCCGCGCCCTGCGCTCTGGCGAGCGTCGGGCCCAACGATCGGGGGCGGCTGCGACACACGACCGCATTTCCGTTTGATCATTTGCGCATCGACCCCGGCGAATGCGAAAGCAAGCGCACGCCTGGAGACGGCGCTCGGCATTCCAAGGAGGAGATCATGAAGATTAAGGACAAAGTCGCGATCATCACGGGCGCGGCGCGCGGCATCGGCCGGGCGATCGCCACGCGATACGTCAATGAAGGCGCGAAGGTCGTCATTGCCGACGTCAACGAGGAAGGCGCGAAGAAGGCCGCGGCGGAGCTTGGGCCGAACGCGCTCGGCCTCAAACTCGTCCTTCCGGAGCAGGCGTCGATCGACGCGACGATCGAGGCGACCGTCGCGCATTTCGGTGGCCTCGACATCCTCGTCAACAACGCCGGCCTCTTTGACTTGGCGCCGATCGTCGAGATTACCCGCGAGAGCTACCGCCGCGTCTACGCCGTCAACGTCGAAGGACTGCTGTTCATGCTGCAGTCAGGGGCCAAACAGATGATCAAGCAAGGCCGCGGCGGCAAGATCATCAACTTCGCCTCGCAGGCCGGACGCCGTGGCGAGGCGTTGGTCGCCATCTACTGCTCGACCAAGGCGGCGGTGATCAGCCTAACCCAGAGCGCCGGCCTCGACCTGATCAAGCACCACATCAACGTCAATGCGATTGCGCCGGGCGTGGTCGACAACGAGCATTGGGACCACGTCGACGAGATGTTCGCCAAGTACGAGCATCTGCCGCTGGGCGAGAAGAAGCGGGTGGTCGGGCTGTCGGTGCCGTACGGCCGCATGGCGCGCCCGGAAGAGATCGGCGGCCTCGCGACTTTCCTCGCCAGCGAGGACGCCGATTACATTGTCGCGCAGACTTACAACATCGACGGCGGCAACTGGATGAGCTGAGCGCCGAGGGTGACCCAGCTTGAGATCATGACGGCCGAACGGGGCGACGGCTTGCTTGAGCCGATCCAACCGATCGGCCGCCTTTCGGCGGTGTGATCGCGTTCCTCAAGGCCGCGTTTGATCTCGCGCGGCCTTCGACGCGCTGTCGCCATCATTGCTCTCATTCCCCCGAATTGGCCGCCCGCCAGGCGTTCTGGGTAAGTCGCAACGCCGTGCGCCGGATAGAAATAGATCCACTGAGGCGCGGACATATCGGTCCATCTCGTCGGGCGTGAGTTCGATGCCGAAATTGGCGAGATGCACGCCGTGGCCGACGGTCAGACCTAAGAACTGTTCGGCCGCCATCTCGTAGTCGATCACGCGAAGTTCGCTGCCGCGCCGCGACAGAATGGACGCGATCGCGGCAATGGCGGGCTTTCTGGCGGCGTTGTTGGCCAACCGCCCCAATTCCGGTCGACGCTGCGACTCGAAAATAATGAGGCGATTGACGCTCACGGATTCCGGAGTCAGCGAGGAGGTCGTCAGATGGCGCGCCAGGGCCAACAAGATGTCCTCCAAGTTGTCTTGCTCGGAATCGAAGCGATCAAGGGGAACAAGCCAACGTCTAACGAGGCCGCCAAGCACCTCGCTGAACAGAGTCGACTTGTCGGGGTAGCGCGCATAGAGGGTGCGCTTCGAGATCCTCGCTGTTTGCGCCACGGCTTCCATCGACGTGCCGCCGAAGCCGTGCTGCATGAACATTTCACCGGCCGCTCGAACGATATGTTCGTTCCGCCGTTCGACCTCGCCGGCTTTTGGACGGCCGCCGCGCCCAGCCCGTCGCGCTGAGCGATTGTCCGCATTTGCCGTCGATTGGACCACACTTGCCTCCTGGCCGCGAACGCTATAGAAAACGGTACCGTTCCGTTTATGCATTTCGTCCAACTTTTTTCAAGGCGCCCGATGCTACGCACGTGGTCCTATGTCTTGGCGGCGGTCTCTCTCGCGTCGCTGACGCCGGCCTCGGCCCAGCAGGCGCCGCCGCCACCCGCAGTTGGCGTCGTCAAGGTGGAACGCCAGCCCGTCACCGAAACGAGCGCGTTCCTCGGCCGCATTCAGGCCATCAATCGCGTCGATCTGTCAGCGCGCGTGACCGCGTTCCTTGAAAAGCGACTGTTCACGGAGGGCAGCGAAGTCAAGCAGGGCGACCTGCTTTACCGGCTCGAGCAAGGCCCGTTCGAAGCGGACGTGCAAGCCAAGCAGGCGGCGATCGAGCAGGTTCAGGCGCAGTTGCGCAACGCAAATGTGACGTTGGATCGGGCCCGGGAACTGCTGCGTTCGACCTCCGGCACGCAAGCCACGGTCGACGCTGCGGAGGCCAATCAGCAGGCGCTGTTGGCCCAGTTGCTCGCCGCGCAGGCTCAGCTTCGGCAGTCTGAAATCAACCTAGCCTATACGGAAATCCGCGCGCCCATCGACGGCAAGATCGGCCGCACCACCACGACCGAGGGCAATGTCGTCGGTCCAGGTTCCGGAGCCTTGTCGACGATCGTCAGTCAGGACCCGATGTTCGTCGTTTTTTCCGTTCCCTCGCGAACCGCGTTGGAGTTGAAACAGAAGATCGCCGACGCGGGCAACTTCGATGTGGTCAAGATCCGCGTCAAGCTGCCGAACGGTCGCCTTTACGACCAAATCGGCAAGCTCGACTTCATGAACAACAGCGTGACGGGCGGCACGGACACGCTTTTGCTGCGCGCCGAAATCGCCAATCCGTCGAATCCCGGATCAAGCGCGGCGACCGGCCCGAACCGCGAGCTGATCGACTCGGAATTCGTCAATGTTCTACTGGAGGGCGCGCAGCCGATCGATATGCTCGTCGTTCCACGCGCCGCCGTGCTTTCCGATCAGGCCGGCGATTACGTCTATTCCGTCGACGCCCAAGGGAAGGCGCAGCGGATTGGCGTCAAGCTCGGGCAGACCACGCCGACTTCGGCGGCGGTGTTGAGCGGGTTGCAAGAGGGGCAAACGATCATCGTCGAAGGGCTACAGCGCGTGCAGCCTGGCCGCGCGGTCACCGCTGGTCCTGCTGCAAGCGCCGCCGTCAACGGCTCCAATGACGGCGCCTCCGCGCCGACTTCGCCTGCTCAGCCTCCAGCTGGCGGGTCCGCCAAATGATTTCGTCCGTCTTCGTCGACCGGCCGCGACTGGCCATCGTCGTCGCGATCGTGGTCACGCTCGCCGGCCTGTTGGCGATGACCCGCATGCCGGTGGCGCAATTTCCGGACCTCGTGCCGCCGCAGGTGCAGGTCAGCGCGAGTTTTCCCGGCGCGTCGGCGGCAGTCGTCGAAGCGAGCGTAGCCCAGCCGCTCGAAGCGCAGGTCGTCGGCGTCGACAAGATGCTGTACATGAAGTCGACCAGCGGCAACGACGGCAGCTACACGCTCACTGTCAGCTTCGCGCTCGGCACCGATCCTGACATCGACACTGTCAACGTCAACAACCGCGTGCAGGCGGCATTGCCGCAATTGCCCAAGGAAATCCAACAGCAGGGCGTCACCGTCAGAAAGCGCTCTTCGGCGATCCTGCAATTCATCGGCTTCTCCAGCGAGACCGGAGAGCAGGACCCGCTATTCGTCGCCAATTACGCCACGATCAACGTGATCGACGAACTGGCGCGCATTCCTGGCGTCGGACAGGCGATGCTGTTTGGACGCCTGAACTATTCCATGCGCGTCTGGTTTGACGCGCAGCGGCTGATCAGTCTCAATCTGACGCCGACGGACGTCATAGCCGCGATACAGGCGCAAAACGTGCAAGCGGCGGTTGGACGGGTCGGTGCGCCGCCGATCGACAAGGATCAGCAGATCCAGTTGAACGTCCAGACGCAGGGGCGCCTGACGACGCCGGAGGAATTCGGCGACATTGTTCTACGCGCCAATCCTGACGGTTCGGTCCTTCATGTGCGCGATGTTGCGCGCGTCGAGATGGGCGCTCAAAGCAACGACGTCGAAAGCCGCCTGAATGGCAGGCCGACGGTCGCGGCGGCGATCTATCTCGCGCCTGGCGCCAATGCGGTGAGCACCGCTGGCTTGGTCAACCAGAAGCTGGAGCAGCTTAAGCAACGGTTCCCCAAGGGGATGACGGCGAGCGTCGTTTTCGACTCCACGACCTTCGTCGACGACACGATCCGTGAGGTGCTCAAGACGCTGGGCATAGCGTTCGGTCTGGTCGTGCTGGTGGTATTTCTGTTCATGGGCAATCTGCGAGCCACCATCATTCCGGCGGTCGCGGTGCCGGTCAGCCTGATCGGGACGTTCGTCGTCCTGCTCGGATTCGGCTATTCCGTGAACACGGTTTCCTTGCTGGCGATGGTGTTGGCGATCGGCATCGTGGTCGACGACGCAATCGTCGTGGTGGAAAACGTCGAGCGCGTGATCGAGGAGGAGCCGGGCCTGACCTCGGCGGAGGCCAC
>CAZKHF010000041.1:0-14565 GCA_964552445.1 uncultured Bradyrhizobium sp. | reverse complement strand
TCGACCGGCTCAAGATGCTGCTGGCGCTGACCGTCGCCGACATCCGCGCCGTCGGCCCCGGCGTGTGGAACGGCTGGAAGGGCCAGCTCCTGCGCTCGCTCTATTGGGAGACCGAGGTGGTGCTCGGCGGCGGGCACTCGGCGATCGACCGCAAGGCGCGCGTCGCCGCCGCGCAGGAGGCGCTGCGCCGCGCGCTGCCGGGCTGGTCGGACCCCGAGTTCGACGCCTACGCGCAGCGCCACTATCCCGCCTATTGGCTGAAGGTCGACCTGCCCCACCTCGTCGCCCACGCCAAGCTGTTGGGCGCGATGGCCGCGGAGGTGAAGTCGCTGGCGACCGAGGTCGCCGCCGATGGCTATCGCGGCGTCACCGAGCTGACCGTGGTCGCGCCCGACCATCCGCGTCTGCTGTCGATCGTCGCCGGCGCCTGCGCCGCCGCGGGCGGCAACATCGTCGACGCGCAGATCTTCACCACCGCCGACGGCTTCGCGCTCGACACCATCTGCGTCTCGCGCGCTTTCGACCGCGACGAGGACGAACTCAGGCGCGGCGCGCGCATGGCCCGCACGATCGAGCAGGCGCTGCGCGGCGAGGTGCGCGTGAGCGACATGGTCTCGACCAAGACGCCGCGCGACGCGCGCGCCCGCGCCTTTCGCATCCCGCCGGCGGTGACGATCGACAACACCATGTCGCGCCGCTACACCGTGCTCGAGGTGGAGGGCCTCGACCGCCCAGGACTGCTTTACGACCTCACCTCTGCGCTCTCCAACCTCAACCTCAACATCGGCTCGGCGCACATCGTCACCTTTGGCGAGAAGGCGGTCGACGCCTTCTACGTCACCGATCTCACCGGCGCGCAGATCATCGCCTCATCGCGCCAGGCGGCGATCAAGCGGCACCTGCTGGCGATCTTCGAGCCGCCCCGACGCGCTTGATTTTTGCCCCGCGAGCCCTGATATCGGGCGTGGCCAAACCCGGGACGTGGAGAAAATGAGCGACATCACCGAGGGACAGTATTCCCAAACCGAGGCCGTCGGGCCGTCGGAGGCGGCCCCGCCCCCCGACAGCGAAAGCGGCGCCGCGCTCGACAAGCTGACGGCCGAGAACGCCGAACTGAAAGACCGGCTGCTGCGCGCGCTGGCGGAGACGGAGAACACCCGCCGCCGCGCCGAGCGCGAAGCGGCCGACGCGCGCGCCTACGCCATCTCCGCCTTCGCGCGCGACCTGCTGACCGTCGCCGACAACCTCGCCCGCGCGCTCGACAGCGTGCCCGCCGAGGCGCGCGCCGGCGCCGAAGGCGCGCTGAAGACGCTGGTGGAAGGGGTCGAGATCACCGCGCGCGACCTCGCCGCGGCGCTCGGCCGCCACGGCGTCGTCAAGCTGGAGCCGCAGGGCGAGAAATTCGATCCCCATTTTCATCAGGCGATTTTCGAGGCGCCCGACGAGAGCGTGCCCGCCGGGACGGTGATCCAGGTGGTGCAGAGCGGCTGGAAGATCGGCGAGCGCGTGCTACGCCCGGCGATGGTCGGCGTCTCCAAGGGCGGGCCGAAGGCGGCGCCCAAGAGCGAATAGCGCTTAGGCCTAGGCCGGCGGCGCGGCGCGTTTACCCAACGACGGTCGGAAGGCCGAGGCGCCTCGCGCAAAGCGAGGCGGCGGCGCGGGACGCCCGCGCGGCCTTCCCTAACCGCGAGGCGCGGCGTATAGGAAGCTGCAATTCTACACCGCGCGCGCGTTACCGCGCGCCTGTACGGGGCAGGACATGTCGGGCCATAGCCAGTTCAAGAACATCATGCACAAGAAGGGCAAGCAGGACGCGATCCGCTCCAAGCTCTTCTCCAAGCTGGCGCGCGAAATCACGGTGGCGGCCAAGCTCGGGCTGCCCGACCCGTCGATGAACGCGCGCCTGCGCGCGGCGGTGATCGCCGCCCGCGCCGAGAACATGCCCAAGGACAACATCGAGCGCGCGATCAAGAAAGCCGCCGCCGCCGAGGGCGTGAATTACGAAGAGGTGCGTTACGAGGGCTACGCGCCGGGCGGCGTCGCCGTCATCGTCGAGGCGCTGACCGACAACCGCAACCGCACCGCCGGCGAAGTGCGCTCGACCTTCGCCAAGGCGGGCGGATCGCTCGCCGAAACCGGCGCCGTCTCCTTCATGTTCGACCGCGTCGGCCTGATCGTCTTCGACCACAAGGCGGCGAGCGACGACGCGATGCTCGAGGCGGCGATCGACGCCGGGGCGGACGACGTCGTCTCCGGCCCGGAGGAGCACGAGATCACCACCGCGGTCGAGTCGCTGCGCGAGGCGCAGAAGGCGCTGGAGGCGAAGTTCGGCGAGCCGCGCAAGGCGTCGGTGGTGTGGCGGCCGCAGAACACCGTCGCCGTCGACGACGAGACCGGCGAGAGGATCGTCCGCCTCATCGGCGCGCTGGAGGACAACGACGACGTGCAGAACGTCGTCGCCAACGTCGAGATCTCCGACGCGCTGATGGCGAAGCTGCAGGCTTAAGGGGGGACTCCGATCTCGCCGCGCTTCGCGCGAGGTCTGTCTCACAGCCGAACGAAGGCGTCCGCACGCCTAACAGCCGCCCGCGCGCGCCTGATCCGTGCTCGGCGTCAAGGCCAAGCCCGCTTGCGCGGGCGCGCCGCTCACGCGGCGCGACCTTGACGCCGCCAGGCCGATGCGGCGCCTTCGAACCGAGACGACGCCGCGAACGCCTTTCGGCTTTCGCGGCGCTTTTCGTTTCAGGCGCGCGCCAGCTTACGCGGCGCGGGAAGCGCGCTCACCAGCAGTGCAAATGGCCCCAGCGGCCGCGCCAGCAGTGGCGATGCCAGTACGGATGGTTGGGATGCCAATGGCCCCAGCGGTCCCACCACACATGCTCGACGTTGGTCGACGCCACCGGCGGCGCCAGCGACGGCGAGGAGAGGGTGAAGGCCGAAGCCGAAGTCGCGGAAAGCGCCAGCATCGCGGCGCCCGCCACGGCGGCGAGGGTCGCCGCAGTCAGAATGCGCATCGTCATGAGATCCTCCACTGTCGCCCCCCGGCGACCCTGCATTGTGCATTTACCGCGTGAACCCGGCGTGAACGGATTGCGGCCGCCGCTTCCCCCTCACCGCCTCCCCGTCACCCCCACCAGCTCCCCCATCCGATCCAGCGCCACCCGCAGACGGTCGACGAGCACCGCGTCGGCGCGCCAGGGGGTGGCGATCTCGGGCGCGTAGACGCGGCAGTCGGCGAGCCGCGCGCCTTCGACCACGATGCGCAGCGCCACCGGCCAGGCGGCGGGGCCGACGCGTTCGGCGCAGGCGCGCAATTGGTCGCGCGCGCGTAGCGCGGCCTCGCTCGCCGGCAAGCCGGAACGCGGCCCCGGCGGCGTCGCGCCGACTACGTCGGGGACGACCGCGCGCAGCGCGTCGCACTGGGCGCGCCGGTGCAGGCGGCGCAGCGCCTCGCCGATCAGCCAGCGTAGATCGTTGAGGCGCGGGTCATGCGGCGCGAGCGCGCGCGCTGAGCGCATCACGTCGAACGGATCGACCAGGCGGCGCAGACGATCGGGGCCGCGCTCGACGCCCTCGCCCTTTTCGGCGGCGCGCGCGAGCCGCTCCGGCGTCGCGTCGAGCCGCTCCGGCGCCGGCTCGCGGCGCGTCCGCGCCCGGCGCGGCTTCGCCTTCGCACTCATCGCGCAAGCTCCGCGCACAAGGCCGCCGGCGAGCCGCAGCCCGAGGCGGCCGGCGCGGCGGCGACGCGTCGCGGCGGCTCGTCGGCGACCGCGACGTCGGCGGGCGGACGGCGATGGGCGCGCTTGAGGTCGCGCAAATGCGCGGCGCAGGCGGCGACCGCGCGCTGGCGCGGGGCGCGGGTCGGCGGCGGGCGGCGGCGAAATCGCATCGGCTTCTTTTCCCTGCTCGGCGGCGTCCAAGGCATGCCCGGCGGCCGCGACATGTTCGTGATTTGTTCTCATTTTCGGTCTACCCGGAGCCTTTGTCAATGCATTTTTCTGATTTTCATAATTGCATCCGTTCTGAAAACCAGAATAATCACCTCATGACGGTGCAATGGATCCGCGACGCCCTCCGGGAGACCGGCAAGACCCGCAGCGGGCTCGCGCGCGCGCTCGGGCGTTCGCCCTCCGCCGTCACCGACCTGCTCAACGGCTCGCGGCGCTTGCGCGCCGACGAGATTCCGATCGTCGCCGCCTACCTTGGGGTCGAGCCGCCGCGCCTGGTGGGCGGCGGCCGGGCGCCGGCGACCAGCGCCAAGGTGCCGCTGGTCGGCTATGTCGGCGCCGGCGCCATCGCCCATTTCTACGCCGACGGCCAGGGTCCGTTCGACGAGGTCCGCGCGCCCGATTCGGCGAGCGCCAAGACGGTGGCGGTGCAGATCCGCGGCCATTCGCTCGGCGCGCTGTTCGACAACTGGCTGGTGTTCTACGACGACGTGCGCGACCCGCCCGACGACGACATGGTCGGGCGGATGTGCGTATGCGCGGTTTCCGACGGCCGGGTGTTGATCAAGGCGCTGAAGCGCAGCCAGATGGCGGGTCTGTGGACGCTGTTGTCGAACGCCGAGCCGCCGATCTACGACGTCGCCCTCGACTGGGCGGCGCTGGTGCGCGAGATGCGGCCGCGCTAAGGGTTGCGCATGACCGCCGCTCCGCCTCTCAGCGCGATCGAGCTTGCGCGCGCGCTCGTCGCCTTCCCGTCTGTGACGCCCGCCGACGCCGGCGCCCTGCCCTTCATCAAGCGCCTGCTCGCCGATGCCGGCTTCGCCGCCGAGATCGTCTCCTTCGCCGCGCCGGCAACGCCGACCATCGACAATCTCTGGGCGCGCTTCGGCGATAAGCGGCCAAACTTCGTCTTCGCCGGCCACACCGACGTCGTCCCGCCGGGCGACGTCGCGCGCTGGCGCTTCGACCCGTTCTCCGGCGCGCTCGCCGACGGCCAGCTATGGGGCCGCGGCGCCTGCGACATGAAGGGCGCCGTCGCCGCTTCGCTCGCCGCGGCGCTGCGCTTCGTCGCGCGCGGCCCGTTCAACGGCTCGATCAGCTTCCTGCTGACCGGCGACGAGGAAGGGCCGGCGGTCAACGGCACGGTCAAGCTGCTCGAATGGGCGCGCGCGCAGGGCGAGCGCTTCGACCATTGCCTGCTCGGCGAGCCGACCGCCGCCGCTGAGCTCGGCGACACGATCAAGAACGGCCGGCGCGGCTCGCTGACCGGCCGGCTGACGCTGTTCGGCAAGCAGGGCCACGTCGCCTATCCCCAGATCGCCGACAACCCGTTGCGCCGCCTCGCCGCGGTTCTCGACGCGCTTTACGCGCCGGCTCTCGACGCGGGGACGCCTGCCTTCGAGCCCTCCAATCTCGAAGCGATCAGCGTCGACGTCGACAATCCGGCGACCAACGTCATTCCCGCCGAGGTCCGTCTCGTCTTCAATGTCCGCTTCAACGACCGCTGGACGCCTGAGACGCTGTCGGCCGAGATCGAGCGGCGCGTCGCCCGAGCGACGCGCGGCGCGGCCTACGCGCTCGCCTTCGACCCGACCAACGCCGTCGCTTTCGCCACGCCCGCCGGCGCCTTCACCGATCTCGTCCAGCGCGCGGCGGAAGAGACGACCGGGCGGCGGCCGAAGCTGTCGACCGGCGGCGGCACCTCCGACGCCCGCTTCATCAAGGACTATTGCCCCGTGGTGGAGCTCGGGCCGATCGGCGCGACGGCGCACGCGGTCGACGAGCGGATCGCCATCGACGAACTCGAGGCGCTGTCGCGCCTCTACGAACGCCTGCTGGAGCTCTACTTCTCCGCTTTCGCCGGCGGATAATCGACGCGCGCGAGATAGAGCCCGCAGGCCGGCGCGACCGGGCCGCAGCGGGCGCGGTCGGTCGCGTCGAGCGCGCTCTTGAGATCGGCGGCGCTCCATTTGCCGAGCCCCACCTCGATCAGCGAGCCGACCATCGAGCGCACCTGGCGATGCAGGAAGGACAGCGCCGCGAAGCGGAACTCCACGCGCTCGCCCGCGCGCGACACGTCGGCCTGCGACAGCGTGCGCAGCGGCGATTTCGCCTGGCATTGCGAGTCGCGGAAGGTCGAGAAGTCATGGCGGCCGACCAGCGCTTCGGCCGCTTCCGCCATCGCCGCGACGTCGAGCGCGCGCTTGACCCGCCAGGCGCGCTCGCGCTCGACCGTCAGCGGCGCGCGGCGATTGACGATCCGATAGAGGTACTGGCGCATGATCGCGCTGCGGCGCGCGTCGAAGCGCGTGTCGACCGCCTCCGCCGCGACGACCGCGACCGGCAGCGGAGCGAGCTGGGCGTTGAGCGCCTCTCCGAGCCGCCACGCGCGCCATTCGCGCTTGAGATCGACATGCGCGACCTGCCCCAAGGCGTGCACGCCCGCATCGGTGCGGCCGGCGCCGCCGACGCGCGCGGCTTCCTCGCCGAGGCGCGCGAGCGCTTCTTCCAGCGCCTGCTGGACGGAAGGGCCGTTTTCCTGCCGCTGCCACCCGGAAAAGTCGGTCCCGTCGTATTCGATCGTCAGCTTGAAGCGCGGCATGGTCGCTTCAAACCGTCAGCACGATTTTCCCGACATGGGCCGGGCTCTCCATGCGCCGGTGCGCCGCCGCCGCCTCGGCGAGCGGAAAGGTCGAATCGATCACCGGCTTGCAGCGGCTGGCGGCGACGAGCGGCCACACCTTCTCGTAGAGCGCGTCGGCGATCGCCGCCTTCTCGGCGACCGAGCGCGGCCTGAGCGTCGAGCCGGTGTGGAACAGGCGCTTGTTCATCATCGTCTGCAGATCGATCTCGACCTTGCCTCCGAAGGCGAAGGCGATCTGGACGATGCGGGCGTCGATCGCCGCGACGGCGTAGTTGCGCGCGACGTACTCGCCGCCGACCATGTCGAGGATGACGTCGGCGCCCTTGCCCTGGGTGAAGCGAAGCGTCGCGACGACGAAGTCCTCTTCGCGGTAATTGATCGCGCGGTCGGCGCCGAGGCGCGCGCAGACCTCCGCCTTGTCGTCCGAGCCGACGGTCGCGACGACGCGCGCGCCGAACGCCTTGGCGAGCTGGATCGCCGTGGTGCCGATCCCCGAGCTTCCGCCGTGGACGAGCAGCGTCTCGCCCGCTTTCAGCCCGCCGCGCTCGAACACGTTGGTCCACACCGTGAAATAGGCCTCGGGGATCGCCGCCGCCGCGATCGCGTCGAGGCCGGCGGGAATCGGCAGCGCGACGGCCTGGTGGACGACGCAATATTCGGCGTAGCCGCCGCCGGCGACCAGCGCGGTCAGCCGCGCGCCGATGGGCCAGCGCGACGCGCCCGGGCCGAGCGCGACGACCTCGCCGGCGACTTCCATGCCGATGATGTCGGAGGCGCCCGGCGGCGGCGGATAGTAGCCCTGGCGCTGCAGCACGTCGGCGCGGTTGAGCCCCGCCGCCGCGACGCGGATCAGCGCCTCGCCCGCGCCGGGAACCGGCCGCGGCCGGGTGGTGAGCTTCAACGCCTCCGGGCCGCCCGGCGCGGCGACCTCGATGGCGCGCATCGTCTCGGACTGTGCGGGCATGAGCGTGCGCCTCCTCGGCGGCGGGGCGCCACTTCGACTCGCCGCCGCGCGAAAAGTCAATCGGCGAGCGCGACCGGCGCGACGACGCCGTCCTCGGCCGGCGCCTTGCGGAACGCCGGCAGCGCCTCGGCGCGCGCGGCGAAGGCGGCGAGGCGCGGATAGGGCGCGAGACTGACCAGGTCGCCGATCATGCCCTGCGCGAAGCCGTGGGCGCAGGCGACGCTGATGTCGGCGAGGCCGAGGCCGCCGCCGCCGATCCAGCCCGCCGCCGGCGCCTCGCGATCGAGCGCCGCGAGGCTGGCCTTCAGTTGGCCCTCGACGCGCGCCCGCCACAGCTCGTGACGCTTCTCCGGCGGCCGCAGCGCCCGCTCGTAGTGAAGCTGCACCGCCTTCTCCATCGCCGTCAGCGCGACGCCGGTCGCGCGCGCCGCCGCCAGCCGCGCGGCGGGCGCGCTCGGCGTCAGCGCCGCCACCGCCGGGTAGACGCCGGCGAGCCAGCCGAGGATGACCCCAGACTCGGTCAGCACGGTCCCCTCGTCGGCGATGAGCGTCGGCGCCTTGAGCAGCGGGTTGATCTTCGAGAATTCGTCGATGTGACGGAAGAGCGAGATCGGCCGATGGACGAAATCGACCTCCGCCGCGATGAGCGCGACCGCGACGCGCCGCACGTAGGGCGAATCCAGCATTCCGACGAGCTCCATGCCCCCCTCCTCCAGCTTTCGCGGCGCGCAATCGCGACCCCGAGCGGCGCTTTCGTCAAGGCGCGAATGTCGAATCGCGGCGGCTCGCGCGACCGCGCCGCGGCGACGATCGCTTCATGGCGAAGCGCCGCCCCTCGCCCCGCGGGATGCGGGGAGCGAGAAGCGGCGCGGCTTCGCTCGTCTTATGTGCGCGGCCGCCGAACCCGTGGGCGGCCGCTTCGCCGTCACTTCGCGCGCAGCGCGCCGACCACCTCGTCGAGCGTCTTCTTCGCGTCGCCGAACAGCATCCGGTTGTTCTCCTTGTAGAACAGCGGATTGTCGATGCCGGCGTAGCCGGACGCCATCGAGCGCTTCATCACGATCGAGGTCTTCGCCTTCCACACTTCGAGCACCGGCATGCCGGCGATCGGGCTGGTCGGGTCCTCCTGCGACGCCGGATTGGTGATGTCGTTGGCGCCAATCACCAAAGCGACGTCGGTGTCGGGGAAGTCGGGATTGATCTCGTCCATCTCCATAACGATGTCGTAGGGCACCTTCGCTTCGGCGAGCAGCACGTTCATGTGTCCCGGCATGCGCCCGGCGACCGGGTGGATGCCGAAGCGCACGTTGACGCCCTTGTCGCGCAACGTCTTGGTGAGCTCGTAGACCGAGTGCTGCGCCTGCGCCACCGCCATGCCGTAGCCTGGCACGATGATGACGTTCTTCGAGTCGCCCAGCAGCTCGGCGGTTTCCGCCGCGCTGATCGGGTGGACCTCGCCGACCGGCTGATCGCCGCTCTTCTTCGCCGCGGCGCCTTCGGCGGCGCCGAAGCCGCCGGCGATGACGCTGATGAAGTTGCGGTTCATGCCGCGGCACATGATGTAGCTGAGGATCGCGCCCGAGGAGCCGACCAGCGCGCCGACGACGATCAACAGGTCGTTCGACAGCATGAAGCCGGTCGCCGCCGCCGCCCAGCCCGAGTAGCTGTTCAGCATCGAGATCACCACCGGCATATCGGCGCCGCCGATCGCCATCACCATGTGCACGCCGAAGGCGAACGAGATGATGGTCATCACGATCAGCGCCGGCAGGCCGGCCGGGATCGATTCGGACTGCAGGAAGACGTGGCCGAAGTAGATCACGATCAGCAGGCCGGCCAGATTGATCCAGTTGCGCGCCGGCAAGAGAACCGGCTTGCCGCTGATCCGGGCCGACAGCTTGCCGAAGGCGATCACCGAACCGGTGAAGGTCACCGCGCCGATCAGCACGCCGATGTAGATCTCAAGCAGGTGGATTGTGTGCTCGGCGGCTGTCGGGAACACCGTCGAAGTGTCGATGTAGCTGGCGAAGCCGATGGTGCAGGCGGCGAAGCCGACCAGCGAGTGCATGATCGCCACCAGCTCCGGCATCTGCGTCATCTTGACGACGCGGGCGGCGTAGAGGCCGACCGCGCCGCCGACCACCATCGCGGCGACGATGAAGGCGAGGCCCGCGCCGTTGACGATCGGCAGCTCGCCGCCGTCGAGCAGGCGCTTGCCGAACACGGTCGCCAGCACGGCGATCGCCATGCCGACGATGCCGTACCAGTTGCCGCGCCTCGCCGTTTCGGGGCTGGAGAGACCGCCGAGACTGAGGATGAACAGGATGGTGGCCCCGAGATAGGAGACCGTGACAAGACTGACAGACATTTTCCGGCCCCCTTACTTCTGGAACATCATCAGCATGCGACGGGTCACGGCGAACCCGCCGAACATGTTGATCGAGGTCAGCGCGACGCCGACGACGGCGATGAAGCCGATCAGCAGGTCGGCGCGGCCGGGAGAGGCCGGCGGAGCGATCTGCAGCAGCGCGCCAATGGCGATGATCGAGGAGATGGCGTTGGTGACGCTCATCAGCGGCGTGTGCAGCGCCGGGGTGACGTTCCACACCACCATGTAGCCGACGAACACCGCCAGCACGAAGACGGTGAAGTGGCCGAGGAACGTCACCGGCGCGGTGGCGCCAATGAGGGCGAACAGCGCCACGGCGACGACGACCAGCGCGATCGAGCGGGCCGGTCCCGCCTTCTTCGGCTCGGCCGGCTTGACCGGCGCGGCCGCCGGCTTGGGCTTGGCGGCCGGCGGAGCGGGAAGTTTCAGCGGCGGGGCCGGCCAGGTGATGGCGCCGTCCTTGATCACGGTGAAGCCGCGGATCGCGTCGTCGTCCATGTTGACGACGATCTGGCCGTCCTTGGCCTTGCACAGCTCCTCGGTCAAGCGCAGCAGATTGTTGGCGTAGAGCGTCGAGGACTGTTTGGCCAAACGGCTGTGCAGATCCGTGTAGCCGATGATGGTGACGCCGTGCTTGACGACCGCCTGGCCCGGCTCGGTCAGCTCGCAATTGCCGCCCTGCTCCGCCGCAAGGTCGACGATCACGCTGCCCGGCTTCATCGAGCGCACCATTTCGGCGGTGATGAGCTTGGGCGCCGGCTTGCCCGGAATCAGCGCCGTAGTGATGATGATGTCGACGTCCGCCGCCTGCTTGGCGTACATCTCGCGCTGGGCCTTCTGGAAGCCTTCGCTCATCACTTTGGCGTAGCCGCCGCCGCCGGAGCCTTCTTCCTCATAGTCGACCTTGACGAACTCGCCGCCCAGGGACTTGACCTGATCGGCCACTTCCGCGCGGGTGTCGTTGGCGCGTACGATGGCGCCGAGCCCCGCCGCCGTGCCGATGGCGGCAAGACCGGCCACGCCCGCGCCGGCGACAAACACCTTGGCCGGCGGCACCTTGCCCGCGGCGGTGATCTGGCCATTGAAATATCGGCCGAAGGCGTTGGCCGCCTCGATGACGGCGCGATAGCCGGTGATGCCCGCCATCGACGTGAGCGCATCCATTTTCTGCGCACGGGAGAGCAGGCGGGGGACGGCGTCCATCGCCAGCACCGTCACCTTGCGGGCGGCCAGCGCTTTCATCAGTTCGGGATTCTGAGCCGGCCAGATGAAGCTGACCAGCGTCGCGCCTTCCTTCAGCTTGCCGACCTCGTCGGTCGACGGCGCCCGCACCTTGAAGACGATGTCGGCGCTCGACCATACCTCCGCGGCGGAGGCGGCGACCTTGGCGCCGGCGGCGGCGAAGGCGTCGTCGAAGAAGCTCGCGCCGTCGCCGGCGCCGGTCTCGACGACCACCTCGAAGCCGAGGCCGATCAGCTTTTGCACGACCTCCGGCGCGGTCGCCACGCGCTTTTCGTCTGGGTATATCTCCTTTGGAATTCCAATCACTTGCGGCATAGGTTCGCTTCTCCCGACCAGGACGGAGCGACGGCGCCCGAACCGCCGCCGCCGTTATGTCCTCTTGTTCCGGCCTTCCTCGCTTTGTGGCCCAACGCCTCCGGCTCGCCGGCCCGATCCAGACGATCGGCGCTGAACATATGATTCAGTTACTTCCTACCTGTTCATATGATCCAGCGCAATTTCGCCATTTTCACGCCGAGCTTGACTCTCCGCCGGAACGACATGCCCGCGGGCGCCTCATACCCGCGGGCACCTCATAATCTACACGCGCCCAGTTGCAACCCCCGCTGTGGTCGCAGTAGAGGCTTCGGCGGCGCCGGAGCGCGCGGGATCAGCGGCCGCGGTCCGCTTCGGGGCGTTCGTCGAGCGCGCCGGCCCGCGGGTCGAGCTCGAGCCACAGCGCGTTGAGAAACGCGACCGAGACGCCGAGCGCCCAGGCGAAATACCACAATTTCTGCGAAACGACGACGCGACGGCTCGGGCCGCGCCCGTCAACGCGTCGGCGACGCTGGGCCGAGGATCGCGGCGCGGATCGAAGAAAAGGAAGAATAGCGTGAGAATCGCCAGCAGCTTGAACGCGAAGACGACCGCCGCCTCGGCGCCGAGGCGGCGCAGCGGCGACCGCGGATGAGCTCGATCCTTCGCGTCCATCGCCGCAGCTCCTTGCTCGGCCGCCCGCCGCGACGGCCCCGCTCCTTCCGATCACGGGAAGCCGACGAATCTGTGTCGCGGCGGCGCGCGGGCGACGCGGCGAGATGACCGAGCCGGCGAACGCGTCGCCGAGACGAATCCGGGGCGTCGCGTTAGGCGGCGCGGTTTGCGCGCGGGGCGCGATGGTGGTGAGATCGCGCGAAGCGCGCGCGGCCCGGCGAAGCGGGAGCATGAAAGGGTGGGCGTCATCGGTCGCCGCCGGCGATTGGGGGTCGCGGCGACGGAGGGAGTTGCGCGCGAGCGAGTCGAGGAGACAGGTCATGCGCATTTTAGTGTTGGGCGCGGGGGCCATCGGCGGCTATTTCGGCGCCCGGTTGGCGGCGGCGGGCGTGAACGTGACGTTTCTCGCGCGGCCGGCCAGGGCGAAGCGCCTCGAGCGGGACGGAATCGTCCTCCTCAGCCCGCTCGGCGACGTTCGCAAGCCGGTCGCGGTCCTGACCGAGGCCGCCCGGCCGTTCGACGCCGTGCTGCTCGCCTGCAAGGCTTATGATCTCGCCTCGGCGATCGAGGCCATCGCGCCGGCGGTCGGCCCGCGAACCTTGATCCTGCCGCTGCTGAACGGGCTGAAGCACCTCGACGACCTCGACGCGCGCTTCGGCGCCGCGCGCGTCGTCGGCGGAACCTGCTCGCTCAGCGCGACGCTGACCGAAGCGGGCGAAATCCGCCACCTGAACAGCGCGCAACGCTTTGTCTTCGGCCCGCGCTCGCCCGATCAGGCCAAGGCCTGCGCGGCGTTGCATCGCGAGCTGTCGCGCGGCGGCTTCGCGCCGACCCTCAGCCCGGACATCCTTCAGGACATGTGGGAGAAATTCGTCTTCCTGGCGACCGCCGCCGGGATGACTTGCCTGATGCGCGCCCCGATCGGGCGCATCCTCGAGGCCGACGAAGGCGAAGCGCTGACGCTGGAGACGCTGGCGGAATGCGCCGGCGCCGCCGCCGCCGCGGGCCACGCGCCGAGGCCCGAATCCTTGGCGGACGCGCGCGCCACGTTGACGCAGCGCGGCTCCGACATCGCCGCCTCGATGCTGCGCGACATCGAACGCGGCGGGCGGACGGAGGGAGAGCACATCCTGGGCGACATGCTCGCCCGCGCGCGAAAAGCGGGCGCGAGCGCGCCGCTGCTGCGCGTCGCGCGCGCCCATGTCCAGATCTACGAGGCCTCGCTCGCTCGCGCCTAGGGCCGGCGGCTTTCGCTTAAGCGCCGCGGGCGATCGACAGGGATTCCCGACCGGCGGCGGCCGATTTTCCGTCGCGGGCGCCGCCGCGTAAAGCGGCCCGCCCGACGTTCCGTCCGGCCGGGCCGCGCGGCTGTTATAAATTCATCGCATTGCGACGCTAGCAGCGACCCCCTATACATCGCCTGGAATCGAAAGGCGCCAGAGCCGGCCATGTCCTCCCCCATCCCGTCGCGCGCCCGCGCGCAATCCGAGACCGGCGACCCCCTGCTGCTGACGCCTGGGCCCCTGACCACCTCCAAGAGCGTCAAGCAGACGATGGTCCACGACTGGGGCTCGCGCGACGCGACCTTCATCGCCCTCAACGCCGAGGTTCTGGAGCGCCTGCCGACCATCGTCCACGGCGAGGGCGACTACGTGACCGTGCCGATGCAGGGCTCGGGCACTTTCGCCATCGAGGCGATGCTCACCACCTTCGTCCCGCGCGACGGCGCCGTCCTGACGCTGATCAACGGCGCCTATGGCCAGCGCGCCAGGCGCATTCTCGCCGTCGCCGGCCGCAAGACCTTCGCGCATGAGACGCCCGAGGACGCGCCGCCCGACCTCGACGCGGTCGATCGCCTGCTCGCCGCGACGCCGGCGATCGCCCACGTCTTCGCCGTCCACTGCGAGACGACCAGCGGCATCCTCAACCCGATCGAGAAGATCGCCGACCTCTGCGCCCGCCGCGGCCGGCGCCTGCTGATCGACGCGATGAGCGCCTTCGGCGCGATCGAGCTCGACGCGCGCAAGACGCGCTTCGACGCGGTCGCCGCCTCCGCCAACAAGTGCCTCGAGGGCGTGCCGGGTCTGGGCTTCGTCGTCTGCCGGCGCGAGGCGCTCGCCGCCGCCGAAGGCAACGCGACGACGCTGTCGCTCGACCTCTGCGACCAGCGGCGCAATTTCGACAAGACCGGCCAGTACCGCTTCACCCCGCCGATCCACGTCATCGTCGCCTTCCATCAGGCGCTGAAGGAGTTCTTCGCCGAAGGCGGCGTCGCCGGCCGCGGCGGGCGCTACCGCGAGAACGCGCGCGTCCTCATCGACGGCATGCGCGCGCTCGGCTTCGAGACGCTGCTCTCCGACGCGCTGCAGGCGCCGATCATCGCCACCTTCCGCACGCCGAGCCACCCGAA
>CAZKHF010000040.1:0-14595 GCA_964552445.1 uncultured Bradyrhizobium sp. | reverse complement strand
GCGATCAAGCGATTCGGGAATCCCCCAAAGAGTCAGACGTCGAGGCCGTTGGTATCAGCCCTTCCGGGCCGAGCGCGTTGAACTTGATCACCCAATCGCGGATGATTTGCAGCGTCACCCCGCCGATCCTGGCCGCCTGCGTGCGCGTGGCCCCTTCGTAGATCGCCGCCAAAGCCAGCAGTCGCCGCGCTTGCGGCCCGTCCTTCGACCGCCTTGCGGCGGCTCTCACGCTCGAAGCGTCAAAATCGGCCCGAAGCGGAATGGGCATGGCGAACCTCCTTCGTTCGCCACCTTGAATCAGCTCCAAGCCGATTCGAAAAGCACAACCGAGTCAGCCTCCACGAGATTTGGTATAAGTAGGCCGCAGCCGCAACCATCAATAAAGCTCGCCTGTGAACGGCAGCGACGCTTCGGGACTGCTGAAGCGCAGCGTCGAATTGCGGTGTTTCCACGGCAGCCGCCTGGTCAGACGCCGCCATGCTCGGCCCAGACGCCTGACCGATCGCACGCAAAAAGCGAGCGGACGTAATAGTATTCTCGCCTTACTCCGCCAAACCTGAAACGCCAAGTATATCGCGTATTGGAAAGAAAGGCCCTCGGGAAGCTTATCTATTCCTGCGACCGACGCCGCAAGCGGGGGATCCATCGCGTAAAAATTCTTCCACTTCTTCAGCCGCAAAGCCATCATCCAATGGGAGAAGGCCATTTTGTCGTGCGCCATTGCGCCCGAATGCGAATAACCAGTCCAGCGATAGAGGTTGACGTCGAGATACTTTATGCGACAGCCCGCTTCTATCAGCTTGCAGTGCCAATCGCCGTCCACCGACGCATAACCCGGCGATATTCCGCCTGTCTTGAACAAAGTGCGCCGTCTCACAAAGAAACCCAATCCACAACCTACGATATCCCGTCGCAGCGAAGTCCGCACGCCGTCGCGGCGCTCTATGAAGAATTGCGTAAACTGCGGCTTGCCGTTGGTCTCAATCCACATTTCGCCGTTCGTGTAAATGAAATCGAGCTCGGGATGCGCTTCTCCGGCCGCCACAAGCTGGCGCATCGCGTCGGGATAGAAATAGTCGTCGTCGGTGAGGCACTTGAGGAAACGGCCGCGCGCCAGGAACAGCGCCTTGTTGACGGCCTGGCCTTCTCCGGAATCCGGCTCAGACACGAAGACGCTCACAATGTCGCGGTTCTGCTGAACCAGCTCGACGGTGCCATCGGTCGATCCGCCATCGATCACGATCAATTCGTCCTGCGGTTTCACGAACTCCCGCACATTGGCGAGCGCGCGGCGAAGATACGGCGCCCGATTCTTGGTGACGACAAAATAGGAGACGCGCACCGGGCTGTTGTCGCACTCTGCCTCAAGAGCGCGCGGCGCTTGCTGTTCCATGTTGAGATCCCGAGTTATGTCTTAGCGAAAATCAGGCGTTGCTGTACGGACTCTTGTAGCTGAGCGCCACAAAACCTCTGCACAGCTCCGCAATGCCATGATCGAGAGTAATCGTCGTCCGATATCCAAGTCTTCTGATCTTTTCGTAGGACACGATGTAATTACGCTTATCCGCATCCTCGCCAACCTCCGCGTAATGTGCGTAATATTTGACGTGTCGTTGAATTAGCTCGCAGACGTCGCGCTTGCTGAAGTTCATATCCTCCGAGCCGACATTGTACACTCGCCCACGCATTTCCCCCGCACGATCGAGCGCAAACACGAACGCGCGTCCGATGTCGCGCACATGGATGAAAGTGCGCATGAAATGCGCTTCGTAGACGACCAGGTATTGCTGGGTCACCGCCTTGTAGGTGAAATCGTTGACGAGCAAGTCCAGTCGCAGCCGCGGCGACAAGCCGAACCCCGTAGCAAAGCGGAAAGCAATCGCGGAGCAGTTTTCTAGCAGGTGTTTCTCCGCGATCGTCTTGGTCTGGCCGTAGAGGCTGAGCGGGTTGAGCGGAGTATCTTCCGTGCAGACCTCTTCGACCGCGCCGTAGTTGCTGCCGGTCGAACCGACGAGGACAAGCTGTTCCGGCGAGAGCGCCGAAGCGAGATTCTTCGTTCCCTGGATATTGACCTCTTCCGCAAGCGTCGGATCCTTGCGGCAGGCAGGGTAGCCCACGATAGCCGCAAGATGGATGACAGCGTCCTGGCCGCGCACGGCGGCGGCGACGTCCGCTTTGGTTCGGATATCCCCTTTGATGAATTCGAAGTCGGAATGCTTAAAGAACGGCAGCAACGGGTCGCCGCCGAAGCTAAGATTATCGAAGACGCGCACGCGATGCCCCGCCTCCAGGAGCTGCGGGATCAGGCTGGTGCCGATATAGCCGGCGCCTCCGGTGACAAGAACTTTCATGATCTCCCTCTTGTGAGACTGGCGGCGGTAGCCCTAGCGTGATTCGCCAGCGGCTAAGGCGGATTCATAATAGGCGACCGTGCGCCGGATCGCCTCCTCGTGGTCGATGAACCGAAAGTCGCCGAATAGCGCGCGGAAGCGCCGGTCGTCGAGGATCTTTCTCGGCGCGCCGTCTTCATAGTTCGTGTTGAACCACAGCTCGCCGGCGTAGCCGACGGCGCGCTTGATCGCCTCGGCGCTCTCGCGAATCGTCGCCCCGTGGTTTTGCGCGATGTTGACCGGGTAGGTCAGATCGGCTTCGAGCTCCGGCGCGCGCGAGACGATCTCGGCGATGTCGTCGACGTAGCCCCATTCCCGCACCGGCGCGCCGCTGCCCCAGACCTCGAACTTCGGCACCCGCTCCCGTCTCGCCTGGATCATCCGGAGGATCATGCCGCTGATCGCGTGCGTCCGCTTGGGGTCGAGGTGATCGCCGACGCCAAACGCGTTGGGGACGAGGAAATTCGTCGTCCGCAGGCCGTGCTGAGCGCGGTAACAGCGCGAAAGCACGTAGATGAACCGTTTGGCGTTGGCGTAAGCGAACACCGAATGATGCGGCTCGCCCATCCACCAATCGGGCTCGTAGTGGATGTCGGCGTCGCCGGGGTACGAACAATTCGACAGCGGATTGACGATATGGACGCCCGGGCAGATTTCGTGCGCCGCCTTGTAAAGGTTGAGCGCTATTTGCATGTTGTCATGCGCGACGACGGCGGCGTTGTTCATGACGTAGTGGATGCTGCCGACATGCGCGGCGCAGTTGAAGACGATCTCGGGACGCAATCGCACGAAATGCGCGCGCACGGCTTCCAGGTTCGTCAGGTCCAGCCCGTCGCGACGCGACAGCCGCGCGACGTCATAGCCCTTCCGCTCCAAAAGGGCGGAGAGGTTGCCGCCGATAAACCCGTGACCGCCCAGCACCATGGCTTTCATGTTTCAACCGTCCTGTATGGGGAGGTGGGCGCCACTTACGGAATGACGCGCCGCGGAATCTTCACCGCCGTTGCGTTGTGAGATCGACTGTGGCCAAATAATCTTTGTCCCACCCCTCGAATCGGCGCGCTCGATCATCGATAATCAAATTTGCAATCGGCCGCCCCATAATGAGCTGGTCATAGCGAAAGCCGTGGCTGTCGAGCCAATTCTTGGTCACTCGATACTGGTCCCACCCCCGCCCCGTCCAGAAAACGACTACATGGCCATTAGTCTTGTAGCTGTTGACTTTTTCAACGGCTCCAGGAATGGGACGCGCTAATGGGCGGTCAAATGGACTCTCCTCCGAACAAACGGTGCCGTCTATGTCGATCAAGATAACCATAGAAAATGGTCCTCTCGCGAACGAGTTAGGCAAAGGCCGTCATGCCACGTGATCGGCTCCTTGGGAAGCGGAAGGCCCAGCCGCTCGCTTAGTATCCACTCCGGCGCTCGAAGCCCTGCTTCTATCGAACAGGTCACCCCGCTTCCGAAACGCGGATTGCATTCCAATAGCCAAACTTGTTGACCATCGTCGATGACTTGCACGGTGAGCGGGCCGAACCAGCGTTTCCACCGCAGCAGGCGTTCGACCATGGCAATGGCTTCGTGCTGGTGCTCCGTGCGCGTCACCATAGCCTCGCCGCCGGAGACGACGATGCGTTCCCTCGACACGATCCCAAGCGTGCGGCCGGTCCCGTCGACATAGGCGTCGAGGCTGAATTCCCTCCCTTCGACAAAGGGCTGAAAAAAAAACTCCTCAGAGCGATTCCGCCGTCTCCAAAACGCCAATTCCGTGGCGTCGTTCAAAGTCGCAATGCCTCGCGACGACGCGCCGAACCTCGGTTTCGCTAACAGCGGATAGCTTTCGCCATCAGGAACGCGCAAACCCAGCGCGCGGAACACTCCATCCGATTTCGCCTTATCCGCCATCGATTCGCACACTTCATGATCGGAAACCATTGCGAGGATGCCGATCTCGCCGAGCTTTTCCGCCACCCGCGAGAGAGCTACAGTCGCGGAATCGATGTTGGGAATGACGATGTCGATCTCGTATTCTCGGACCTTCTCCAACAGCCAGGGCTGGAATTCCGAATGAGAAAACGCCGGTCCTGGCACTGTGATCGCGAGGCCTGCCGCCGCAATGGCATGCCAACGAGCGTCGTTTTCGATCGAAAACATCTCCAGATTGACGGCAACTTCCGATGCGGCCCCAACAAATCGGCGCAGCAAGCCAACAAGCCGCGAGGCTCCAAGAAACAGCACGCGAACATTGCTCATTGCGAACCACACGTTGGAGACGTCACCAGCCGACTCGCACTTGGCGTACAACGGCCGCAACGTCGTCATCTGTCAGCCCGACATGCACCGGCAACGCGATCTGCCGCTCGTCGAAATCACGCTGACCCGGCAGGTCGCCGCGCGCTCCACCGAAGACGCGATTGCGATCGATGCGCTGATGCACGACGCTGGCGGGGACGCCACGGCTGTTCAACGCCCGCGCGAAGTCTTCGCGCCGCTCAACAAGGAGAGTGAAGATCCAATGCGCGCTTTCGCGGTCGGGCCTGTTCTCCAGGAGCGTAATGCCGGGCGCCCCGGTCAGCCCCTTGCGATAGGCCGCGGCGATTTCCCGGCGCCGCGCGAGATGCGCCGGCGCGTCGGGAAGGTTGCCCAGGCCCACCGCCGCGGCGAGGTCGTTCATGTGATACTTGAAGCCGACCGCTTCGAGATCATAGACCCGCTCGCCGAGCACCGACGGCAGGTCGCGCTCGCGATCGATGCCGAACCAGCGCCGACGCCGCGCCGTCTGATAATCCTCTTCGTGGAGGCAACACAGCGCGCCGCCGTCGCCGGTGGTCAGGTGCTTGATCGCCTGAAACGAAAACGCGGTGAAGCGCGACAGCGAACCCACCGGCCGGCCCTTGTAAGTCGCGCCCAGCGCATGCGCGGCGTCCTCGACCACGGCCAGACCGTGCTCATCGGCGATGGCGTTGATTTCGTCCATGTCGCACGGATAGCCGCCCCAATGCACCGGCATGACCGCCTTCGTCCGCGGCGTGACACGCGCGCGCAGCGACGCCGGGTCGAGATTGCCGGTCTGCGGCTGGATGTCGGCGAACACCGGTTTGGCGCCGCACATGAGGATGGCGAAGCCCGATGCGACGAAGGTCTGCGGCGGCAAGATGACCTCGTCGCCCGGACCGACCCCAGCGACCGCCAGGGCGAGATGCAGCGCGCTGGTGCCGCTGTTGACCGCCACGGGGCGCGCGAGGCCGAGCAAACGGGATAATTCTTCCTCAAATCGGCGAACCTGCTTGCCCTCGCTCACAAACGCGCTGCGCAGAGTCTCCACGACAAGCTCGACGGCCTTGTCGCTGATGTGCGTGTGGAAAAAGTTCACGAAGCAACTCGCGATGTGGTCGAATTAGCCGGCGGCTTCTATCACGCGCGCCTTCGTTCGGGAACAGCGAAGCTGCGCTCAAACGCGGTCAAGCGCCGCGCGGAGGCCTGTCGAAGATGCTGGCCGCCTCAATTCGCCGCTTCGCAGGCGACCTTCGGAGCTTCCGCGCTCCGCGACGGCGCGACGAACGCCTTGCAGTCGTGGCCCACCGCAGCGATCCAGGATTCGCTTCGCGCCGCGCGAGCGGAGGCGACGGAATTGCTGAGCTCGCCGACGCCGACGCGCGGCCTGCGGACCTCCGCTTCGCGTCGCGGTCGAACGCTCCTGTCGCGTCGCCTGGCGCGCGAGGCGCCGCGGATCCTCGCCTAGCTCTACGATGCGACCTGGCTTTGGCTGCGGTGGCGCCGGTTGGTCGTTCCGCTCCAACAGCGGCGCGGTTTCTGCTCGCAGCCGAGCTGTGCTACTTGCCTGTCGCCGCCTCGAACCTCGCTTGCGCGAAGAGTAGCCGTGGACCGCATCGTTTCACTTTATTGGACCAACATCGACCCTCGCGTCGTCGAGGCGCAGCGGCGGGTGTTCGCCCGTTTCGGCTTCGCCGTCGACCAGCGCGAGCGCGCCGGCCTCGCGCACGGCGATTTCCTCGCCGCCGACATCGCCGCGCTCGGCGCCGGCGCTCGATCGCGCCGCTAGGCGAACGGAACGCGCGTCCGCCGCATCGTCGGCGAGAGGCGAACCCAGCGCAGAATTTGTTCCTGGAGCCGCAGCGCTTCGCGTCGGACCCGTTCGACGCCGGCCGGCCGCTGGCGCTTGCGCCGCGCCGCGATGGCTTTGCGGTCCGACTCGTGGAGGGTGCTGGCGAGGCTCGCCCGCGCGTCCGCGCTGGGGTGAAGGTTATCCTGCACCGCGATCGCCGGAACGAGCTGCAACGCCGTGACGAGGCCGTCGGCGATGGCCCGGCGGCCGAACAGCGCGACGTCGACCGGCTGGTCGAGCCGGCGGGTCGAGGCGCGCGCGCGCTCGGCGCCCGCGCGGCTGACGAGATAGGCGGCGGCGCCGTGGTGCTCGGCGCCCAGGCGGCGCAGTTCGCGTCCGCCGGCCGCTTCTCCGCGCCGCGCGAGCCAGACGCGGTCGAACGTGGTTTCGAGCTTGACGAGGTCGAAGTCCCAGCGCGACCAGTCGAGGGCGAGCGTGTCGCGAAATCCCTCGCCGAGATGGACGTCGTCCTCCAGCACGACGGCGTGGCCCGCGCCGCTCGCGAGCAGCTTTCGCCACGCCTTGCGATGGCTGAGAATGAGCGCGGTCTCGGCGCGCGACAGCGCGTTTCCGTTCGCGTTTGCGGCCGACAGGCGTTCGCAGCGTCCGCTGAATCGCCGTCCGTCGACGGCGCGCACGAAAATCGCCTCGACGCCCGCCCGCGCGAGCTCGCTTTCCATCCAGGCGCGGCGCTCGGGGCTGCGCGCGAGGTTTATCACGTAGACGGCGATCATAGCTCCGGCGCAAATCCCCCCGCCTCAGCGGGCGCGGCCTCCAGCCGCGCTTCGCCATCCCGCCCGAACCCCTCGCGGGCCGCCTCCGTCCCGCGCAGCCGATTCGGCGCGCGGCGCAACCCAATCTCCCCGGCGCCGGCCTCGCCGCCGCCGCGGAGCTTTGCCTGCGTCAACGAGAGATAGTCGATCGGCCGATAGTTGGCCACCGCGTCGACGACGTCGAACAGACGGAGGGCGAAGGGCCTCTCGCGCGCCTCGAAAAGAGCAAACGCCCCGCGGCGACAGAACAAGTCGGTTCGCGCCGAGCGCGGCGTGATCGCCGCGACCGGCTCAGTATCGCTTGAAGATGCGGTTCACGTAATTGAAAAGGCGAACCCGGCCGCGGGGATGCTTGATTCGGGGAGGACCGGCGCGGAACTCGGGCTGCCGTCGCTCGATGCGCTCGAGCCGCCAGTGCATGTAACGTTTCAGGCTGCGGCGGCAGTAATGCAGGAAGCACGCGTTCATCGGGGCTACGGCGGCGCCGTGGACGCGAAAGCTCTCGGAAATGGCGATCTGCTCGATCTTGAATAGGTTCATGCCGTGATCGAGCCATGCGTCGATAAGCGCGATCGCGTCTTCGACGACCGCAATGTGGCGTTTCGGGTCGGCGGCGACGAGGCCGCTGTTGAACATGACCGCCTGGCTGGGATCGTAGACGTAGCGCCCAAAGTTGGGGAGGTCGACGGCGAGCCCGGCGGCCTCGGGGTAGGGGTCGCGGCCTTCGTAGAGATCCATCGCCGCGCCGATCGCGAGCGCGGCGTCGATCGCCGCGGCGAAGCCGGGAAGAATGTAGGAATCGCTGTCGAGCAGAACGCAGCCGCCTTCCGCGGTTCTCAGCGCGTCCAAGAGCGCGCAGGGTTTGATCCGGTGCGCGTAGGCGCCTCCCCGGGTCATGCCGGCGAAGGAGCGGGAAACGTCGCGGACCGAAACCCGTTCGTCCAGGTTTCGGTATGTTTCCGGCTGATCGGTGTAAATAACCACGCGCAGCGGCGACGAACCGTATTCGTAGATCAGGGTCGACAGGCTGTACTTAAGTTCGAGGGCGATGTAGGGCGACTTGCCGTAATCGATGTAGAGGAATGTCAACATTGACGATGAGAACCGGGAGGAATTCGGAAAGGGAAACGGGCGGCGTCGCCTTGCGACGCTAGCCCGGCTCGTTGGGTCAGACAAGCCGCCGCGATCGGGCGCGTCGAGCCCGGGCGGCGAAAAGGCGCTCGGAGTCTCAGCCGGGCGAGTTCGAGGCGCCGGGCGGATGGATGGGGGCGTCTCGATGACCGGTGCTGACCGATCCAGTCATTGACCTCGCGGCGTGACGCGGTAGCTTCGTCACGCCGTAGATTGCGCGAAACGCAATTCCAACCTCAATCGCGACGGCGCCCTTCGGCGCGTCACGAGGGGACGTTGGCGCGTGTTCAGGCGACTATCGCGACAGGCTGCAACCATGGACCGGATCGTTTCGCTCTACTGGAACAACATCGATCCTCGCATTGTCGACGCGCAGCGGCGGGTGTTCGCCCACTTCGGCCTCGCCGTCGACCAGCGGGAGCGCACCGGCCTCGCGCACGGCGATTTCCTCGACGCCTACATGGCCGAGCTCGGCGAGGACGACGTCGCGCTTATGGTCGACATCGACTGCTTCCCGCTCAATCGCGCCATCGTCGAGCGCGCGTTCGCGGCGGCGCGCGAGGGGCGCATCTTCGGCTGCGCGCAGTCGACCAACCACGTCGATCCCGACCGGCTGTTCGTCGCGCCGATGTTCATGGCGATCTCGCGCCGCACGTGGGACCGGCTCGGCCGACCGAGCTTTCGTCCCGACGCGCTTAACGACGTCGCGCAGGCGCTGTGCGACAAAGCCGTCGTCGCGGGCGTCGAGGTCGAAATGCTCTACCCCTGGGCGTGCGTCGCGCCGAAATGGCGCCTCGGCGACGTCGCGCTTTACGGGATCGGCACCTTCTATCGCGGCGGCGTCTTCCACCTCTTCGAGTCGCGACGAAAAATCTACGCGTTCGTTCTGCTCGAGGTCGCCGAAGCGACGATCGCAGGACGGCGCGTCGACCTCCTCAGTCTCGTCGACCGCGCGCTGCCGCTGCTGGTTCGCGACCAGCGGGCGAGCCGCTTCAAACGCTGGTGCAAGAATCTGTGGCTGCGGCGGGCGTGGCGGCGTTTCCGCGGCCGGGCGAAGGGGATGGAATTGGCCGAGCCGGAGCGATCCGACGTCGGGCCGCGGTGATCGCGGCCGCGCGGCCTGCTTCAGCGCGCCGGCGCCTCGCCCGCGCGTTCGGCCGGCAGGGAGCGCAGATAGCGTCCGTAGGCGTTGTCGCCGAAGCGCTCGGCGAGCCGCGCGAGCTGGGCGGCGTCGATCAGCCCGAGGTCGAAGGCGATCTCCTCGGGACAGCAAATCTTCACCCCCTGCCGCTGCTCGAGCGTCCTGACGAAGCCTGCGGCGTCGACCAGCGAGTCCGGCGTTCCCGTGTCGAGCCAAGCGTAGCCGCGGCCCATGCGCTCGACGGTGAGCTCGCCCGCCGCGAGATAGGCGCGGTTGACGTCGGTGATCTCATACTCGCCGCGCGCCGACCGCTTCAGCCGCTTGGCGATCTCGACCACCTTGGCGTCGTAGAAGTAGAGCCCGGTCACCGCCCAGTGCGACTTCGGCTGCGCCGGCTTCTCCTCGATCGAGACGGCGCGGCCGGCGGCGTCGAACTCGACCACGCCGTAGCGCTGCGGGTCGGGGACGCGATAGGCGAACACCGTCGCGCCTTCGCGCCGCGCCGCGGCGCGACGAAGCTGGGCGATCAGGCCGGCGCCATAGAAGAGGTTGTCGCCGAGCGCGAGCATCGCCGAATCGCCGTCGAGGAAGCGCTCGCCGATGACCAAGGCCTGCGCCAGGCCCTCGGGCGCTGGCTGCTCGGCGTAGCCGATGCGCAGGCCCCAGCCGGCGCCGTCGCCGAGCAGCCGCTGGAACAGCGGCAGGTCGTGCGGCGTCGAGATGACGAGAACCTCGCGCGCGCCGGCTAGCATGACGGTCGACAACGGATAGTAGATCATCGGCTTGTCGTACACCGGCAGCAATTGCTTCGACGCCGCCAGCGTCATCGGATAGAGCCGCGTGCCCGCGCCGCCCGCGAGAATGATGCCCTTCATCAGTCCGTCGATCTCCTCTGGCGCTTTCCCTTACGCTCACCGAGGCTCTGCGGCGACGACGCCGAGGCGCTCGCCCGCATAGACTTGGTCGCGCAGCGGCCGCCACCACCATTCGTTGTCGAGATACCAGCGCACCGTCTTCTCGAGACCTGCGTCGAAACTCTCCTCTGCGCGCCAGCCTAGCTCGCTCTCGATCTTGCTCGGATCGATGGCGTAGCGCCGGTCGTGGCCCGGACGATCGGCGACGAAGGCGACGAGCGCTTCATGCGGGCGCCCGCTCGGGCGCAGGACGTCGAGGATCGCGCAAACGCGCCTGACGACGTCGATGTTGCGCCGCTCGTTGCGCGCGCCGACATTGTACTTCTCGCCGACCCGCCCGCGCTGGACGATGAGGTCGAGCGCGCGCGCGTGGTCGGCGACATAGAGCCAGTCGCGCACGTTCGCGCCCGCGCCGTATACGGGCAGCGGCTTGCGGTGGACGGCGTTGAGGATGATGAGCGGGATGAGCTTTTCGGGGAATTGATACGGCCCGTAATTGTTCGAGCAGTTCGAGACGATCGCCGGAAACTCGTAGGTGCGCGTCCAGGCGCTGACGAGGTGGTCGGCGGCCGCCTTCGACGCCGAATAGGGCGAGCTCGGATCGTAGGCCGTCGTCTCGACGAAAGCGCCGTCCGCGCCGAGCGAGCCGTAGACCTCGTCGGTCGATACGTGCAGGAAGCGGAAGCCTTCGCGTTTCGGGCGCGGCAAGCCCATCCAATAGGCGCGCGCCGCCTCGAGCATCGCGTGCGCGCCGAGGATGTTGGTCTCGATGAAGGCGCCGGCGCCGTCAATCGAGCGGTCGACGTGGGTCTCGGCGGCGAGATGGATAACGTGGTCGGGCGCGAAGCCGGCGAAGGCGTCGACGAGCGCGGCCCGGTCGCGGACGTCGACCTTGGCGAAGCGGTAATTCGGCGCCTTGTCGATCGTCGACAGCGACGCGAGATTGCCGGCGTAGGTGAGCGCGTCGAGGTTGAGCACGGCGGCGCCGGCGGCGACCAGACGCCGGCAGACCGCCGAGCCGATAAAACCCGCGCCGCCGGTTACGAGCACGCGCCGCTGCATAAAGTCTCCCGGGCGAACCTAACTCTCTCTCCTCGCCCGAATGCGCGCTTCGGGCGGCGGGCGAGTTCGCGCCGAGGTTTATCCTTGCGCGCGACGAGGTCAACCGGCGCCGGCGGCGGGCCTCGTCGCTAGAACAGGTCCGTCGCCTCGGCGAGAAGCGGCCACCGCTTGTCTCTCTCCGACAGCGTCGGACCGCCGTCCGGCAAGGGCCAAACAACCCCGATCGCCGGATCGTCGAAAGCGACGCCGCGTTCGCAAGCGGGCGCGTAAGGCGCCGAGGCCTTGTAGAGCACCTCGCAATCCGGCTCGAGCGTCACGAAGCCGTGGGCGAAACCGGCCGGCACGAGCATCTGGCGCCAGTTGTTCGCCGACAATTCGATCGCGACGTGCCTGCCGAAGGTCGGCGAGGCGCGCCGGATGTCGACGGCGACGTCGAGGATGCGCCCGCGCGCGACACGGATCAGTTTGTCCTGGGCGAACGGAGCGACTTGAAAGTGCAGGCCGCGCAGAGTCCCGACGGCGGCGGAGTAGCTGTGGTTGTCCTGGACGAAGACGTAGGCAAACCCGGCCGCGTCCCATGCGGCCTTGCTGTAGACCTCGGAGAAGAAACCGCGCGCGTCGCCGAACTTCTTCGGCGTCAAGATCTTGACCGCCGGAATCGCGGTTTCTTCGACCCGCATCGATCGCCTCCGGCGCGCTAGCGCCTCCGCCCGCGCGGGCGGAAAGGGACGGCCGCGGATCGCGGCTGTCCTTCCTTCTTCCCGGTCGCTTATTCCCCCTCCAGCGTCGCCCGCGCGCGCTGCCACCAGCCGGTGCGGCGCGGCCGCGGCGGCTCGTCGGCCGCCGGGGCGGGTTCCGGCTGGGCCTGCGGCGCGGCGGGCGCGTCGCTCGCGGCGAGGCTTGGCGCCGCCGGCGGCTCGGCCGGGGCGGGCGCCTCGGCTGGGGCCTCAGGCGCCGCGGCGGCCTGGGGCTCCGCAGCGGCCTGGGGCTCCGCAGCGGCCTGGGGCTCCGCAGCGGCCGACGCCTCCGCCGGAGCTTGCTGCGCCGGCGGGCTTTCCGCGAAGGAAGCCGGTTCGCTCGCCGCGACCGGCGCGGACGCCTCGGGCTCGACCGGCGCGAGCAGCGCCGGCGCTTCCCCCAATTCGCCGAACAGGCTCGGCTCGGCGGCGGCTTCCGCCGCGGGCGCCTCGGTCAACTCGCCTTCGGTCTGCGGCGCGGGCGCGCCGAAGCGCTCGCGGTCGCCGCCGCCGCGCCGGCCGCGCCGGCCGCGCCGGCGCCGTCCGGGGGCGCGCTCCTCGCCTTCGCCCGCCTCGCCTTCGGGGCGCGGCGGGGCTGGGGCGAAATCGCCGCTGATCTCCGCCACCGCCGCCAGGCCGTCGTCGGTCGGCTGCGGCGTTTCGAGCGTGAATCCCTCGCCGCCCTGGCGCTCGCCGCCGCGCCGGCGCCGGCGCCGGCGCCGCCGTCGGCCGGCCTCGCCTTCGCCCTCCGCCGCCTCGCCTTCGCCGGACTCCGGCTCGCCGCGTTCGCGGTCCTCATCCTCCGCCTCGGCTTCGCCGCCGCCTTCAGCTTCGGCTTCCGCTTCCGGCTCGGCGTCTTCCTCGAGGGCGAAGCCCTGGAGATCGGCCGGCGGCGCGCCATAGCCTGCAGGGCGGGCCTCCGGCTCGCGTCCGGCCTCCTCGGCCTTCGCGCCGGAGGCGAGCTCGCCGCGCTCCAGCGCATGATAGGTCGCGCCGGTCAGCGAGTCGTCGGCCTCGACCGTGACGGCGACGCCGAAGCGGCGCTCGAGATCGCGCAAGTGCGCGCGCTTCTGGTTGAGGATATAGAGCGCGACGGGCGTGCGCGTGCGCAGGATGATGTCGTGCGACGCGCTCTTGATCAGCGCGTCCTCGATCACGCGCAGCACGTGTAGCGCGATCGAGGCGGTGGAACGCACCACGCCGGAGCCCAGGCAATGCGGGCAGACCACCGTCGAACCTTCGAGCACGCCGGTGCGGATGCGCTGGCGCGACATCTCCAACAGGCCGAAATGGGAAATGCGCCCGACCTGGATGCGGGCGCGGTCGTTCTTCAGCGCGTCCTTCATCCGCCGCTCGACGGCGCGATTGTTGCGGCCTTCCTCCATGTCGATGAAGTCGACGACGATCAGGCCGGCGAGGTCGCGCAATCTGAGCTGGCGGGCGATCTCGTCCGCCGCCTCGAGGTTGGTGCGCAGCGCCGTGTCCTCGATGTTGTGCTCGCGGGTCGAACGCCCCGAGTTGACGTCGATGGCGACCAGCGCCTCGGTCTGGTTGATGACGATGTAGCCGCCCGACTTCAGCGTCACCTGGTTGGAGAACATCGCGTCGAGCTGCGCTTCGACGCCCGACTTGGCGAACACCGGCTGGCTGTCGCGGTAGGGCACGACGCTCTTGACGTGGGTCGGCATCAGCAGGCGCATGAAGTCGCGCGCCTCGCGGAAGCCGCCTTCGCCGGCGACGACGATCTCCTCGACCTCCTTCGAGTAGAGGTCGCGGATCGCCCGCTTGATCAGCGATCCCTCCTCGTAGACGAGGGTCGGCGCGCTCGAGGTGAGCGTCGTCTCGCGCACCGTCTCCCACATCCGCAGCAGATATTCGAAATCGCGCTTGACCTCGGCCTTGGTGCGCGAGGCGCCGGCGGTGCGCAGGATGACGCCCATCCCCTCCGGCACCTCCAGCTCGTCGGCGATCGCCTTCAGCCGGCCGCGGTCCTGGGCGTTGGTGATCTTGCGCGAGATGCCGCCGCCGCGCGCGGTGTTGGGCATCAGCACCGAATAGCGGCCGGCGAGCGACAGGTAGGTGGTCAGCGCGGCGCCCTTGTTGCCCCGCTCCTCCTTGACCACCTGCACCAGCAGCACCTGGCGGCGCTTGATGACTTCTTGAATCTTGTATTGGCGGCGCAGCCGTGGCGACCGGCGCGGCGTCTCGTCCATCGCGTCGCCGCCGATCTGCTCGACCGCTTCGCTCTCGTCGTCCTCGGTGGAAGCGCGCGCGCGCGGCTCCGGCGTCTCGGCGCCGCCGCCGAGCGTCGTCACCTCGGC
>CAZKHF010000039.1:0-14774 GCA_964552445.1 uncultured Bradyrhizobium sp. | reverse complement strand
CGGCGCTGCCGGCGGCGATCGCCGGCGGCAGCCTCTGCCTGCTGCTCACCGTCAATGAATTCGGCATCGTGCTGTTCATCGGCGCCAAGGGCGTCATCACGCTGCCGCTGCTGATCTACGACAAGGCGATCCAGGAATCCGACTATCAGGCCGCGTGCGTCATCGCGATGGTCAACGTGGCGCTGTCGCTCAGCCTGTTCGGCCTCTATCGTCTCGCCGCGAAACGATTGGGGGCGTGACATGCTCGTCTGGTCGCGCTCCGGCAAGCTGATGGTGTGGAGCGTCGCCGCCCTGCTCATCGGCGTCATCTTCGTCGCGCCGCTCGCCGTCATCCTCTCGGCGAGCTTCGCCGGCCATTGGAACGGCGTGCTGCCGAGCGACTTTACCCTAGAGCACTACGCAGAAGCGGCCGGCGGCGCCTCCGGCGACGCGGTGGTCGCCAGTCTGGTCACCGGGGTCGCAGCGAGCCTGCTGGCGCTGGTCAGCGGCGCCTGGGCGGCGCTGGCGTTGCGCGCGCAGACCGGAAGCGCGGCCAAGACGCTCGGCGTGCTGTTCTTCATCCCCAGCGCCGTCCCTTCCGTGTCGGTAGGCCTGGGCCTGCTGGTCGCCTTCAGCCAGAAGCCGCTGTTGCTCAACGGCACGATGGCGATCGTCGTCGTCGCGCATTTCGTGCTGATCTCGGCCTTCTCGTTCAGCAATGTCTCAGCGGGCTTGTCGCGGCTTTCGCCCGATTTCGAGGAGGTCGCGTCCTCGCTCGGCGCGCGGCCGTTCTACCGCCTGCGCCGCGTCACCCTGCCGTTGATCGCGCCCTATCTCCTCGCCGCCTTCGCGCTCAGCTTCGCGCTGTCGATGGGCGAGCTCGGCGCGACGGTGATGGTCTACCCGCCCGGTTGGGTGACGCTGCCGGTCGCCATCTTCAGCCTCACCGACCGCGGCGACGTGTTCAATGGCGCGGCGCTGACCATGATCCTGGTCGGCGTGACGCTGACGCTGCTGCTCATGATCGAGCGCGTCTCCCCCGTGTGGACGCGGGCGCGAGGCGCCTGAACGGCCGGCCCCACGCGTCAATCGCTGGCGAAGGCCGCCGCGCCGCGCGCGCTTCGGCCGCCAAAGAACCAATTCGCCTTTACGCGAGAGCAGCGTCATCGCGAGGACGGCTTGTCGTCACGTCGCCGCGCCTCCTTCTCCGCGCTTGCACGGGGAGAAGGCGCAGCGTCGCGGCGACGGCCGCGGCGCAGACCTCCGCCGCCTTCCGCCCGTCATTCGCCAAGCGGTTCGTCCGGCATGTGCATCTCATGCCAGAGGGCGTTGATCACGCCGACGGCGCACGCCAGCAGGACGCCCAGAATCCAAGCGAAGTACCACATTGGCAAACCCTTTCGTCAGTAGAGGTTCTGGCCGTCGCCTTCGATCTGCCGCGCCGTCACCGGGCCGCGCAACGTGTAGAAGACGAACGACGTGTAGGCGAGCACGATCGGCAGGAAGATCAGCGTGGCGATCAGCATCACGAACAGCGTGAGCTGGCTCGACGACGCGTCCCACACCGTGAGGCTCGCTTCCGGCTGCGCGCTGGAGGGCATCAGGAACGGGAACATGCTGACGCCCGCCGTCGCCACGACGCCAAGGATGGCGAGGCCGCTGGCGACAAATGCGAGACCGCCTCGCGCCTGCCGCGAGAAAAAGCTGACCGCGAGCGCGCCGAGGATCGCGACAATCGGCGCGGCGAGCGTCCAGGGATGGGCGCCGTAATTCGCAAGCCAGCCGCCGTGGACCCGCGCGACGGTCTTGAGCAGCGGATTGGACGGTCCGTCTGTCGCCGCCGCGCTGGTGATCGCATAGCCGTCGAGGCCGAAGGCGACCCAGACGCCGGCGATGAGGAACAGCGCCAGCATCACCAGCGGCGCGATCGTCGCCACCGCCTGCGCGCGCGCGCGCACCTCACCCTCGGTCTTGAGCGACAGATAGACGGCGCCGTGACCGACCAGCATGGCGAGCGAGACGAGGCCGCACAGCAGCCCGAACGGGTTCAACAGCTCGAACAGGCCCGTTCCGAGATAGAGAGCGCGCATGTCGGCGTCGAGCGTGAACGGCGCGCCTTGCAGCAGATTGCCGAAGGCGACGCCGAACACCAGGCTCGGCACCAGGCCGCCGGCGAACAGCGCCCAATCCCAGAAACGCCGCCAGCGCGCGTCCGCGATCTTGTTGCGGAACTCGAAGCCGACGGGCCGCAGGATCAGGGTCGCCAGCACGAGGAACATCGCGATGTAGAACCCCGAGAACGCAACCGCGTAGATCGCCGGCCAGGCCGCGAAGATCGCGCCGGCGCCGAGGATCAGCCACACTTGGTTGCCGTCCCAGACGGGGCCGATCGCGTTCAGCACGATACGGCGCTCGACATCGCCGCGCGCGACGAACGGCAGCAGCGCCGCTGCGCCGAGATCGAAGCCGTCCATGATGGCGAAGCCGATCAGCAGCACGCCAAGGAACAGCCACCAGATGAGTCGGAGGATTTCGTAATCGACCGGAATGGACATGGTTCTTGCTCCTCACTCCGCGGGGACGGCGGCGGGTTCGCCCGCGCCCGGCGCCGGCGCCAGCGCCTTGACCGGTCCCATGACGATGTATTTGCGCATCAGGATCACGTCGATGACGAGCAGCGTCGAGTAGAACAGGACGAAGCCGCACAGCGTGAACAGCACCTTGGCGACCGAAAGCGACGAGGCGCCGAGGAAGGTCGGCAGCACGCCGTCGATCGCCCACGGCTGACGGCCGTACTCGGCGACGAACCAACCGAGCTCCGCCGCCAGCCACGGCAGCGGCCAGGAATAAGCGAGCATCTTCAGCAGGACTGGTCGGTTGAAGTTGTGGGTGCTCGCCGCCCAGAACGCCGCGGCGAACGCCGCGATGAAGTAAAAGCCGAGCGCCACCATCACGCGGAACGACCAGAACAGCGGCCCGACGTTCGGCGCGGTGTCTTGCGCCGCGCGCGCGATCGTCGCGTCGTCGGCCTTGAGCGGGTCGTCGACGTAGCGCTTGAGCAGCAGCGTGTAGCCGAGATCGCCGACGTGGCTCTTCAGCGTCGCGCGCGCCGCCGCGTCCGAACGGTCCGCCTTCAGCTTCTCCAGCGCGCCATAGGCGATCATGCCGTTCTTGATGCGCTCCTTGGCGCGCTCGACGAGATCGAGAACGCCCGGCAATGGCTGGTCGAAGGAGCGCGTCGCGATCACCCCGAGCAGCCAGGGAACCTTGATTTCCAGACTGTTCTCATGGGTTTCCGAGTTCGGAATGGCGAACAGCGTGAGGGGCGCGGGCGCGGGTTCGGCGCGCCACATGCCCTCGATCGCCGCGAGCTTCATCTGCTGGTTTTCGGTCACCGTGTAGCCGCTCTCGTCGCCCAGCACGACCACCGCCAGCGCGGAGGCGAGGCCGAAGGCGGAGGCGACGATGAACGAGCGCTTGGCGAACGCGACGTGACGGCCGCGCAGCAGATACATCGACGAGATCGCCAGCACGAACATCGAGCCGGTGACATAGCCGGCGCTGACGGTGTGGACGAACTTCGCCTGCGCCACCGGATTGAAGATCAGATCGAAGAACGAGGTGAGCTCCATCCGCATCGTGTCGGGATTGAACGCGGCGCCGGCGGGATGCTGCATCCAGCCGTTGGCCACCAGGATCCATAGCGCCGAGAGGCTCGAGCCCAACGCCACCAACCAGGTCACGGTCAGATGCCCGACCTTGGAGAGGCGATTCCAGCCGAAGAAGAACAAGCCGACGAAGGTCGACTCGAGGAAGAAGGCCATCAGGCCTTCGATCGCCAGCGGCGCGCCGAAGATGTCGCCGACGTAATGGCTATAGTAAGCCCAGTTGGTGCCGAACTGGAACTCCATCGTGATGCCGGTGGCGACGCCCATCGCGAAGTTGATGCCGAACAGCTTGCCCCAGAATCGCGTCGCGTCGCGCCAGATTTGGCGCCCCGTCATCACGTAGACGCTCTCCATGACGGCAAGCAGGAACGACAGCCCCAGCGTGAGGGGCACGAACAGGAAGTGGTAGAGAGCCGTCATCGCGAACTGCAATCGCGCTATGCCGGCCGGATCGAGATGAATCATCGCGGGTCCTTTCGGTTGAAAACGTCAGCGGGGCGCGACGCCGAGGAGGCGCGCGACCGCGGCCTCGTCGACGACCGGGGTCGCCTCGCCCGAGAACATGAAGAGCCGCATCCCGACGACGACCGCGAGCTTCAGGCAGAGGACGAAGACGATCGCTCGGGCGAGCGGCGTCTTCGGCCTCAGTCCGGCGCGCGCGAAGGCGCCGAGAGACGACAGGACGGGATGCCTACTGGCTTTGGTCGCCAAACCGATGCTCCTTGGCGCCGGCGAACGCCGGCCTTGCGAGAAACGCGAGGCCGTTGGGTCTGGGCGCCGCGCGCGCCGCCGCCGCCTGTCGAGCGGAGCGAAAGTGGCGCGCGACGACGACTCCGCGTCGCGAACGGTCGAGGGCGCGAGCGACCCCGGTATCGTAAGCCTTGTGGCGATCAGGCGGCGGCATTTGACATGGAGCGGATTGAGAGCGGCGACCGACGCCGGTCCTCCCTGCGTCGCGCGGCATTGTCAAACACGAATTAGAATTAGTCCATAACGCTGCGGCGGAAGGCCGCATTTTAGCCAGGCCGCCTCAGCCGAGCGCGTCGCGCGCGACGCGCATCATCACCCGCGCCGCGACGGGGATGAGGCCGTCGGGAAAATCGTAGTCGGCGTTGTGCAGGCTGGCGTGGCGCTCGCCGGCGCCGAGGAGGAACATCGCCGAAGGCGCCCGAGCGGCGAACCGGCCGAAGTCCTCCGAGGCGCGCATCGGCTGGCCTTCGCCGCTCCAGCGCACGCCTTCGACGTCGAGCGCGCGCGCGATCATCTCGACCGCCTCCGGAGCGTTCTCGCAATGGGGAAAGACGTCGTGATAGGCCAACTGGACGTCGAGTTCATCGGCGCCCGCCGCCTCTTGAATCCGTCGCTCGGCGCTTTCGACCAGCGCGCCCATGGTGGCGTCGGTGAGCGTGCGCAGCGCCGCCCACAGCTCGGCGCGGCCGGGCGCGACGCCGAAGGCGCGCGCGCCCATCTCGGCGTGGGTGACGGTGACGAGGCTATAGTCCGCGTCGAGCGGCCCGCCGCGCCCGAGCGCGGTCAGCTCCGGCATCAGCTTGGCGAGCGCGCGCATCGGCGAGACGCCGAACTCCGGCGTCGAAGCGTGCGCGGTCTTGCCGACGAAGATCGCCCTTAAGCCCCGCGAGGCGCAATTGACCGGCCCGACCTTGAGCGCCGCCTCGCCGAACGGCAGGCCGGGCAGGTTGTGCCAAGCGAAGGCGAAATCAGGCTCGATCTCCTCGAACTTCGGGTCGGCGATCACCGCCGCCGCGCCTGCGCCCGTCTCTTCGGCGGGCTGGAACAGCAGGACGACGCGCCCACGCTGCGGGCGGGCGCGCGCGAAACCCACGCCAAGGGCGGCGAGCGAGGCCATGTGGCCGTCGTGGCCGCAAAGGTGTCCCTTGCCGAGCGTCTTCGAGCGGTGCGGCGCGCCGGTGAGCTCCTCGATCGGCAGCGCGTCGAGCTCGGCGCGGAACATCAGGCACGGACCCGGCGCGGCGCCCTCGTAGACCGCGGCGAGGCCATGGCCGCCGACCTTTTCGATCACGCGGTCGGGCCGCGCGTCGGCCAGGAACGACAGCACGGCGCGGGCGGCGTCGCCCTCCTCGCCGGAAAGCTCCGGCCGCTCGTGCAAGCGCCGGCGAAAGGCCACCAGCGCGGCCAGATCGTCGTTGGAGAGAAACATCGCCAAGCTCCCAGAACCTCGCGATTGTTACGCCGAGCGGCGGCGGCGCGCCATAGGCGCGGCGCCCGCGATATCGCGGGCCGCCCGCGCCGGGCGCCCCGTGTTCCCCAGCGCCGAGGGAAAAGCCTTACTCCGCAGGGGTTTCCGCCCAATTGCGGCCGATCGGAGCGAGTTCGACGTCGCCTCCCGCCTTGGCCGCGGCCGGCGCGCGGCTCGGCCTCAACACGAAATAGGCGGCGCAGACAATCAAGACGATTCCCGCCAGGACGCGTCCGGAGACGTTCTCGCCCAGCAGCATCCAGGCGAAGATCGGGGCCAGCGCCGGCTTGAACAGGAACACCACCGAGCCGATCGTCGCCGTCGACGCCTCCATCGCCAGGAACAGGAAGGCGTACAGCAGGCCCGTTCCCACCACGGAGAAGTAGAGGAAGTTGAGGATGTTTCCGCCGTCGATGCCTTGCAGCACCGGGATTCGGTAGAACTGAGCGAGCAGGCTGCCGGCGGCCGGCGCGGGAACGACATAGGAGATCAGGATCACAACGCCGAGAATGGCCGCGCCGCTGAACATGCTGAGGCACGAAACGGCGAGGCCGCCGCAGCGGTCGGCCTCGCGCTTGCCCATCACGTTGTAGAGGGCGAAGGTCACCACCTCGCCGATCGCCAGCGCGATGCCGATCGCCTGGGGGTCGAGGTTGAACGGATTGAGGATGCACAGGACGCCGACCGTCGATAGGGCCATCGCCAGCATCGAGCCGACGGTCAACTTCTCCTTGAGGAAGATGCGCGCGAACGGGATGACGCAGATCGGAACGCAGCTGGCGATGACGGCGACGACCGACGCCTTGGTGGTCGCCAGCGCCGTCTGAAACAGCTCCATGCTCACCGCGATCCCGACGAATCCGGCGGCGGCGAGAAACAAAACGTCGCCGCGCCGCAGGCGGGCGCCCCGCTTGCGCAGGTCGATGAACGTCATCGGCATGAGAATGACCGAGCCGATGAGGAATCGCCAGAAATTGATCTGAGTCGAATTAAGGGTCTGGGAGAGGACTCTCCCGGAGACTTCCATCGTACTGATAATCAACGTCGCAAGAGCGATATAAATATAAGCCTTTTTCATCAACCAGCCTGGACATCGAACGCGGCCGCTTGGGCGCCGCCGATGCGCCGCCCGGGCGCGGGTCGCAATTTGCGCCCGAACGCCTCTTCCTCAAAGTGCAAGTTTTATCGGTCAGCTATGCCCAATTTGTATTGCTATAGACCCGCCTCGACGCCGCCCGTCGCGCCGCGCGAGGTCGCCCCGCGCGGCGCGCATGGGCCGCTCGGCGCTGGAATTGCGTCATTTTGTCGCGGCTTGAGCGACATCATGGCCCGCCGAACGGTCCGCGCGGCGCTCGCCGCCGCGCGGCGGATCGCCGGCGGAGACCCTCTCGCCGTTCGCTCGCTCGCGCATATAGATATATTTCAGCGCTATAGCTCGTTCGACTCGGCGGCGAGCAATTGCCCCGCCCAGTCGGCGCGTTCGACGCGCTCGGCGACGATGTCGACAATCGTCCGCCCGGCGAAGCGCGCCAACCGCGACATCGGCCGGTCGGCGGTGAACGACAGCACCAGCCGGCGCGACGGCGCCGGATCGATCAACGGCGCCGCGGTCAGCGCTCCGCCGACCACCTCGTCGTGGATCGGCGCCAGCGGCAGGATCGTCCAGCCATGGCCGTGGCGAACCAGCTCCTTCAGAGTCGCGTAGGAGTCGGCTTCGACCTTGACGTCGAGGGCGACGCCGGCGTCGGCGGCGCAGCGATCGACGATGGTCCTGAGGCCGTGGCGGACGCCCGGCAGCAGCAGGCGCTTGCCGTCGAGCGCCTTGAACGGCATCGCGCGGACGATCGAGAAACCGGCGTCCGGCGGGCCGATGACGAACAGGCTCTCGAGCAGCAGCGGCCGCGTGCGAAGCGCGCGCGCGGGGCGAGGATCGTAGAGAACCGCAAGGTCGAGATCGCCCCGTTGCAGCCATTCGACCAGGTAGGCGGTGTAGGCGTTGGCGAGCCGTAGCGTCACGGCGGGGTGGGCCTTTGCGACGACGGCCGCCAACGGAACGGATATGGTCTCCGCCACCGTCGGCGGCAGGCCGATGGAGATCTGGCCGCTCAGCGGGGCGTCGGCGTCGGTGGCGCTGGCGCGGATCTCGTCCAGCTCGGCGACGATGCGCGAAGCGTGCTTCAACGTCTCGCGCCCGTGCTCCGTCAGCTCCATGCCGCGGCCGTGGCGGGTGAACAGCGCGACCCCGAGCTCCTTTTCCAGCATCCGCATCTGTCGGCTCAGCGCCGGCTGGGCCACGCGCATGCGTTCGGCGGCCTTGCTGAGGCTGCCCAGTTCGGCCACCGAGATCAGCGTGCGGAGCTGAGACAATTCCATGGGCGATACAATAGCAGCATATCTACCCAAATGACGAGACTGGGAATCGACGCCCTGTTCTAGCCGGGCGGCTCGCTATCGCCCGCGACGGCGCCCGCGGCGTCAGCCGATCATGCTGGAATAGGCGCGCGCCGAGCCGGCCCGACCGCGCGCGGCGGCCGCGCCGCGGCGGGCTCGAACGCTTCGACCAGCGTGCGAATCTTCTCGGCGTCGGCCGGCGTCGCCGGATTGTAGACCACCATGGCGAGGTCGGGCCGGCCGTCGACCAAGAAGGTCGAATACTCCAGCGCGATCGTCCCGACCGGCGGACGGCGCAAATGTTTCGCGCCGTCGCCGTGCGCGCGGACGTCGTTGTCGCGCCACATCGCCGCGAATTCGGGGCTGCGCTGACAAAGCTCGTCGACCAGAGCTTGGACGTTGCGCGCCGCCCCGGCGCGCGCGGTGTCGACGCGAAAGGCCGCCACCGCGAACCGAGCGACGTTCCGCCAATCCGGCTGCTGGCTGCAGGCGCGGGGGTCGCCGAAGATCAGACGCAGGATGTTGCGCTCATGCGGGTCGAGCGCGCCATAGTCGGTCAGAAGCGCCGCCGCGGCGCGGTTCCAGGCGACGACGTCCCAGGTCGCTGTCCGGATGAAGGCCGGGCTGAGCGCCAGCGCGTCCAGCACGCGCTGCAACCGCGGCGTGACGCCTTCGGCCGCCCGATAGCGGACCTCGGGCGGGCGGCCAAGCGCGAGGAAGAACAGATGCTCGCGCTCGACCTCGGTCAGCATCAGCGCGCGGGCGATGCGCTCGAGCACGTCGGCCGACGGCGCGCCGCCCCGGCCCTGCTCGAGCCAGGTGTACCAGGTGGCGCTGACGTTGGCGCGCTGCGCCACCTCCTCGCGCCGAAGGCCGGGCGTGCGCCGGCGGGTCAGCGGAAAGCCGAGAGCGGCGGCGTCGAGCTTGGCGCGGCGATCGCGCAAGTAGGCCCCGAGCAAGTTGTCGTTCGCGTTCGGCATAAGCGCGCCTGTTAGCTATTATACCCTGATAACGTCACTACTTTACCCTGATAACCGGCACGTCGATAGTGCCCTCGTCCCAGCTTGGAGGTTTCTCATGCGCGTCTTCGTCACCGGCGCGACCGGATTCATCGGTTCGGCGGTCGTCCGGGAGCTGCTCGCCGCCGGCCATTCGGTCCTCGGCCTCGCCCGGTCGGAAGCGGGCGCGGCGGCGCTCGCCGCAGCGGGCGTCGAAGTCCACCGCGGCTCGCTGCAAGACCTCGACAGCCTGAAGCGCGGCGCGGAAGCCGCCGACGGCGTCATCCACACCGCCTTCATCCACGACTTTTCGAAGTTCGAGGAGAACTGCGAGATCGACCGGCGCGCGATCGAGGCGCTCGGCGACGCGCTCGCCGGTTCCGGCCGGCCGCTCGTCGTCACGTCCGGCACCGGGCTGCTGGCGCCCGGCCGGCTTGCGACCGAGGACACGGATCGTCCGCGCGACGGCGCGGCCCCGCGCGTTTCCGAGGAGACGGCGCTCGCCCTGGCGGCGCGCGGCGTGCGCGCCTCGGCGATCCGGCTGTCGCCCAGCGTCCACGGCGATGGCGTCCGCGGCTTCGCCGCCGGGTTCGTTTCCTATCTGATCGCCATCGCGCGCGCGAAAGGCGTCTCGGCCTATGTCGGCGACGGGCGCAACGTCTGGCCCGCCGTGCACCGGCTCGACGCCGCGGCGCTGTTCGCGCTGGCGATCGAAAACGGGACGGCCGGCGCGCGCTACCACGGCGTCGCCGAAGAGGGCGTGCCGCTGCGCGACATCGCCGGCGTGATTGGCCGCCGCCTCGGCCTGCCGGTGGCGAGCAAGACTCCCGAGGAGGCGGGCGAGCACTTCGGTTGGCTCGCGCCGTTCGCGGCAATGGACAACCCCGCTTCGAGCGCAAAGACCCGCGACGCGCTGGGCTGGCGGCCGACGCGCCCCGGCCTCCTCGCCGACCTCGACCGGCCGAATTGCTTCGTGACGTGAGCCGAAGGCGAACGGCGCCGTGGTCGCGAGCGTGAGCGAAGCGATCCCGGTTCATGGGCCTGAGCGTTTCGACCCCGGGATCGCTTCGTCGCTTCGCGCCTCGCGATGAAGGCCCTTATGAGGCCGCTACGGCGCTCTCCAGATCCGACGCGAGCGGCTCCTCGCGCGGCTTGCCGACGCCCTGATAGACGAAGCCGTGCTTCTCGAGTTCCTGCGCGGGATAGACGTTGCGCAGATCGACCAGCGCCGGCTGCGCCATCACTTCCTTCAGCCGCGCGAGGTCGAGGGCGCGGAACTGCTCCCATTCGGTGACGATCACCAGCGCGTCGGCGCCCTCGGCGCAGGCGTAGGGGTTGTCGCAATAGACGATGTCGGGCAGCGCCGCCTTCGCCTGATCCATGCCGGCGGGATCGTAGGCCTTGATCTTCGCCCCCATGTCCTGCAGCGCGTTGATCAGCGCGATCGACGGCGCGTCGCGCATGTCGTCGGTGTTCGGCTTGAAGGTCAGGCCGACGACGGCGACGGTCTTGCCGCGCGGCTTGCCGCCGAGCACGGCGGCGACCTTGCCCGCCATGGCGCGCTTGCGCTGGTCGTTGACCGCAACCACCGTCTCGACGATGCGCTGCGGCGCGCGATAGTCCTGGCCGATCTTGATCAGCGTCGTCGTGTCCTTGGGAAAGCATGAGCCGCCGAAGCCGGGCCCGGCGTGCAGGAATTTCGAGCCGATGCGGTTGTCGAGGCCGACGCCGCGCGCCACTTCCTGCACGTCGGCGCCGACCTGTTCGCACAGATCGGCGATCTCGTTGATGAAGGTGATCTTGGTCGCCAGGAACGCGTTGGCGGCGTACTTGATCAGCTCCGCGGCGCGCCGGCGCGTGTTGAGGATCGGCGCGGCGTTGAGGTAGAGCGGTCGGTAAAGCTGGGCCATCGCCTCGCGCGCCCGCTCGTCTTCGCAGCCGATGACGATACGGTCGGGATGCTTGAAGTCGCGGATCGCCGCGCCTTCGCGCAGAAATTCCGGATTGGAGACGACCGCGAAGTCAGCGGCGGGGCGGGTCTCGCGCAGAATGCGCTCGACCTCGTCGCCGGTGCCGACCGGCACGGTCGACTTGATGACAATGACGGTGAATTTGTTCAGGCTGGCGGCGACGGCGCGCGTCGCCTCGAACACGTAGGAAAGATCGGCGTAGCCGTCGCCGCGACGCGACGGCGTGCCGACGGCGATCATCACCACCTCCGCGCGCTCGACCGCGCCGGCGAGGAAGGTGGTGAACGACAGCCGGCCCTCGCGCACGTTCGACAGCACCAGGTCGGAAAGGCCGGGCTCGTAGATCGGCATTTCGCCGCGCGTCAGCGCCCGCACCTTCTCCGCGTCCTTGTCGACGCACACCACCTCATGGCCGAAGTCGGCGAAGCAAGCGCCCGACACCAAGCCGACATACCCCGCTCCGATCATCGCGACGCGCATGGCTCTCACCTCGTTGCTGTCCTCGCCGCGGCGGCGAAGGCGGTTGACGTAACGTAATTATGTTAATTCGACTATCATAGATAACGTAACGTCGGTCAAGCCGACCCGCCGCGCGCCGACGCCGCGGCGCGCCTGGATCAGCCGCCGGACGTCGCCGACGCCGCGGCGCGCCGCCGCAGCAGCCGCCGCACCGTGGCGTTGTGCAGCTTCAAGCCCGTGACGTGATTGCGCAGCGCGAAATTGGCCGCCTCGAGCGCGGCGATTTCGGCCAGCCGCGCCGCGACCTCCGCGCGACCCCCATCGCGCCCGCAGGCCGGCGCGGAAATCGAGATTTCGCTCGCAAAACCAAAGGGCATCGACGCCTCCGACGCAGCCGGCCACGACAGCGCGACACCCGCCAGGCCGGCTCCGACCGGACGACGCCGCGGGGTCCCCGCTTCGGGCTCGCCCTCCCCATTCGACCGCCCGCGAGGGCGTGAAGCGTTCGTGTTCAGCGCGCCTCGCGCGCGCGGCGCGATCGCCGAGGTTGTCTCGCGATCGCTCTTCGCCGCAACGCCCGAACCGGCGCAGCCCGCCCCGATCCCGTCGGCGCCCGCCGATTGCGGCTTCGTCGCGGCGCGAACCGAGACTTGGGGAAGAATCAGGTAATTTCATGGCTTGATTATACATTTAGAACCATTGCATTGTCGCCCGGCGGAAAACGCTTATGTTAATCGGCGCGCGCTTCGCCGCCTCGCATGACCAAAGGCGAGCCGGAAGCGACATTTCTCGGCGTCAGCCAGCCAATTCGCGCCGCTTGACGCAGGTCATGCGCGCCGCCCGGCCGCCAGGTATGTTATTATGTGTTACGCGCGACGGTCGCGCCGGCGGCCGCGGCCGGCGAGCGCGGAGAGACGACGGTGAAGAGGAAGAGGCATTCGGCGCCGGAAATCGCCGCCAAGCTTGCGCGCGCCGACCGGATGACGGCGGACGGGATGCTTCAGCGCGACATCGCGCGCGCCCTCGGCGTCAGCGTCATGACCTATCATCGTTGGCGCGCGGCGCGACCATCGCTGAAGACGCCCGACGCGGCGGCGATCGGCGAGGCGAGACCGCCGCTCGCGCAGGCCGACGGGGTCGACGCCGTCGCCGAGCTCGAGCGCCTGCGGATCGAGAACGCGCGCCTGCGTCGGCTGCTGACCGACCTATTGTTGGAGAAGGCGAAGCTCGAGGAGCTGTTCGTCTCCTGACGCGGCGCCCGGGAATCGTCTAAGGCGCAGTTCTTCGGCGCATTCCTTTCGGATAGGGCGCGCGATTCGAGAGCCCGCTGGATGGACAGACGCCTTCGAAAATCGTTATAACATGCCCGAGAATCGTTATAAACAACGCGCTTCGCCGGCCCGTTGGCGCCGGCGCGGCGGCTTGACCAGGAGGCGACGACCATGAAGCTTTCCGCCCGCAACGTGCTGCCTGGAAAAGTGATCGCCCTCACCAAGGGCGCGACCACCGCGCATGTGAAGATCGAGGTCGCGTCCGGCGCCGTCATCACCGCTTCGATCACCAACGAGGCGGTCGACGAGCTCGGTCTCGCCGTCGGCAAGAAGGCGAGCGCGGTCATCAAAGCCTCCGACGTCATGGTCGGCGTCGGCTGACGCGCCCCGGCGGAACGGCGGAATCGGCGGCTATCCCCCGGTCAGGCTGATCGGCCGCGCGGAGAGCGCCGCGGCGTCAGTCTCGCGCGCGCCGAAGGCGTGGCCTTTCGGCTTGCGCGCCACCCCGTCGCGGATGGCGGCGGCGACGGGGTCGTCGTTTTCGCTTTCGCGCAGGATCTTGCCCAAGTCGACGGCGGACTCGCGGCCGAGGCAGAGATACATCCGGCCCGAACAGGTGATGCGCACGCGATTGCACCCCTCGCAGAAGCTGTGCGTCATCGGGGTGATGAAGCCCACCAGTCCGCCCGTCTCTTCGACGCGCCAGTAGCGCGCGGGGCCGCCGCTACGATAGGGCGCCGGCGTCAGCGTCAGGCGCTGCGATAAGTCGGCGCGCAACTGCGCGAGCGAAAGGAATCGCCGCGACCATTCGCTTTGGACGTCGCCGAGCGGCATCACTTCGATGAAGGCAAGATCATAATTCCGTCCGTGCGCCCAGCGGATCAAGGTCTCGGCGGCGGCTTCGGTGACGCCCTTCTGCGCCACGGCGTTGATCTTGACCCGCATTCCCGCGCGATCGGCGGCCTCGACGCCGGCGAGCGCTTCGGCGAGCTCGCCGCGCCGCGCAATCGCCGAGAACGTCGCGGCGTCGAGCGTGTCCAACGAAACGTTGACGCGTCTCACGCCGCAGCCGGCGAGCGCCCCGGCGAATTGCGCGAGCCGCGAGCCGTTGGTCGTCAGCGTCAGCTCGTCGAGCGCGTTCTCGCGCAAGCGCCGCGACAACGAATGGAACAACGCCATCACCCCGCGCCGCACCAGCGGCTCGCCGCCCGTCACGCGGATCTTCCGCACGCCGAGCCGGATGAAGATCGCGCACAGCCGATCCAGCTCTTCGAGCGACAGCAGCTCGGCGTGTGGCAGGAACGTCATCTTCTCCGACATGCAATAGACGCAGCGGAAATTGCAACGATCGGTGACGGACAACCGGACATAGGTGATCGCACGGCCGAACGAATCGACGAGCCGCGCGGGCGCGGCGCCCGCGGCGGGGCGCGCGTCCGCGTCGTCGGCCGTCGCCGACCGCCGATCAAACAGCAGCATGGTCACGGCGCTGCGCCGCTGGATGGAGGCGCCGGTGAGCGGCGAGTTCGGCGACCAGCCAGTTCGTCCACTCTTCGAGCCCCTGCTTTGTCTTGGCCGAGAGCTCCCTCACGCGCTCGCCGACGCCGAGCCGCGCGACGCCGCGGCGCGCGCGCGCCACGTCGAAGTCGTCGATGTGCGGCAGGAGGTCGGTCTTGGTGATGAGCACCAGGTCGGCGTTGCGGAACATCACCGGATATTTCTCCGGCTTGTCGTCGCCCTCGGCGACCGAGAGCAGCACGACGTCGCGATGCTGGCCGATGTCGAACTCGGCCGGGCAGACGAGGTTGCCGACGTTCTCG
>CAZKHF010000038.1:0-15156 GCA_964552445.1 uncultured Bradyrhizobium sp. | reverse complement strand
CGCTGTTCCTCGACGAGATCGGCGACATGCCGATGGAGGCGCAGACGCGGCTGCTGCGCGTGCTGCAGGAGGGCGAATACACCACGGTCGGCGGACGCACGCCGATCAAGACCAACGTGCGCATCATCGCCGCCACCAACAAAGACCTGCGCTACGCGATTCAGCAGGGCGCTTTCCGTGAGGACCTGTTCTTCCGCCTCAACGTGGTGCCGCTGCGGCTGCCGCCGCTGCGCGAACGCACCGAGGACATTCCCGACCTGGTGCGGCATTTTTTCCAACGCGGCGTCGCCGAGGGGCTGGCGCCGAAGTCGCTCGACTCCGGCGCGATGGACCGCCTGCGCCGCTACGCTTGGCCGGGCAACATCCGCGAGCTGGAGAATCTGACCCGCCGCATCGCCGCGCTCTATCCCCAGGAGGTGATCACCGAGCAGTTGATCGAGACGGAGCTCAGCGCCTCGGCGCCGCTGCAGAGCCTCGGCGGCGCGCTTGGCGCGGAGCTCGGCGGGAGCCCGCGCGAAACCGCGGCCGCGCAGGAGCATTTCGTCTCCGGGCTCGAGCGCCACATCGCCGATCTGTTCCGCTCGTTCGGCGATTCGCCGCCGCCGGTCGGCCTCTACCACCGCGTGCTGCGCGACCTCGAGGTGCCGCTGATCGCGGCGACGCTCACCGTCACCCGCGGCAATCAGATCAAGGCCGCCGAAATCCTGGGGCTCAACCGCAACACCCTGCGCAAGAAAATTAGGGACTTGGATTTGCGGGGCGTTCGCGGCTTGAAGTGACTTTCGCCGCCATTTTGTCGTAATCTTGCAACATCGTTGCAACGGCGCCACGATTTAATCGCGACGACAACGGCGGACGGCGGCGAAGACTCCCCACGTGACCAATTCCGATTCGCATCAGACCGCGGCGGTCCAAATCGAGCGCGGGCCGGCGGGACGATACGACGACGGGCGATTGTCCGCCCGCTTTGGGCCCTTCGCGGTCGGCGGCGCGCTGGTGCTGGCGGTCGCGACCTTCGTCGTCTTCGCCGGCTTCACCCCGATCATTCCGACCGACAACGTGGTCTGGACGATCCTGACCGGCGACGGCTTGATCGTCGTCTTTTTGCTCGCGCTGATCGTGCTCGAGCTGTTCAGCCTTCGCGCCGCGCGCCGCGCCGCGCGGGCCGGCGCGCGGCTGCACAACAAGGTGGTGGCGCTGTTCTCGCTGGTGGCGGCGGCGCCGGCCCTGGTCACCGCCACGGTCGCGACGGTGTCGGTCGAATGGGCGATCAATCCGGCGTTCATGAAGGACGTCGGCGCGTTCCTTGGCGAATCGGGGGCGCTGTCGCAGGCCTACCGCGAATCGCAGTGCCGTCTCCTGTTGCAGGAGACCGAGCTGACCGCCGGCGATCTCGCCCAGGCGGCGCGGCTGTTGCGCTCCAATTCCGCGCTGTTCCGCGATTACCTCAACGCGCGGGCGCGCGCGCTCGGCTTCTCCGCCGCGGCGGTGATCAAGAGCGACGGATCGGTGACGCAGATCGCCGCCGGCTCCGACGCCAAGCTGATCGCCAAGCCCGAGGCCTCCGACTTCGCCGCCGCCGCGACGCCCCAGCCGTTCTGCGGCTTCCTCGGCGCCGGCGACGTGTTCGTCGCCATGCGGCCGATCGACGGCGTGCCGGACAGCTTCTTTTACGCCGCGCGGGCGATCAACCCGCTGTCCGGGCAGGTGGCGCGCGAGGCTGCGGGCGTCTCAGCGATCTTCGCCACGTTCGAATCCCACCGCCACAAGATCGAGCTCGGACTGGCCAGCGTCTTCGTCATGCTGGCGCTGACGATGCTCGTTTCCGCCGTGTGGATGGGCCTCACCTTCGCCAACCAGCTGGTGGGGCCGATCCGCCGCCTGATTCGCGCCACCGATGAGGTCGCCTCCGGCAACCTTTACGTCCAGGTGCCGACGCGCAGATCCGAGGGCGACCTCGGCCATCTCGGCGAGACTTTCAACAAGATGACTATGGAGTTGCGCCACCAGCGCAACCGCTTGACCGCCGCCAACGCGCTGAACGACGAACGGCGCGCCTTCATCGAGGCGGTGCTGTCGGGCGTGCCCGCCTCCGTGCTCGGCGTCGACGCCCAAGGCGTCGTCACCGTCAGCAACGCCGCCGCCGAGCGGCTGTTGTGCGACGACGGCGGGCAGGGCGCCCTGGTCGGCAGGCGCATCGACGCGCTGTTCCCCCGCCTCGGCGAGATCCTCGCCGAAGCGCGGGCGATGAACCTGAAGTCGCATCAGGGGCAGGCGACCTTGCTCAGGCAGGGTCGCGAGCGCCTGCTGAACGTCTGGGTGACGGGCGACCCGCTGCGCCGCGACCAGAGCGCGGTGATCACCCTCGACGACATCACCGACCTGGTCACCGCCCAGCGCAGCGCCGCATGGGCCGACGTCGCCCGCCGCATCGCCCACGAGATCAAAAACCCGCTGACGCCGATCCAGCTCTCGGCCGAACGGCTGAAGCGCCGCTACGGCCGCGTCATCGTCGAGGGCAAGGACGTGTTCGACCAGTGCACCGACACGATCATCCGCCAGGTCGACGACATCAAGCGCATGGTCGACGAGTTCTCCTCGTTCGCGCGCATGCCGCGGGCGCGCCCGGCGCGCGACGATCTTTCCGATTGCGTGCGCCAGGCGCTGTTCCTGTTCCGCATCGGCCGGCCGGACCTCGCCGTCGAGGACGACCTGCCGGCCGAGCGGGTGACGGCCGAGTTCGACCGGCGGCTGATCGCCCAGGCGCTCACCAATGTCTTGAAGAACGCCGGCGAAGGCGTCGACGCGCGCGCCTCGGCGGGCGAGCGCGGCAAGGTCCGCGTCACGCTTCGCTGCGACGACGAAGGCTTCGCGCGCATCGACGTCAGCGACAACGGCAAAGGGTTCCCCAGCGAGAACCGCCACAAGCTGATGGAGCCCTACGTCACCACCCGCGCCGAAGGCACCGGGCTCGGCCTGCCGATCGTGATCAAGATCTTCGAGGACCACCATGGCGGCGTCGAGCTGCTCGACGGCCTGCCGCGCGCCGACGGCGGCCGCGGCGCGCAGGTGGCGATGAAGCTGCCGCTGCGCGCCGCCGCCGCCAATTCTCCCGTTGACAGAGCTAGGTCGACCTGATGCCCGCTGATATTTTGATCGTTGACGACGAAGACGACATTCGCGAACTCGTTTCGGGCATTCTCTCCGACGAAGGGCACGGAACGCGCCTGGCGCGCAATTCCGACGAGGCGCTGGCGGCGATCGAGGCGCGTCGGCCGCAGCTGGTGCTGCTCGACATCTGGCTGCAGGGCTCGCGGCTCGACGGCCTGCAGCTGTTGGAGGTGATCAAACAGCAGCACCAGAACGTGCCGGTGGTGATGATCTCCGGCCACGGCAACATCGAGACCGCCGTCACCGCGATCAAGCTCGGCGCCTACGACTTCATCGAGAAGCCGTTCAAGGCCGACCGGCTGATCCTGGTCGCCGAGCGCGCGCTGGAGACCTCGCGGCTCAAACGCGAGGTCAACGACCTGCGCGCGCGCTCGGGCGCGGTGAACCGCATGGTCGGAAACTCCTCGGCGATCGCCAACCTGAGGCGGGTGATCGAGCGGCTCGGCCCGGCCAACTCGCGCGTGCTCATCTCCGGGCCCGCGGGCGCCGGCAAGGAGCTGGCGGCGCGGCTGATCCACGCCCATTCGGCGCGCGCCGACGGGCCTTTCGTCGTGCTCAACGCGCCGGCGATCACGCCCGAGAACATGGAGTGCGAGCTGTTCGGCGTCGAGGCCGACGCGGAGCGGCCGCGCCGTATCGGCGCGCTCGAGGAGGCGCACGGCGGCACGCTCTATCTCGACGAGATCGCCGACATGCCGCTCGAGACGCAGGCGAAGGTCGTGCGGGTGCTGGTCGACCAGAACTTCCAGCGCGTCGGCGGCTCGGCGCGCGTCCACGTCGACGTGCGCGTCATCTCCTCGACCAGCCGCGACCTCGCGCAGGCGATCACCGACGGGCAATTTCGCGAGGACCTGTTTCACCGCCTGTCGGTGGTGCCGATCCGCGTTCCCTCGCTCGCCGAGCGGCGCGAGGACGTTCCGGAGCTGGTGCAGTACTTCATCGAGTTGGTCGCCATGACCATGGGCGTGCCGCCGCGGCGCATCGCTCCCGACGCGATGGCGGTGCTGCAGTCGCACGACTGGCCCGGCAACATCCGGCAATTGCGCAACAACGTCGAGCGGCTGATGATTCTGGCGGCGGGCGATCCCGAGGCGGAGATCACCGCCGCGATGCTGCCCGCCGAGGTCGGCGCGCTGGTGCCCGCCGTGCCGTCCGGCGTCGGCGGCGAGCGGCTGATGAGCATCCCGCTGCGCGAGGCGCGCGAAGTGTTCGAGCGCGAGTATCTGGTCGCCCAGATCAACCGCTTCGGCGGCAACATCTCGCGCACCGCGGAGTTCATCGGCATGGAGCGCTCGGCTTTGCATCGCAAGCTGAAGTCGCTCGGCGTCGCCTGACGCCGCCGCCTTCTTCAGCGAGATCCGAATATGAGCCGCGTCGCCTACGTCAACGGCCGCTACCTTCGCCTCGCCGAAGCCGCGGTGTCGATCGAGGACCGCGCCGTGCAATTCGGCGACGGCGTCTACGAAGTCTGCCAGATCGCCGGCGGCGCGCTGATCGACGAGGAGCGCCATCTGGCGCGGCTCAGAACGTCGCTGGCGGCGCTGCGCATCGCCGCGCCGGTGGCCGAGACGGCGCTGCGCCGCATCCTGCGCGAGGTGGCGGCGCGCAACCGGGTCGACGACGGCCTGATCTATATGCAGGTGTCGCGCGGCGTCGCCCATCGCGATCACGGCTTCCCGGCGGCGGCGGTCAAGCCCGGGCTGATCGTCACCGCCAAGTCGATCGACACGGCGGCCATCGAGGCGAACGTCGCGCGCGGCGTCGCTGTCGTGACGCTCGCGGACGAACGTTGGGCCCATCCCCACGTCAAGAGCCTGCAGCTCTTGCCGAACGTGCTCGCCAAGCAGGCGGCGCGGGAGGCGGGGGCGTTCGAAGCGTGGCTGGTCGACGCCGACGGCTTCGTCACCGAGGGCGCGTCCACCAACGCCTGGATCGTCGCCGAGGACGGCGTTCTCGTCACCCGGCAGGCCGACCGCGCCATCCTGCGCGGCGTGACGCGGATGCGGCTCATCGACGTGGTCGCGGCGGCGGGGTTCGCCTTCCAGGAGCGCCCGTTCGCGCGCGAGGAGGCCTATCGCGCGCGCGAGGCGTTCTTCTCCAGCTCGACCGTCATCGCCATGCCGGTGGTCGCGATCGACGGTCGGGCGGTAGGCGACGGCCGGCCGGGGCCGCTGACGCTAACGCTGCGGCGCCGCTTCGCCGATTTCGCCGAACGCGCCTGAAAGGACTTTTTTCCCGCGGGGTCAGGCGCGCGGATGGCGCGCCGACGTGAAAATGTTATAGGGTCGGCTGGCTTTGCGCGGGCTGGCGCGCAAGCCCAACGAACGAAATGGCCGCGACAGGCGGTCCAACGACATCTAGGGTGAAGTCATGCCAAGCGAAAAGACGCAGAATTTGCAGGACACGTTCCTGAATCACGTGCGCAAGACCAAGACTTCGGTGACGATCTTTCTCGTCAATGGCGTCAAACTGCAGGGTTTCGTGACCTGGTTCGACAATTTCTGCGTCCTGTTGCGCCGCGACGGCCATTCGCAGCTGGTCTACAAGCACGCCATCTCCACCATCATGCCGGCGACCCCGATCACCATGTTCGAGGCGGTGGAGGAAGGCGCTGAGCAGCATTGACAAGCCTTTGACCCGACCCGAGGCCGGCGAAGGGCCAGGCAAACGCGAACAGGCGACGGCTCGAACCCGAACGCTGGTCGTCTGCCCCTATCTGGCCGCGCGCGGCGGCGCCCTGGAGCGCGCCGCGCGCGCGCCGGAGGCGCGGCGCGACGAGGCGGTAGGGCTCGCGGACGCGATCGACCTCGACATCGTCGATTCGACGCTCGTCAGCCTCAACGAGATCCGCCCGGCGACCTATCTCGGCAAAGGCAAGGTCGCCGAGTTCGCCGAACGGACCAAAGCGGAAGAAATCGCTCTGGTGGTGATGGACTGCGCGCTGTCGCCGGTGCAGCAGCGCAACCTCGAGCGGGAGTTCAAGGCGAAGGTCATTGACCGCACCGGCCTGATTCTGGAGATCTTCGGCCGCCGCGCGCGCACCGCCGAGGGCGCGCTGCAGGTCGAGCTCGCCCATCTCGCCTACCAGAAATCGCGGCTGGTGCGCTCGTGGACCCACCTGGAGCGCCAGCGAGGCGGCTTCGGCTTCCTCGGCGGCCCCGGCGAGACGCAGATCGAGACCGACCGGCGCCTCATCCAGGAGCGCATGATCCGCATCGAGCGCGACCTCGAAAGCGTCAAGCGGACCCGGGCGCTGCACCGCGCCAGCCGCGCCGACGTTCCGTATCCGATCGTCGCGCTTGTCGGCTACACCAACGCGGGCAAGTCGACGCTGTTCAATCGTTTGACCCGCGCCGACGTCGTCGCGGCCGACATGCTGTTCGCCACCCTCGACCCGACCATGCGGCTGATCAAGCTGCCGCGCGGCGGGGCGGCGATCCTGTCCGACACCGTCGGTTTCATCTCCGACCTGCCGACCATGCTGATCTCGGCCTTCCGCGCCACGCTCGAGGAGGTGCGCGCCGCCGACGTCATCATCCATGTGCGCGACATCGCCCACGCCGACAGCGACGCCCAGGCGCGCGACGTCGAGGCGATCCTCGCCGAACTCGGCGTCGTCGACGCGCACGAGAAGCTGATCGAGGCGTGGAACAAACTCGACAAGCTCGACCTCGACCATCGCGCCGGGCTCGCGCCCCACAACGGCGATGACGCGGCGGTCGCCGTCTCGGCGCTGACCGGCGAGGGGATCGACCGTCTGGTCGCGGCGATCGAGGCGCGCTTGGCGCGCGGCCGCGCGCTGATCGACGTCGAGCTGGAGGCCGCCGACGGACAGGGCTTGCACTGGCTCTATGAGCACACTGAGGTGATGACGCGCGAGACCACCGCCGAAGGGCGCGTGCGCGTCACCGTGCGCGCGCCGCCCGACAAGGTCGAACGGGTGAAGCGGCGGTTCCACATCGGCGCGCGGTAAGACGGCCCCCGTCGTCGCTCCGCGCAGATTCACCATCTTCTTTGTCTCGTTTGTCTCGGCGAGCATCGTCGACGCGAGCGAGAGCTGCGCGGCGTTGACAAAACCTTGGCTCCATTGTGTCTAATGTAGCCGCCTGACGTTTCAGGCGGTCATCGCCAACGCGCAAGCGGGCGAAGAGCCTCTCTTCGGCGCTTTCAGTTGGCCTCGGCTCTGTGGAGGGGTGATCGTGAGTTCGTGTGCGAAAAGCGTCCATAGGCGCGCCGCCGCGCGCGCCGTGCTGCTGGCCCTTGGCTGCGCGGCGGCGAGCTGCAGTCCGGTGGGCTCCAATTCCAGCGTCGCGGTCGGCGCGCCAGCGTCGAACCCGCTCGCCGGCTATGCGCCGGCCAACGTCTGCACCTGGGCCAACGTCGATTGGGACGAGATGCCCCAGGCGGCGCAGACCGACTGGGAGACGCTCGGTTGGACCCAGGAGAAATGGGACTACGGCTCCGGCGACGCGAAGGACACGGCCGAGTCGAAGTCGTGGAAGGAGCTCAACGCGACGGAGCGGGAAGCCGCGACCCAGCTCGGCTTCACCGAGGCGAGCTGGGACTCCGACGCCTGCGAGCGCCGCTGAGGACCCGCGGCGCTCACATCGCCCCGCGCCGCCGGAGCCCGTCGAGGATGCGCGCCGCCAGCGCCGCGTAGTCGTGGCCGAAATGGTGGTCGCCGGGCGTCTCAACGACCTCGGCGCCCGACCCGATGAGCGCGGGGCAGGCGGAGCCCGTCTCCTCGACGCCGTAAAAGCATTGGATGAGGTCAGGCGCGATCTTGGCGAGTTCGGGAGCGATCGGCGTCGCCGCGGCGCTCGGCGGCGCGCCGAGCCATCCGGCCATGTGGATCTCCCAGTCGGCCTTCGGCTCCACGCCGAGCAGCGCCAGCATCGCCGTCTGCTCGCGAAAGCGGATGGGCAGGCGGTTGTAAACGGCGGGCAGCGCGTCGGCGCCGAACGAGTAGCCGATCAGCGCGAAACGCTCGACGCGCCACTTGCCGCCGTATTCGGCCATCGCCGCGGCGAGGTCGGCGGCGGTCTGGTCGGGCGTCTTGGCGCTCCAGAAATAGCGCAGGCTGTCCCACCCGAGCACCGGAACGCCGGCCGCCTGCAGCTTCTCGCCGATGGTCTTGTCGAGGTCGCGCCAGCCGCCGTCGCCGGAGAGAAGGATCGCCGCGACGCGCGAAGCGCCGGCCGCGGGGAGCGGCGCGAGGGGTAGCGAATCCGCGCCGGAGGCCGTCGCGGCGAGAAGCCGCTTCTGGGTCAGTTCGACAAGATGCGCGCGGGAATCGCTCCCCGCGAGGCTGAGCGCGTCCGCCCTGTCGTCGAAAGCGAACGTGAGGTCGCGGGGCGGCGGCGGGACCGGGGAGAGAGCGCGCGGGCCGTCGTCGAGGGCGAAGGAGTCGAGCCGGCATAGCGGCCGGGTCAGCGCGACCTTCGCCGTCGGGTCGACTGCGACCGCGCCGGAAAGCGTTCCCGTCGGCGCTTGGACGAGCGCCGCGTCGGCGAGAGCGCCGCCCTCGCCGACGCCGGCGACGATCGGCAGGTTGTAGAAGGCGGAGGGCCGCCGCGCCTGGACCTGGCGGCTCAAGTCCTCGACGTCCTGGAACACGTCGACGCACTCGGCCTTGCGGATCGCGCCGCGTCCGGTTCGCAGGTTGTCGAGATACATCTTCGAGTCGACGCCGACGGCGAGCGCGCCGGCCCGCGCGATCGCCGCCAGGGTCTCGTCGTCGGCCGCCGTCCAGCCGTCGTCGCCGGAGAAGAGGGCGACATAGCCAAGGATGGCGCCTGGCGGCGCCGCGACCCGCGCCGTCCCGAAGCTCGCCGCGTCGATCGTCTCGGCGGGCGCCGGCGAGGCGACGAGCAGGGGCGCCGCCAGGGCGAAGGCGATAAGCAGCGGCGCTCTCACGCGAGCCTCGCCGTCGCGCCGGAATTGTTGATCAGCGCCGCCGCGTCGGCCAGCGCGAACAGCGGCCCGAGCGCGCCGGAGACGGCGAGATAGCGCGGCGCCCAACAGGGGTCGAACTTGCTCTTGAAGGCGCGCAGCCCGGGGAAATTGTAGAGATTGGCGCCGTGCCGCCAGATCAGCCGACCGATGCGGCTCCAGCGCGAGGCTGCGGGCGATTCGGGCAGGCCGCTCAGGGGCGCCATGCCCAGGCTCAGCTCCCCGTAGCCCGCCTCCTTGAAGGCGAGCATGATGCGCGCGAACAAAAACTCCATCGCCCAGGGCAACGCGTCGCGGGTGTGGCGCATCAGCGCGATTGTCGCTTCGGCGCGGGTGTCGGTGGTCATGATGGTGGCGAAGGCCATCGGCCGTCCGTTCTGGCGCGCCAACGCGATCGTCTGTCCGGCGACGAATTCAGGATCGAAGGCCGCCACCGAAAAGCGCTTTTCGTGCGCCCCGCGCGCCGCCCGCCAATCGGCCGCCACCGCTTCGAGGCTCGGCAACGCCGCGCGTCGCTTTGCTTCGTCGTCGATCAGCTCGAAGGTGAGCCCTTCGCGTTCGCCGCGCGTCAGCGCGTAGCGGAGACGCGCGCGCCGTCCGCCCTTGAGGCTGAAGTCGGCGAGCGAGACGCGCGCCTCCTCGCCGATCTTGATGATTCTCAGGCCGGCGTCGGCGAACAGCGGCAGCGTCTCCGGGCGCGCCTGATAGAAGGCGGCGCGCCCGCCGTGCGCGGCGGCGCGTTCGACGAAGCGCCAGATCAGCTCGGGCCATTCGGCGCGCGGCCCGACCGGATCGGAGAGCGCGATCCACGAACGGCCCTGGGTCGCATACATCAGGAACGCGTCGCCCGAAGCCGAGAACATCACGCTCTTGTCGCCCATCATCACCAGGCCGGCGTCAGCGCGGTCCTGCGCGCGGACGATCGCCTCGGCGCGTTTCAGCTCCCCGCGCTCGGCGAGGGGCGCCGAGCCCTTGGCGACGCGCAGCAATTGGGCGACGCCAAGCGCGATGGCGACCAGCGCCGCGCCGACCATCGCGCGTAGCGCGCGAGGCGCCTGGGCGTCGATCTCGAGCCGCCACCAAGGCTCCAGCGCATAGGGCGCGTTGCGGAAGGCGAGCGTCAGCAGCGCCGCCACGCCGGCGAGCGCAAGCGCGATGGCGAGAAACCACGAGGCGGTGAAGGTCTGGCCGGTCAGGGAGGCCTTGCGGTCGAATTGGCCGCGCGTCGCCATCAGCAGGGCGAACAACAGCGCCAGCATCGTCGCCTCGCCGTAGGCGAGGCCCTTGACGAGCGCGAGCGCGAAAGCGACGGCGGCGATCGCCGTCGCCATCCACCATGCGGCGTCGAGGCGGTGAAGCAGCCCCTGGGCGACGAACAGCAGCAGCACGCCGGCGATGCTGGAGAAGAAATTGGCGCTTTCGACGCTCCACAGCGGCGCGTGGGCGGCGAGCAGGCTGAGGCGGCGGCCGAAGGCCGGCGTCGCGCCGGAGGCGAGTTCGACCACGCCGACGATGAACGCGAGCACGGCGAGGAACCGTGGCGACAGGCGCGCCGCCGCCGCGAGCCATTCGCGGCCGCTCTCGCGGCGTTCCGGCGCGGCAAGCCGCCGCGTCTCGGAAACGGCGAGGATCGCCGCCGAGGCGTACATCGGCAGCACAAAGTAGACCAGTCGGAACGCCACCAGCGTGGCGGCGAGGGACTCCAACGGCAGCCGGGCGTGGAGCGCGGCGATCATCGCCGCGTCGAACACGCCGAGCCCGCCCGGCACATGGCTGACGCCGCCAGCGGCCATCGCCAGCACGAACAGCGGCAAGAGCTCGAGGAAGCCGATCGCATGGCCGGGCAGCAGCGCCCAGAACGCCGCGGCCGCGGCGACGAGGTAGAGGCCGGTCAGCGCGACCTGCGCGGCGAAGGCGCCTGCGCTCGGCGTCTGCGCTTCGAGATCGCCGACGCGGAGGACGCGTCCCTGCAGCCCGACCGCAAGCGCGGCGGAGAGGGCCAGGGCCGCCGCCGCCGCGCCGCGTAGCGGCGCGGCGGGCAGCGAGAGATAGGCGGCGAGCGCGCCGGATTCGGCGAGGGCGGCGGCCGCGCCGCAGACGACGAGGCCGAGCCCAAAGCCGACCGCCATGAAAAAGACAACGCGCGTGATCGCTTCGGCGCGCAGGCCGACCGCGGCGTAGATGCGATAGCGGACCGCCGCGCCGGTGAAGCCGCCGAGGCCGACCGCGTTGCTCAGCGCCGCGCCGCAGAAGCCGGCGGTCAACAACGCCGGCCACGGCGCGCGCACGCGCGCGAACGCGAGCGCGACGACGTCGCGCCCCGCCAGGCAAAGGAAGCTCAGCGCCGTCGCGCCCGCCGCGCCGAGCACGGCCCGGCGCGGGGTGGCGCGCAGCGCGCGCAGCAGCGCCGAATAGTCAAGATCCTCGGCGAATCGTCGTCCGACATGGACGACCAGCGCGGCGACCAAAGCGAAGACGAGGACAGCGGCGACGCGCCGCGCGACCGGGCTTCTGGTCGTCGCTGGAGCGGGAACGGCCGACGACATCGCGGCGACGCCTTACTTGGCTCCGACGCGGCGCGCGGCCGGGAGCGCCGCCGGCGCCGCCGCGCAAGCCGCCGCCCCGACGACGTAGTCGCATCCGCCCAATGAAGCCATGAGAAACGCACCGCGATCCTGCGCCGCCGCCGGCAATGACCGCGACAATGCGTCAAAACTGCGGCCTTGCGCGGGGCGTCTCGACAGGCCGCGATGGCGACGCGTCGCTCGCCGGCGCCGCGCGCGCTATAATGGCCGCGCTCCAGGCCATGAGGAGGAAATGTCGTTCGACGGACGCGACCGACCCAATCGCATTCCCTGGCCGCCGCTAATCGGCGCGGCGGCGGTTGTTGCGGCGCTGGCTGGCGCGCGCGTCTTTCCCATGGGCGTTCCTTTTGCGCCGCTTGCGCGTCCGCTCGGCTGGGCGCTGATCGCGGCGGGCCTCGCGCTCGTCCTTTGGGCGATCGCGACGTTTAGGCGCGCCCGGACCAACCTCATGCCGAACCGCGGCGCCGATCGCTTGGTCGTCGACGGACCCTTCGCCTTCACCCGCAACCCGATCTATCTCGGCGAGGCCATCCTGTTCGTCGGCGTCGGCGGGGCGACGGGATCGCTGTGGTTCGTCGTCGCGGCGCTGGTCATGACGGCGCTGATCGACCTCCTCGCCGTGCGCCGCGAGGAGGTGCATCTCGCGCTGCGCTTCGGCGAGGCGTGGGCAGCCTACGCCGCGCGCATTCCGCGCTGGATTGGGCCGCGCCGCAAGCCGCCCGCGCCTCCACAGGCGGGGCGGGGCGAGCTGAACCGGGACCGCGGCTGACGCGTCGCGCCGTCGCGCCTTGCGGGGCCGTCGGGTTGAAAGTCGAGGCGCAATTTATCCATTTAATTGACGGCCAATAAACAGCTTTGACGTAGCTTCCCTTCCGGAGACGCTTCGCCTCCTGCGAGTGAGGAATCCATGTTGATCTCGGCCATCGGCAGCGCGTCGGGCGCCGCCGCCGTTTCGGCCGTCGCCGCCACCACGGCCGCCGTCAACGTCGCGCCGGCCGCTCCCGTCAAGAGCGTGGCCGCGGCGCGCGCCGCCGACGGGGAAAATTCGTCCGCCGACGCGAAAGGCGCTGAAGTCGACGACGGCGACGACGCGCCGCCCGCCGGGGCGACCTCCGCCGCGGCGACGAGCTCGAGCCGAGTCCTTGAGGCGTTGGCGCTGCTGAAATTCGGCGGCTGACGCGCTTCAGCCCGTGTTGGCGGCGCCAGGGCGGCCCAGGGCTGCGCCTTCTCGCGCCGCTTGGCCTCCCTCCCACAACGCCTCCATTTTGGCGAGGGTCGCTCCGTCGGGCGCTTCCTAAGACCAGGTCGGATGAGCGGCGCCGCGCGCGGTTCACGCGCAATGGCCATTCGGTTAACGGTTGATAAACGAGCGTGACGTAACGTAACGAAGGAAGGCGACTCGCCTTCCGCCAGGAGGAAAGCATGTCGATTTCAGCCGTCAGCGGCGCCTCGACGGTCGCCGGCGCCAGCAGCGCTTCGACCTCGGCCTCCGCTAGCGCATCCAGCTCCAGCAGTTCTTCCAGCTCCAGCAGCGCTTCGAGCTCGACCAGCGCTTCGGCCGCCGCCAACGTTTCGACAGCTTCTTCCGGCAAGGCTTCGGTCACCGGGCGCGCCGCCGATGGCGATTATCTGCATCGCAGCGCGAAGACCTCGCAGACCAAGGACGCCGACGGCGACTACAAGCCGCTCGCCACCGCGAGCTCGGCCGCGGCGACGAGCTCGAGCAGCGTCCAGGAGGCGCTGACGCTATTGAAGACCGGCGGCTGACGCCAAAAAAGAACGCCTTCGGCGCCGGCTCGGCCTAAGGCTGCGCCTTCTCGCGCCGCTTGGCCTCCTCCCACAACGCCTCCATCTCGGCGAGGGTCGCGCCTTCGGGCGCGCGCCCCTCGGCGGCGAGCCGCGCCTCGATATGGGCGAATCGGCGCTCGAATTTGGCGTTGGCGGCGCGCAGCGCCTGCTCGGGATCGACCGCGAGGTGACGCGCCAGGTTGGCGACGGCGAACAACAGGTCGCCGACTTCGCCCGCGACCTTGTCGTCGGCGCCCGCGTCGAGCTCCGCCTCGACCTCGTCCATCTCCTCGCGCAGCTTGGCGAGGACGGCGCGCGCGTTGTTCCAGTCGAAGCCGACCTTGCCGGCCTTCTGCTGCAATTTGAGCGCGCGCGTCAGGGCGGGCAGCGCGAGCGGCGCGCCGGAAAGGACGCCGGCTTCGCGCGACGGCGGGGAACCGGCGGCGGCGCGGGCCACGGCGCGCTCGCGTTTCTCTTCGGCCTTGATCCGGCTCCATAACCGCTTGACCTCGTCGCTGGTGAGATCGCGCGCGTCGCCGAACACGTGGGGATGGCGGCGGATCAGCTTGCGGGTGATCGCCTCGACGACGTCGCCGAAATCGAAGGCGCCTTCCTCCTCCGCCATGCGGGCGTGAAAGACCACCTGCAGCAGCAGGTCGCCGAGTTCCTCGCGCAGGTCGGCGCGGTCGCCGCGCTCGACCGCGTCGGCGACCTCGTAGGCTTCCTCGAGCGTGTAGGGGACGATGGTGGCGAAAGTCTGCTCGAGGTCCCAAGGGCAGCCGTTTCCCGGGGCGCGCAACGCCGCCATGATGTCGATAAGGCGGCGGATGTCGCGCGAGGGCTGCATCGGGGCTCCTTCAGGCGGCCGCGCCCTCGAAGCGCGGGCCCGCGGCCGAACCGTCGCGCCTTATGGCGCGGAAGCGCAAAGAAAAGCCCGCCCGCGCCATGCCGAGGCGGGCGGGCTCGGACGACCTTGTCAGACGAAGGTCAGAGCGAGATCGAAATGGCCTCGCGGCCCTTGGGCGTGTCGACCACGCGCATGTTCACGTGCTGACCCTCCGCCAAGCGGGTGATGCCCGCCGGGCCGAGGATCGAGATGTGGACGAACACATCCTTGCCGCCGTCGTCGGTGGCGACAAAGCCGAAGCCCTTGGCGTCGTCGAACCACTTGACCTTGCCGCCGACCGGCACCGCGGTCGAAGGATCGGGGGGAGCGCGGCGCGGACGCGGCGCGTCGCCGAAGGCGCGCGGCGGACGCTCGACCACGCCCGCCGTGTCGACTTCCAGCACCCGTGTCACTTGCGCGCCCTTGGCGCCGGCGCCGACCACCACTTTCAGCTTGGCGCCGGCGGGCACCGTCTCGTGCCCGGAAGCGTGCAGCGCATTGGCGTGGAGGAAGGCGTCGCCTTGACCGTTGGAAAGCTCGACGAAGCCGTAGCCTTTGTCGGCCTTGAACCACTTGACCACGGCGTCGACCGTCGGCCCGGTCGCGGCCGGGGCGGCGGGGGCGCCGCCGCCGAGCGGCGGTCCGCCGAATCCGCCGTCCGGCGCGCCGCCGAAACCGCGCGAGGAGCGCAGCTTAGGCTCGTATGGCATCGGCCCGTCGTCGTCGAACCCGCGCTTCCGAGGCGCCCGAAAATCCTTACCCTTGCTCATGTGA
>CAZKHF010000037.1:0-15252 GCA_964552445.1 uncultured Bradyrhizobium sp. | reverse complement strand
ATCCCACCGGCATCTACGGCGCCGGCTGCCTCATCACCGAGGGCGCGCGCGGCGAAGGCGGCTATCTCGTCAATTCCGCCGGCGAGCGCTTCATGGAGCGCTATGCGCCGAGCGCCAAAGACCTCGCCTCGCGCGACGTCGTCAGCCGCGCGATGACGGTCGAGATCCGCGAGGGCCGCGGCGTCGGCAAGCTCAAGGACCACATCTATCTGCACCTCGACCATCTCGACCCGAAGGTGCTGCACGAGCGGCTGCCCGGCATCTCCGACAGCGCGCGCATCTTCGCCGGCGTCGACGTGACCAAGGAGCCGATCCCGGTGCTGCCGACCGTCCACTACAACATGGGCGGCGTCCCGACCAACTATCACGGCGAAGTCCTCACCAAGGTTGGCGACGACCCGGACGCGGTGGTGCCCGGCCTGATGGCGCTCGGAGAAGCGGCCTGCGTTTCGGTGCACGGCGCCAACCGGCTCGGCTCCAATTCGCTGATCGACCTTGTCGTCTTCGGCCGCGCCGCGGGCCTGCGCGCCGCCGAGACGCTGAAACCCGGTGCGAGCCAGCCCGATCTCGCCAAGGACAGCGCCGACTTCGCGCTGGCGCGCCTCGACCGCTTCCGCCACGCCAGCGGCAGGACGCCGACCGCTGAGCTGCGACGCAACATGCAGCGCGTCATGCAGACGCATTGCGCGGTGTTCCGCACCGGCGAGACGCTCGCCGAAGGCAAGCGCATGATCCACGAGGCGTGGGCCGCCGGCGCCGACGCGCGCGTCTCCGACCGCTCGCTGATCTGGAACTCGGATCTGATCGAGACGCTCGAATACGACAACCTGATCGTGCAAGCGGTGGTGACCCTGGAGGGCGCGCTCAATCGCGCCGAAAGCCGCGGCGCCCACGCGCGCGAGGACTATCCCAAGCGCGACGACGCCAACTGGATGAAGCACACGTTGGCCTGGATCGACGCCGACAAGCGCGAGGCGCGGCTCGATTATCGCCCGCTGCACGCCTACACGCTGACCAACGACGTCGCCTACGTCGAGCCGAAAGCGCGGGTGTACTGAGCTCCGCGCGATTCCCGCGCGAAGGGTTGCGCCAATCCGGCGAGGGCGGCGCCTCGACGCCCCCTGCGCCAATTTCTACCCTAGACTTGCGCCTGGAACTTGGGCAGGGCGGAGGGGGCGTCGCATCCGCCACGCGCGTAGCGTCGTCGATGCGGCTTTTCACGCCGGAGGTCCTCGCGCATGCGCGTCATACGCCGCCCCCTCGCCTCGATCGCCGCCCTGCTGTTCGCGCTGGTCGCAGCGTGGACGCCTCGCGCGGGAGAGGTCGCTGCGGCCGAGGCGATCCGCGGCCTCAACGCCTGGACGCTCGACGCCTATCTCGCCGCCGCCGCCGCCTTCGCCGAAGCCGGCGCGCGCTCGGCGCGCGCCGAAGTGCTGTGGCGGGAGGTCGAACCGTCGGAGGGGCGCTACGACTGGAGCAAGCTCGACGCCGCGGTCGCCGCCGCCCACGGCGCCGGCTCCAGCCTGTTGCTGACGCTGCGCTCCGTCTCGGACTGGGGCGCGGTTCGGCCGCCGGACCCCGACCGTCCCTACCAGCACGCTTCGCGCCCGCGCTCGATGTCGGCCTGGCGCGACTTCCTCACCGCGCTCGCGCTGCGCTATCGCGGCCAATCGGTCGCCTACGAAATCGAGAACGAGGTCAACGCGCTGTTCTGGGCGGGAAGCCTCGCCGACTATCTCGATCTGCTCACCGTCAGCTACCGCGCGCTGAAGGCGGCGGACCCGCAAGCGATCGTGCTCCCCTCCGCCATGGCCTGCGGCGTCGCGCTCCCGCTCGAGGCGCCGGAGCCGCGCGACCAGTTCTTCGGCAAGGCCGACGCGTGGGCCTCCGCCATCCTGCGCACCGGCGCCTACGACGTCGTCAATGTCCATGACGATTATCCGCCCGACGTGCGGGTCAACGGCTGGACCTTCGCCTCCTATCTCGATCATGTCCGCGCGTTGGCGGCGGCGGCGGGGGCGGGCGCGAAGCCGATCTGGATCACCGAGACCGGCTTCGCCGCGCGTCCGGTGGCGCTGAAGGGCCGCGTCGAGCCCGGCTCGCCGGAGACGCAGGCGCAACGCCTGTCGCAGGCCTTCGCCGCCGCGGCGGCGTTCCCGGCGGCGCGCGTCTATTGGCTGTTTCTCGAAGACCCCAACGGCGACGGACTGTTCGCGGCGATGGGCCTGATGGATTCTTCCGGCCACAAACGGCCGGCGTGGCGCGCGTTCCGCGGAGAATGAAGCGGCGGACCGTCGTTGGGCCGGCCCGCCGCCGAGGCGCAAAGCCTCTGCTTACGAGCACTTGACCTTCTGGGCGACGCTTCCCGGCGCGTTGTTGATCCGGTAGCAAACCTGCGTGCCGTCGTCGTTCACGCATTCCTTCCAGGACGTGCCGTCGCCCTGGTCCATCCACTCGGTGCAGTTCGGCGCGGCGACGGCGACGGTCGGAATCGCGCCGCTCGCCGCCATCAAAGGAACAATGCAGGCGACGGCGATGATGCGCTGGTTCATATCCTCTCCTCAATCCGATGCGCCGCGGGCGATCGCGTCTCACACGAGCCGCGATGGTGGAACATCACGGTTATTTTACCGATGAGAAGGCGCGCGCGGTAGGCGGGGTGGTCGCCTGCGACTGCGGCGCAACGCCGCTGCGAGACGACGCTCGCCAGTCAGAACCCTTCGGCGACGGTTCGCGCGACCTCGCGGTGGACGGCGTCGCGCTCGTCCGGCGAGCCTAACGACTCGGCGTAGTAGACCGCGGCGAAAAGCGGCGCGCGGCCGGGCGGGCGCAGGATGGCGATGGCGTTGGCGACGCCGTGGTCGCCGGTGCCGGTCTTGTCGCCGATCCCCCAGTTGGGCGGCAGGCCGGCGCGCAACCGCTTGTCGCCGACCTTGTCGCCGATCATCCACGCTTCGAGTTGGCGGCGCGAGGCTGGCGACAGCGCGTCGCCGAGCAGGACCGCTTGCAGGTCGCGCGCCATCGCCATCGGCGTCGTCGTGTCGCGCTCGTCGCCGGGGATGGCCGAATTGAGGCTCGGCTCGTCGCGGTCGAGCCGCGTGACCTGGTCGCCGAGCGAGCGCGCGAATTGGGTGAAGCCGGCCGGGCCGCCGATCGCCGCGAGCAGCAGGTTCGCCGCGGTGTTGTCGCTCCACTGGATCGCCGCCGCGCAAATGTCGCCGAGGGTCATCGCGCCCTCGCCGAGATGCGCCTTCGTCACCGGCGCGTAGTCCAAGAGATCGGCCGGGCCATACGCGACGCTTCGGTCGAGCCGCTCGGCGCCTTCGTCGACCCGCTTCAGCGCCGCGGCGGCGGCGAGGGCCTTGAAGGTCGAGCACATCGGGAAGCGCTGGTCGGCGCGCCGCCCGACCCGCCGCCCGTCGCCCGAGTCGATCACCGCGACGCCAAGCCGGCCGCCGGCGCCGGCCTCGATGGCGACGAAGCGCGCTTCGATCTCGGCCGAAGAGAGCGCCGCGCGGGCGGGCGCGGCGGCGGCGAACGCCGCGAGGCCGGCGAGCAAGGCGCGGCGGCTGAGGACGAGCGTCATGGAGGGGCTCCGGCGAGGGCGGCGAGGCCGCGCCACTATGGCGCGCGAGGCGGCGGCGGGAAAGACGCGGGAGGCCGCGGCGGCCGAGACAAGCGGCGCGCTTCGGCGGAGAGCGCCCTCGACTCGCAGGAAGAATTCCCGCTCCCCCGATGATCGAGCGCCTGCGCCGCCGACTCGGTCGCCAAGGAGAGGGGACGCCGCTTATCCGGCGGGCGGGCGGTACGACACCAACTTGCCGAGCGCGGCGTCCATTTCCGTCGTCGTCAACAGGTCGACCGTGTGGGCCTCGCTCAGCGCGCCGGAAGCCATCATGGTGGTTGAGATTGCGCCAAACGAGGCGACGTCGGGAAATTCCGCGATGGCCACGCCATCAAACTCTCCGCCGATGGCCCAGTACAAAGCTTCGATCTTGCCCCCAGCGCTGGCGTAGGCCGCTCGTATCGCTTCTTCTCGTCTCGTAGCCCTTTCCTTGATAAAATTGCGCCTGCCTTCGATGCTGTACGTGAACGTGACGAGGTATTTTGTCATGTCGCCTGCCTCACAAGAACTGTCCAGCCCGTCTTATTCGGCGCGAGCGATTTCTCATGGTGGGCGGCCATAGCTTAAGCTTCTGAGATCGCGTAGGATTCGGTTGCGCACACCGACCCTTCGCGCACTTTCGCGCCCGCCGCCGCCGCCATGATCGACGATACGATTCCGCTGCTGTCGTTTCCAGCCGTGGAAGACAAGAAAGTCACAGCCGCTTTTGACGGCGGGCGGATTGGCCTGCACCATCGCGAATCCGTAGAGGAATAACGGCGCACACTCGATTTTAAGTTGGCGCGGCGTGGCGACATTGCTTGCAGCCTCGATCGCAAGAGATTCGCATGACCCGTCGGAACACGCCTTAGCCTCCCGCCTCGAAGGCGATTGGGGAATTCGCGGCCGAGCGCGGAGCGGAGACGGTCGGCGTTGCGGCCGGGAAGACCTCAGACGCGCGCCGCTCGAGCCCCCGCCCTCCGCCCAATTGCTCAGCCTCCGACTGTTGACGCCGGCCCCGTCTTCGTTCCAAGAACGGCTTCGCGCGCAAGACGCCGCCGCGACAGGACGAAGCGATGGTCCAGATCACTCTCCCCCGCAACTCCCGCCCGACGCCGGGCAAAGAATGGCCGAAGCCGGCGGGCGCGAAGCGGCTCGCCGAATTCCGCATCTATCGCTGGAGCCCCGACGACGGCGTCAACCCGCGCATCGACGTCTACTGGGTCGACCGCGACGACTGCGGCCCGATGGCGCTCGACGCGCTGCTCTGGATCAAATCGAAGGTCGACGCGACGCTGACCTTCCGCCGCTCCTGCCGCGAGGGCGTCTGCGGCTCCTGCGCGATGAACATCGACGGGATGAACGTGCTCGCCTGCACCACGGCGATCGACGACATCGCCGAGCCGGTGAAGATCTATCCGCTGCCTCACCAGGAAGTGATCAAGGACCTCGTCACCGACCTCACCCATTTCTACGCCCAGCACGCCTCGATCGAGCCGTGGCTGAAGACGGCCTCGCCGACCCCGGAGAAGGAATGGCGCCAGACGCCTCAGGACCGCGCCGAGCTCGACGGCCTTTACGAGTGCATCCTCTGCGCCTCGTGCTCGACCTCCTGCCCGAGCTACTGGTGGAACGCCGACCGCTACCTCGGCCCCGCCGTGCTGCTGCAGGCCTATCGCTGGCTGATCGATTCGCGCGACGAAGCGACCGGCGAGCGGCTCGACGCGCTCGAAGACCCGTTCCGCCTCTATCGCTGCCACACCATCCTCAACTGCGCCAACACCTGCCCGAAAGGGCTCAACCCCGCCAAGGCGATCGCGCGCGTCAAAGCGATGATGATCGAGCGCCGGCAATAGAGCTTCTTGCAGTCTGCCGGAATCGCGCGACGCTCCTCATCTGGCGCTTCGCGCCGCGTTCTCCCGCAAGCGGGAGAGGGTTGGGGCGAGGGCTTGCTTCAACCTCAAAGCAACGCGCTTCCAGCGCGCCCTTCGCGTCTCATGCCCCTCTCGACGCCCGCCTCTCGACCGCGCGCCGCAGCGCGTCGACCAGCGAAGCCGAAAGGTCCTTCGCGTCGCGCCCGGCTTCGGCGAGAAGCGATCCGGCGGTGGCGGGCTCGGCGGCGAGCTGGCCGGCGATCTGGTTCTCCTCGAAGGCGAGCCGCATCTTGAACTTGCGCGCGAGCGCCATCATGCCGACGTTGTCGGGGGAGCAGACGATGTCGATCGCTTCGACCCCGTGGTTGCTGGCGGCGCGGGCGATGCGGGAAAACAGCATCTCCCCGATCCCCCGCCGGCGGTACGGCGCTTCGACGCTGAAGGCCGCCTCGGCGCGGACGCCGCGTTCGAGCGGCGGCCGGGTGAACGAGATCGGCGCGCTGGAGCGCAGCTCGGCGACGCCGCGCAGCTTGTGGTCGACGAAGGCGCCGAAGGCGAGGTCGCCCGCGCCGAAGCCGCTGGCGACGTAGCGAAAGAGGAAATCGTCCGACATGCCGCCGCCGAAACGCTCGTGGCGGCTGAGCGAGTCGAGACGCAGCAGGTGATCGCGGAACAGCGGCATGTCGCCGCGCCAGAGACGTCGGATTTCCGCCGGCGGATGGGTGGGCCTCGCCATGACGTCTCCCGGGTGGTCGGCGTCCGCCGTCTCAACTCCGCCGCCATATTGTGCAATGCCGAAAGCGAAGGCAAGCCCCCGCCGGGTCGGGCCCAAAGCGGCGCGTTCGTCTCACAGGCCGCGAATTTTACTCATTTTTCATTAACCCTTGGCAGGCTGGCGCGCTGAGCGAATCGAACGCCAACGAGTCGGATTTTCGCCGAGATCGCGGTTCAAGCAGCGCGGGAAAACGCGCTGCGGATCGTCGACCCCGGTCGCGATTCGCCTTAGGAAACACCTCCATGCCGCTCGCCGCGCCTGTCGTCGTCCGCTCCCTCGCCGCCACGCTCGGCCTTTGCGCGGCGCTGATCGCCTGCGCCGCCATCGGAGCGGCGGCGAAGCCGGCGGAGAAGGAGAAGAGCGAGCCGGCGGCGGCCAAGCCGGCGCTGGTGGGAACCTATGGCGACTGGAGCGTGTTCCAGAGCCAGAGCGGCAAGAGCCGCGTCTGCTACGCCCTCGCCCAGCCCAAGGACCGCGCCCCCGCCGACCTCAAGCGCGACCCCGCCTACGCCTTCATTTCGGAGCGGCCGGGCGAGGGCGTGCGCAACGAGGTGTCGTTCATCATGGGCTTCGAGGTCGCCGCGCCCAACGTCGCCGCCGCCCCGAAGGACGAAAAGGCGAAGGACGCCAAAGCTAAGGCCAAAGACAAGGACAAGGCGAAAGCGACCAAGGACAAGAAGAGCGACGACAAGAAGGACGTCGAGGCGATCGTCCCCACCGCCGTCATCGGCGACGCGACCTTCGACCTCCTGCCCAAGGGCGCCGATCTGTGGGTGAAGAACGCCGCCAAGGAGAACGATCTGATCGCCGAGATGCGCAAGGGCGGCAAGCTGGTGGTCAAGGCGGCGTCGAAGAAGGGCAACGTCACCACCGACACCTATTCGCTCGCCGGCTTCGCCCAGGCGATCGACCGCGCGCTGAAGAGTTGCGCCGGCGGCTGAGACGCGGAGCGTCTCGACGCGTCGTGGGCGATGACGGCGCCGTCGTCGACGGACTACGGATCGGGACAGGCGCCAATCATGACCCTCAGCATTCACGACGCCGCGACGGTCGAACTGGTCCGTACGTTGGCCAAGAGAAAAGGCGGCGGCATGACGGAGGCGGTCCGCATGGCGGTCGCCGCGGCGCTTAACCGCCTCGACCGCGAACATGCGCTGCGCGAGCGCGTCGGCGCGATCCGCCGCGCCGTCGTCGCGCGCGGAAGGACCGGCGCGCGCGCCGACAAGGCCTTCTTCGACGAACTCAACGGCGATCCGTAGCGTCGCGCGACGCGCGGGCGGGCATCGCCAGACTCGCCGACGAGAAGGAAGGCGACGCCTTCGCCGAAGCGCCCGCTACGTCCGCCGCGCCGCGATCAGGTAGTTGACCGAGAGGTCGCGCGACAGCCGCCATTCGCCGCACAGCGGGTCGTAGCGCATGCCGCGCCGCTCGATCGTCGTGAAGCCGGCGGCGCCGAGGGCGGCGGAGAATTCGTCCGGGGTCACGAAGCGCTCCCAGCGATGCGAGCCGCGCGGGACCCAGCGCAGCACGTATTCGGCGCCGACGATCGCCAGCGCGAAGCTCGCCAGCGTGCGGTTCACGGTCGAGGCGAGGAACAGGCCGCCCGGCGCGACCAGCGCCATCGCCGCGGCGACGAAGGCGTCGAGGTCGGCGACGTGCTCGACCACCTCCATCGCCGTCGCCACGTCGAAGCGCTGGCCCTCGCGCGCGAGATCCTCGACCACGCCGACGCGATAGGCGAGCCGCGCCCCCGTCGCCTCGGCGTGGGCGCGCGCGACCGCGATCGAGGCTTCGCCCGGATCGAGCCCGACCACCTCGGCGCCGAGCCGCGACAGCGGCTCGGCGAACAGACCGCCGCCACAGCCAATGTCGACCAGCGTCAGGCCGGCGAGCGGCGGCGCGTCGTCGCGACGGGCGCGGCGGAAATGGCCGACGATGGCGTCGCGCGCCCAGGCGAGGCGCAGCGGGTTGATGCGATGCAGCGCCGCCATCGGCCCGGTCGCGCTCCACCATTGCTCGCCGAGCGAAGCGAAGCGATCGACCTCCTCATCGATGACGCCGGGGGCGGGCATATCGCCGATCTCCATATCAGAGGCGTTGACCGCCCTCGGAAGCGCCTTTATACGCGCGGCTCGACGGCGGCGCGAGCCGCTTCCTTTCGTCTTTCTCCCGGTGTCCTCATGGCGCGTCTGGTGATGAAGTTTGGCGGCACGAGCGTCGCCAACGTCGAACGCATTCGCAACGTGGCGCGCCATGTCAAACGCGAGGCCGACGCCGGCAACGAGGTCGCGGTGGTGGTTTCGGCGATGGCGGGCAAGACCAACGAGCTGGTCGCCTGGTGCCGCGAGGCGGCGCCGATGTACGACGTCGCCGAATACGACGCGGTGGTCGCCTCGGGCGAGCTGGTGACCGCCGGCCTGCTGGCGATGGTGCTGAAGGACATGGGGATCGAGGCGCGCTCCTGGCAGGGCTGGCAGATCCCGCTGACCACCGACGACGCGCACGGCGCGGCGCGCATCGAAGACATCGACGGCGGCAAAATCCTCGACGGATTCAAGCGCGGCGAGATCGCCGTCGTCGCCGGCTTCCAGGGCGTTCACGCCGACAGCGGCAAGGTGACGACGCTCGGCCGCGGCGGCTCCGACACTTCGGCGGTGGCGCTCGCCGCGGCGCTCCACGCCGACCGCTGCGACATCTACACCGACGTCGACGGCGTCTACACCACCGATCCGCGCATCGTCCCCAAGGCGCGGCGGCTCGATCGCGTCTCCTTCGAGGAGATGTTGGAAATGGCCTCGCTCGGCGCCAAGGTGCTGCAAGTGCGCTCGGTCGAGGTGGCGATGGTGCACAAGGTCCGGCTCTACGTGCGCTCGTCCTTCGACGACCCCGCCAACCCGAAGCTGGGCACCTTGATTTGCGACGAGGAGGACATCTTGGAACAGCAGGTGGTCACCGGCATCGCCTTCTCGCGCGACGAGGCGCAGATCACGCTCCGCGGAGTCGCCGACAAGCCCGGCGTCGCCGCGGCGATCTTCGGCCCCCTCGCCGAAGCGAGCGTCAACGTCGACATGATCATCCAGGTGGTGTCCGACGACTCGACCACCACCGACATCACCTTCACCGTGCCGGGCGCCGAGTTCGAGCGCTCCAAGGCGATCCTCGAGGAGCGCCGCGCGGCGATCGGCTACACGGCGCTGCAGGGCGCGCCCGAGGTGGTGAAGATCTCCGCCATCGGCGTCGGCATGCGCAGCCACCCCGGCGTCGCCGCGCGCGCCTTCCGCGCGCTGGCCGAGAAGGGCGTCAACATCCGCGCCATCACCACCTCCGAGATCAAGTTCTCGGTGCTGATCGACGAGGCCTACGCCGAGCTCGCGGTGCGCACGCTGCATTCGCTCTACGGGCTCGACGCCAAGGCGTGAGACTCGCCGCAGGAACCAGGGAATAAGCGACGCGACGCGCGGAGCCGGCGCGTCGCCAAAGGCGCGCGGCCTCGCCAATGGCGCTTGCAAGCGGGCGAACAGCTCGCCGTCGACGCCGGTTTCCGCGCGCCGCTCTGAAGCCCCGCGGCCGACCGCCCTCCCCTCGGCTTTGAAGCGCGGGCGGCGGCGTGCTATTGCCGACAGCCAAACAGCGCATATTTCTCAGGCCAGAGTGAGATCGCGCGCGGGCTCGCGCGCAATTTGCTCTCAAGAAGCCGCGGCGAACGCCAATGACCCAGACCGTGAAACTCCGCGAAACCGCGCCCGACGCAGAAGCGCAAGACATCCGCGCGGCCATGCGCGCCATCGGCGCCGCGGCGCGCGGGGCGGCGCGCGCGCTGGCCGACGCCTCCGCCGAGACCAAGAACCGCGCGCTGCTCGCGGCGGCGCGGCTCTTGCGCGAGCGCGCCGGCGAAATCCTCGCCGCCAACGCGCGCGACCTCGAGGCGGGCCGCGCCAAGGGCCTGACGCCGGCGTTCATCGATCGGCTGGCGCTCGACCCGAAGCGGGTCGAGGCGATCGCGCGCGGACTCGAGGTCGTCGCCGCGCTGCCCGATCCCGTAGGCAAGGTGCTGGCGACCTTCGAACGTCCGAACGGGCTCACGATCGAGCGCGTGTCGACGCCGCTCGGCGTCGTCGGCGTGATCTACGAGAGCCGCCCCAACGTCACCGCCGACGCCGCCGCCTTGTGCCTGAAGGCGGGCGACGCGGTGGTGCTGCGCGGCGGCTCCGACAGCTTCCAGTCCTCGGCGGCGATTCACGCCTGCCTGGTCGCCGGCCTCAAGGAGGCGGGTCTGCCCGAGGCGGCGATCTCGCGCGTCCCCTTCGTCTCGCGCGAGGCGGTAGGCGAGATGCTGGAGGGCCTCGGCGGCGCGCTCGACGTCATCGTCCCGCGCGGCGGAAAGAGCCTGGTGGCGCGGGTGCAGCGCGAGGCGCGCGTGCCGGTGTTCGCCCATCTCGAAGGCATCGTCCACGTCTACGTCGACCGCGCCGCCGACCTCGACAAGGCGATCACGCTGCTGATCAACTCGAAGATGCGCCGCACCGGCATCTGCGGCGCCGCCGAGACGCTGCTGGTCGACCGCGCCGCCGCGCCGACCATGCTCGCGCCGCTGGTCAAGGCCTTGCTCGCCAAGGGCTGCGCGGTGCGCGGCGACGAGGCGACGCGAGCGGTCGATCCCCGCGTGACGGCGGCGAGCGAGGAGGACTGGCGCACTGAATATCTCGACGCCATCATCTCGGCCAAGGTGGTCGACGGGCTCGACGCGGCGATCGAGCACATCGAGACCTACGGCTCGCACCACACCGACAGCATCGTCACCGAGGACCGCGCCGCGGCGGAAAAGTTCCTCGCCAAGGTCGACTCGGCGATCGTGCTGCATAACGCCTCGACCCAGTTCGCCGACGGCGGCGAATTCGGCTTCGGCGCCGAGATCGGCATCGCCACGGGCCGGATGCACGCGCGCGGGCCGGTCGGCGCCGAGCAGCTCTGCACCTTTAAGTATCGGGTGCGCGGGGACGGGCAGACGAGGGCTTAGAGCGGCGAAGGTCGTCGTCGCGCGATGTCTTTTCGCGTGAGGGGGCATGTCGAGTTCGCCGAGGCCGCTCCGAGAGAGTGAGCCGTTGCCGAACGGGGAGCGCGCGGAACTCGATGTCCGCAAGCTGAGAGACTATTGCCTCAACCCTGACCATCCGCGCGGACGACACAAGGCCCGCGTGTTCCACGACGCGTTGGGCGTAACGCAAGCGGACGCAGCCGAACTACAGGCGACGCTCTTGGCGGCGGCGCGCGCGGGGATCGCCGCGCGGCTGGAGAACGACGAATGGGGCGAGCGCTGGCGGCTCGACGTGGAGGTCGCGCGACAAGACCGGCGCGCCGTGGTACGAACGATCTGGATACGGCGGACCGGGGACGAGATTCTGCGTTTTCTGACCTGTTGGGTGCTGTGATGGCCGCGCAACCGAGGAACGACAGCGACACGCTCGGCGAGCTGGCGGCGGTCGCCCTGCTGCGCGATCTGCCGGAACACGGCCTGCTGCGAGGCCAAGTCGGCACGATCGTCGAACCGCTCGACGGCGCGACGGCGCTTGTCGAGTTCAGCGACGATTCGGGTCGCGCCTACGCGATCGTCCCGTGTCCGAAACACGCGCTGCTGGCGCTGCGGACGGTTCCCCGAGCGGCGTGAAATTCGAAACGGCCGGCTCTCAACGGACGTGCCGGGTGGGAAGCGCGACAGACCTTGCCGTCGACCTCTTGGCGAGCCCCTGTTCGCCGGCCGGCGTAAAGCCACGCCGACGGCCGAGACAAGCCCACCGATGGACGACTCAGGGACGCCCCCGGCAGGGCCGGGCCGCCCGCCCCTTCTACTCCAGCCCCAGCGCGACGAAGCGGACGTCGCCGGAGCCGTTGGCGACCAACAGCAGCGCCGACTTCTTGCCCGCCTGTTTCGCCGCGCCGATCGCCTTGGCGACGTCGTCGGGCTTCTCGACCGCCTGCTGGTTGATCTCCTCGATCACCTCGCCGACGCGCAGGCCCTTCTCCGCCGCGGCGGAGCTGGGGTTGACGCGGGTGATCACCAGGCCCTTGACGCCTTCCTTGATATTGAACGTCTTGCGCGCGTCGGGATCGAGCGTCGACAGTTCGAGGCCGAGCGCCTTGGCGGTCGCCTGGACGTCGTCCGCGCCGGTCTCGGCGCTGGCCATCATCGCTTTCTCGCCGTCCTCCAGCCGGCCGAGCGTCACCGTCTTGGCGATCTCCTGGCCCTTGCGGATGACGACCACCTCCACCGCCTTGCCAATCGGCATGGCGGCCACCAGCCGCGGCAGGTCGCGCGATTCCTTGATGTCCTTGCCGTCGAACTTGACGATGACGTCGCCCGCCAGAATGCCGGCCGGCTTCGCCGGCCCGCTATCGTCGACGCCCGCGACCAGGGCGCCGCGCGTCGCGCCGAGCCCGAGGCTCTCGGCGATCGCGTCGTCGACCGGCTGGATGCGCACGCCGAGCCACCCGCGCCGTGTCTCGTGATACTTCTCGAGCTGGTCGATCACCGACAGCACGCTGTTGGCAGGGGTGGCGAAGCCGATGCCGATCGAGCCGCCCGACGGCGACAGGATGGCGGTGTTGATGCCGATCACCTCGCCCTGCATGTTGAACAGCGGGCCGCCGGAATTGCCCTTGTTGATCGCCGCGTCGGTCTGCAGGAAATCGTCGTAGGGGCCGTTGTCGATGTTGCGGTTGCGCGCCGAGACGATGCCGGCGGTGACCGTCTCGCCGAGGCCGAAGGGATTGCCGACCGCCATCACCGCGTCGCCGACCCGCATCTTGTCGCTGTCGCCGAACTTCACCGTCTTCAGCGGCTTGTCGCTGTCGACCTTCAGCACCGCGACGTCGACCTTCGGGTCCTTGCCGACGATCTTGGCCTTGAGCTTGCGCCCGTCGGTGAAGATCACCACGACGTCGTTGGCGTCGCCGATGACGTGATTGTTCGTCACCACGATCCCGCTCGGGTCGATGACGAAGCCGGAGCCGAGCGACGAGGTCTTATGGGCCCGCGGCGCGCCATTGTTCGAGCCGTGGTTCTTGAAGAACTCGTCGAACATCTCGTCGAACGGCGTGCCGCGCGGGGTCTCGGGCGCCGCCTCGGCGCTCCTGTCCTCGATGGTCTGGGTCGCCGAGATGTTGACCACCGCCTCGGCGACGGCGTCGACCAGATCGGCGAGATTGGTCGGACGCCCCTGGGCGAAGGCGGGCGCGGCGAGGAACGGCCCCGACGCGCCAAGCGCCATCGCCGCGACCATCATCAAGACCCGTGTCGCCTTCCTGACGCCGCGCGGCCTATTCGTCGCCTTGAGGGGTTGCATCGGCATTAGCGTCCTCTCTGATGGTTGGGCGGACCGACGTCAGCGGCCGCAGGCGCCGTGAGCGCCGATTTGTCGTCAGCTTGACCGTCAATCATGTCGGTTACGCGGCGAAAACGGCGAGCAGAGCCGTCTCGCGGCGGCGTCCGCGCCCGGGCCCCCCGCGCGGCCGAAAGCCGCCGCCCTGGCCGCGCGCCTCAGCCGCCCGCCGGCGCCGCCGGCGCGACGCCGGCGGGAGCGGCCGGCGCCGCCGCCGCGGGCGTCGAAGCCGACGCCGGGGCTGGGGTCGGCGTCGCGAAATAGCGGAAGAAGTCCGACTTCGGCCCCAGTATCGCCCGCGTCCCGCTCTTCAGCCCGTTCTCGTAAGCCTGCATCGAGCGGTAGAAGGCGAAGAACTCGGGGTCCTTCTCGTAGGCCTCGGCGAAGATGCGGTTGCGCTCGGCGTCGCCTTCGCCGCGGATCTGCTCGGACTGCTGTTGCGCCTGGGCGATCGTCACCGTCACCTTAGCGTCGGCGTCGGCCTTGATCTGCTGGCTCTGCTGCGATCCCTGGGCGCGGAACGTCGCGGCGAGCCGCTGGCGCTCGGCCTGCATGCGGCGGAACACCGCCTCGGAGTTCTCCGCCGGCAGGTCGGCGCGCTTGATGCGCACGTCGACCACTTCGACGCCGAAGCGCTCGGCCCCCGCCCGCACCTGGTCGCGGATATCGGTCATCAGCGCGTCGCGCCGGTTGCGGACGATGTCGATGATCGACGCTTCCGACAGCGTGCGGCGCAGCGCCGAGTTCAACATGCCGCTGAGCTGCGCGTCGGCGCCGGCGACGTTGAACACCGATTGGTAGAAGCGCAGCGGGTCGGCGATGCGGTAGCGAACGAAAGCGTCGACCTCGAGCCGCTGGTTCTCCGCCACCAGCACCTCCTCGCGCTCGTTGTCGAGCGCGAGGATGCGCTTGTCGATGTAGACGACCGCGTCGATGAACGGCAGCTTGGCGTGCAGCCCCGGCTCGCCGATCAGGTCGCCCACCGGCTGGCCGAAACGCAGCACCAGCGCCTGCTCGGTCGGGTCGACGACGAACAGCGTGAAGTTCGCCACGACAACGATCGCGACGACGACCACGATGGCGGCGAAGCCGCGGAAGGGGTTCCTCATTTCGCCGCCCCCGCTTGGTTCTGCTGCAGCGCGTCGAGCGCGATGTAAGGCACCGGCGCGGCGGCGCCGCTGGCGTCGAGGATGGTCTTGCTCATGCCGCCGAGCACCCGCTCCATCGTCTCCAGATACATCCGCTCGCGAGTGACGCCCGGCGCGTTCTTGTATTGCGCGTAGATCTGGCTGTAGCGCGCCGTCTGGCCTTGGGCGTCGAGGATGGTCTGCTGCTTATAGGCCTTCGCCTCGGCGAGGATGCGCGCCGCGCCGCCTTCGGCCTCGGGAACGACGCGGTTGGCGTAGGTCTCGGCGTCGTTGACCGCCCGCTGCTGGTCCTGCTGCGCGGCGGTGACGTCGCGATAGGCCGAGATCACCTGCGCGGGCGCGTCGACCGACTGCAGCTGCACCTGCTTGACCAGCACGCCGGCGCGATAGCTCTCAAGCAACTTCTCCATGCGGTCGCGCACGTCGGGCTCGATCGACTTGCGGTCGGTGGTCAGCACGCCGTCGATCGTCTTCA